>JAZSDS010000066.1:0-2735 GCA_045531275.1 Faecousia sp.
TTCATATTGTAGCCGATGAAATCGCCGCTGACAGCGCCGTAGAAAATGAATTCCTCACCGTAGCGCAGCTGTTCCACCGCGAATTTGCTGTTAAAGAAGGTCAGATTCAGCCGGGCGGTGTGGTCTGCCACCTGCACCTTGGTCAAATCCAGACCTTTGCGGATATGACTGGTGCGGGGATGGTTCATGACCACGGCCTTGAAGCAGGCGGGCTTGTCCACCTCCAGCTTGTCAATGGTGACCAGCTTGGTGCGATCTTCGTATCCTCTGGGGAAGTGGCAGATCAGGTCCTGTAATGTGAAAATGTTCAGCGCCGCGAATTGTTTGGCTTTGGTGGGGCCGACGCCCTTCAATATGGTAACAGGATCGGAAAGCTTTGCCATCACCGCACCTCCTTACTTTATTAAATATAGTATAGCACATATCTGTGGAAATTTCAAATTTCAGTTTGTAGTGCGACGGTGTCAAGTTGTTGTAGGATTTTTTGAACGGCTCAAAATGGGTAGCACAGCTGCCAGTGGGTATCAAGGATGATACAAGCGGCAAACCGTCCTTGACACCCACTGACATCTGTGCAATATGGTAACCAAGGCGGCTGACGCCGGACTCTATTTACAAAGCGTATTGAGCAGCCTGAATAGCTGCGTAACTTTTCCCTGTTTGGCAGGCATGGATGCAACCATGTCCGGGTGTGGTAACCCCAAGGAATTGGGTGCTATCTTTGCAGTTAGTGTGTTTTTGTCATTTCGCTTGGACTTGCGTTCCTTTGGAATCGGGGAACAGAATGCACATTGCCCTGCTGCCAGGATCGGTACAAACTTCTTCAGTGTTTTGGGACTCCAGCCCATAGGTCTGCTGCTTAATCGGCTGGACAACACATGGCTCACATGGGGCTCCGTTGCGCCGCCATTTCGTGCTTCCGCATCGGTACTGTAGATATGGATCGCATCAAAATTACTCAGCAGATAATTGCTGTTTTCCAGGATTGTCTTCTCCCGCTCCGTCCACCGGGCAAGCAGACTGTCGCGAACAGAACAGAAATAGTCCCTGTCACCCTCATTCAATGCCTGCCGCAAATGGTATTCATACTGGCATCCACTTTTTCTATCAATGCCGCTGACTGCACCCTTTAGCGCTTTGTTAGCATGATAACGGTCAAGCACAAACACACTGTTCGGCAACCACTCCAAGCCGGTCTTGATCCAGGGCGCGCCGTCACCGTGCAGATAGATCTTTGTATTCGTCAGATCATACCGCCGTTCCATTTCCGTCAGCACTTCTTCCCACAAATCTTCGGTTTTCTTGCCAAATTCGGAACAATGAAACACATTTTTGCATATACCACGGTTGCCGTTTCGCTCAATTCCCTCATACACGCTGACCAGCGGAACGATACGGCTGTCACCGCTTTGCAGCTTCACATGATCTTCGTCTGCGTCTACATGAAGGACAGCTACTTTTTGACGCACCACAGGCTCCATCACAGGAACAGCTTCCCGGATCTTCCGCATCACTGTCTGCTTGGTTACCAGACCTCCGGTCACAACCCGGCTGGCCTTTGCATAAGACATCTCCCGGGCAGTTTCTACCAACCCTAAGCTCACACCGCTGCTAACCCGCTGATACGATTCCAGTCCTACCACCTGGTCGAGAGGATAGCAGTAGCCTCCGCTGTGGCTTGCGTAGTATGTACGGCGATAACTGACCACACCTAACTGAGTCACCACCTGCCGCACATCTCCCCGCCGCTCCACCACCAAACCCGCTTCCTTGCGTCCGGCCTTATCCGCAAGCAATTCGGCATCCTTCTGCTCGTAGCAGGCTGTCAAAAGGCCGCGAACTGTTTCTCCAATCCGTTGCGTGAAGTACCCCTCTGCCACATCCAGGCTTACTTCGTCCTTTTCAAAGAATTTCTCAATCTCACTCTTGAGCTTTGCGATCTCTTTTGCTATAATGTCTTTCACAGGGAACAACTCTCCTTTGGTTTATGGTGTCTAGCAGCTTCATTAAACCATATTTGAGTTGTTCCTTGTATCTTTTTTATTTCTCCTACAATTATTTTACACCAAGTCGTATTTGCGCCAAAATATCGGCGTCAGATTATTTACGGCAAAATAAAAGCAGATATAGGGCAAATGCTTAGGAAGCTATGTGAGTATAAGGGTATCGAAATAATAGAAGCAGAAGCGTGTAAGGATCACATCCACATGCTCGTATCGATCCCACCCAAGTACAGCGTAGCCCAGATCATGGGATATCTTAAAGGAAAGAGTAGCCTAATGATCTTCGAGAAATACGCCAACCTCAAGTATAAATATGGCAACAGACATTTCTGGTGCCGAGGATATTATGTGAGTACAGTAGGAGCCAATAAAAAGGCAATTCAGGAATATATCAAGAACCAATTACAAGAAGATTATTCCGACGATCAAATGAGTATAAAAGAGTATGTCGACCCGTTCACGGGTCAGCCGGTAAAAGAGGGCAAATAAACAAAAGCCCCTTTAGGGGCAGCCCGTGAAAGTCGTGCGGTTGGCAGACTTTTCGGCGAGCCTATAGGCTCAGCCCAAGGCATGCCCCAAGGGGGCTAGTGCATACCACCGGCACGGCCGGTGGTTATGATTTTTTCTTAAGTAGATTTTTGCAGAATCTTATGATATGATATAGTTGAAAAGATATGAAAGGAGGCAATGCCGTGAAAGCGCTGAAAATAACCGGAAAAGTGCTGTTGTATA
>JAZSDS010000083.1:0-30806 GCA_045531275.1 Faecousia sp.
TCCTTGGCAACTTCCACGATATGCTCGGCAGACAGTCCGAACTGCTTCAGAAGATCCACAGCGGGGCCGGAGTGACCGAACTCATCATTCACACCGATGCGGCGCACAGGAGTGGGCAGCTTCTCAGACAGCATGCTGCAGACAGCCTCGCCCAGACCGCCGATGACAGAGTGCTCCTCGCAGGTGATGATCTTCCCGCAGGTCTTTGCGGCCTTCAGCACCAACGCCTCATCCAGAGGCTTAATGGTAGCCATATTGATGACCATAGCGTTGATGCCGGTAGCAGCCAGTTCCTCAGCTGCCTTAATAGCTTCATAAACCAGCAGACCGTTGGCGATGATGGCAACATCTGTGCCTTCCTTCACGATCTCGCCCTTACCGATCTCAAACTTGTAGTCTTCGTCATGGAACACAGGCACAGCAAGACGGCCAAAACGCAGATACACAGGGCCTTCCATCTCGTAGGCAGCCTTCACTGCAGCCTTTGCCTCCACATCGTCAGCGGGGCAGATAACAGTCATACCGGGGATAGAACGCATCAGGGCAAAATCCTCGCAGCACTGATGAGAAGCGCCGTCTTCGCCTACGGAGATACCGCCGTGGGTAGCGCCGATCTTCACATTCAGATGGGGATAGCCGATGGAGTTGCGGACCTGCTCAAAGGCACGGCCTGCGGCAAACATGGCAAAGCTGGATGCAAAGGGTACCAGGCCTGCTGTGGACATGCCGGCTGCTGCGCAGATCATATTAGCCTCAGCGATGCCGAAGTCGTAGTGACGGTTGGGGTATGCCTTCTGGAAGGTGCCGGTTTTGGTAGCGCCAGCCAGGTCGGCATCCAGAACTACCAGGTTATCACAGGTTGCGCCCAGCTCACACAGAGCAGCGCCATAGCTGTCGCGGGTAGCGACTTTCTTCATATCAGCCATAATTACATTGCCTCCAGTTCTGCGTACTTCGCTTTCAGCTCAGTCATTGCCTGCTGGTACTCTGCCTCGTTGGGAGCTTTGCCGTGCCAGCCGGCCTGATTTTCCATGTAGGATACGCCCTTACCCTTGACTGTCTTCACCACAATGGCAGAGGGAGCGCCCTTTGTCTGACGGGCCCGGGCAAAGGCCTTCTCGATGGCGTCAAAATCGTGGCCGTCGATCTCCTGCACATGGAAGCCGAAAGCCTCCAGCTTGTCCACAATGGGATAGGGGCTCATGACATCGCAGACAGCGCCGTCAATCTGAAGACCGTTGTTGTCCACAACGATGCACAGGTTGTCCAGCTTATAATGAGCTGCAGACATGCAAGCCTCCCAGACCTGGCCTTCCTGGATCTCGCCGTCACCCAGCAGGGCATAGACACGGTTGGTCTTGCCGGTATGCTTGGCAGCCAGCGCCATACCCACAGCAGTGGAAACGCCCTGGCCCAGAGATCCGGTGGACATATCCACACCGGGAACGGTGTTCATATTGGGGTGACCCTGGAGATAGCTGTCGATATGACGGAAGGTGGGCAGATCCTCCACGGGGAAGAAACCACGGTTTGCCAGGGTGGCATACAGACCGGGTGTGGTGTGGCCCTTGCTCAGGACAAAACGGTCACGGCCCTCCCACTTGGGGTTCTTGGGGTCAATGTTCATTTCCTTAAAATACAGATAGGTAAAGACCTCTGCAGCTGACAGGCTGCCACCGGGGTGACCTGCCTTTGCGCCGTATGTGGATTCGATAACACCCATGCGGACTTTGCAAGCCGTCAATTGCAGTTGCTTCTTTTCACTGAGAGTCATGATTTGCCTCCTTTATATTTGTCATTACTTTTTCTAATATGACATTTAGAATATATTACCATTAAACCGCCTATCTTGCAAGGGCTTTTTCCGGATTTACACGCCGGTCACAGTTTTCTTTTTCCCAGCATGCTTTTGCGGTACTGCAAAGGGGAATACCCCGTAACCTCCTTGAATTTGTAGCCAAAATAGGTTTGTGAAGAAAAGCCGCACTCTGCCGCTATCTCAGAAACGGATTTATTTCCTGTCAAGAGCTCTGTCTTGGCGGCCGCAATGCGGCAGCTGAGGATCCGCTGGGCCGGTGTCTTGCCGTAGGCAGCGGTGTACAGCCGGTGAAAATAATTGGGGTGCAATCCGTATTGGGATGCCAGTTTCTCCAGACTCAGCTCCTCATTATAGTGCTCCCGGATATATTTATCCGCCATCTGCAGGTTTTTTCTGTGCAGGAGGGTGTTGTCCGCACCCTCCTCCTGGGAGAAAGGCCGGGATCTGGCAATCAGGCTTATGATCCTGCAAACGCAGCTTTCCATCTGCAGAAGATTTTCCAGCATGCCGGTGGACTCAATGGTGAGCATTTCGTGGAAGATCCCCACTACTTCCTCCATGTTCCACAGCACAGAAAAATCCGGAAGCAGGTCCAAGAACTCACACAGCGCCTCATCCTGGGTGCAAATATTTACGAAATAACATTTATAGGGCATCACCATTTTTTGTATCTGCCCGGGTTTGCTGCAGGTAAAATAGCCCTTTTTCGCCATGTACCGCTTGCTGTTGATGCACAGCCCGCCGGAGCAGTCCTCGGTGTAGAACTCAAACTCATAGGCCGAGATCAACCGTTCTTTTCCTTCCTTCTTTTTGGTATGGACCACGCTGGAATCATAGGCGCCGTAATTGACCACCGTAAAATAAGGACAGCGCATGGTTCTACCTCCCTGATTGTAAGATTTCTTTAAATCTGCTTTTATCATAACAAATTTACCGAGCTTGTGCAAGAGAAGAATTGGTCCCTGTCTTATTAATATATCTTGAATTTTTTGTATGAATTCTTATAGAAAACTCAAATTTTCTTTATTATAATATTTTTATTCTTAACAGTCAGCGCAGAGTATCCGCTATCCTAACCTTACAAAGGAGACCATTGCCATTTTCCGGGATCTGGCTCTGGATACCCGCTGCGACCAGGCTATGGCCCACCGGATGGCCTGTGAGTGCGAAAACTACCTGTGCCTGGTGGAGGACTGGATCACCCTGTTGAAGATGTATGATCTGACCCAGGGCGGTGACCAGAAGAAGATCGCGCCTCTGGCAAGAGCCCGCCAGCATGCCCGTCTGGCCCTTATGGCACACTACCAGCGTACCAAGGAGAAGTTCACCCTGGAAGCCCTGATGATGCGCAACCAGTCCATCTTCATGCAGATGTTTGCCGACATTGCCGATTACATCGAAACTACCGACGAACCCACGCTGGATCTGATGGATGTTTCCGGCATTATGAGCCAGCGCTTCTTTGACCTGCGCTAATGAATAAATAAGACGAATTTATGCATAAATAACCGCCAATCCAAAAATCGGCGGTTTTTCTTCTGCCTTCCCTCCGACCCATTTGCCGACGCTGCTTCTTAAAATTTCTCTGTACATACGCCCCTTTGGGTCATTTTGTCCAATTTGCTCCGGCAGGAATTGTTGTATGTGTATAAAACGCACAAATAGTGGATATTTATGCAAATGCTGTTGACATTATCCATTTTTGGGTGTATAATCCGTGACATATTAAAGAAACTTTCTCGGGAGGAAATTACAATGAATAAAGAAAACATCAAGAAGGTCGTCCTTGCCTACTCCGGCGGTCTGGACACCTCTATCATCATCCCCTGGCTGAAGGAAAACTACAACAACTGTGAAGTCATCGCTTTTGCTGCCAATGTGGGTCAGGCTGACGAGCTGGAGGGCCTGGAAGAGAAGGCTCTGAAAACCGGCGCTTCCAAGCTGATCGTTGCCGATCTCACCGACGAGATGGTGGACGACATCATCATCCCCGCCATGAAGATGGATGCCAAGTACGAGACTTATCTGTTGGGCACCGCTTTTGCCCGTCCTGTTATCGGCAAGAAGCTGGCTGAGATCGCCATTGCTGAGGGCGCTGACGCTGTCTGCCACGGCGCTACCGGCAAGGGCAACGACCAGGTCCGTTTTGAGCTGGCTGTCAAGCGCTTCGCTCCCGACATGAAGATCATCGCTCCCTGGCGTGAGTGGGATATCAAGTCCCGTGACGAAGAAATCGACTACGCTGAGGCACACAATGTCCCCCTGAAGATCAACCGTGAGACCAACTACTCCAAGGACAAGAATCTTTGGCATCTGAGCCATGAGGGTCTGGATCTGGAGGATCCTGCCAACGAGCCTCAGTACGATAAGCCCGGCTTCCTGGAAATGGGTGTTTCCCCCATGCAGGCTCCCGACGTGCCTACCTATGTGACCATCGACTTTGGCAGGCGCTCCTGTTGCTCTGGATGGCGAGAAGATGAAGGCCTCCAAGATCATTGAGAAGCTGAACCAGATTGGCGGTGCCAACGGCATCGGCATCATCGACATCGTGGAAAACCGTCTCATCGGCATGAAGGACCGGGGCGTTTATGAGACTCCCGGCGGTTCTATCCTGTACTTTGCCCATGAGCAGCTGGAAATGCTGACCATCGACAAGGACACTCTGCATGTAAAGCAGAAGCTGGCTGTGGACTATGCCGACCTGATCTACAACGGCAAGTGGTACTCCCCCCTGCAGGAGGCTCTCACCGCTTTTGCCAATAAGTCCAACAAGTTCGTTACCGGCACTGTTAAGCTGAAGCTGTACAAGGGCAACATCATCCCCGCCGGCACCACCTCTCCCTACTCTCTGTACTCCGAGAACCTGGTCACCTTCGACGAGAGCGATTACGACCAGGCACAGGCTGAGGGCTTCATCAACATCTGGGGCATGCCCACTGTGGTACAGGCTCTGCGGGAAAAGGGAGCGCTTTAATCCTCCCGAACAAAAATACCGATACTGTAAGGGCGGACGCCAAGTCCGCCCATTACGGCTTTTTAAGGAGAACTGTTATGGCTAAAATGTGGGCCGGCAGAACTGACGGCGCAACAGAAAAAATTGCAGATGACTTTAATTCCTCCATCCGTTTTGACAGTCGGATGTATAAGCAGGACATTAAAGGCTCCATGACCCATGCCGCTATGCTGGCTGCTCAGGGCATCATTACCCAGAGTGATGCCGACGAACTCATCGCCGGTCTGGAGCAGATCCTTGGAGACATTGAAAATGGGGTTCTTTCCATTGACATGGAGTGTGAGGATATCCACATGTTTGTGGAGCAGGTGCTGACTCAGCGCCTGGGGGATGTGGGCAAAAAGCTCCACACCGCCAGATCCCGGAACGATCAGGTGGCTCTGGACATTCGCCTTTATCTGCGTGATGAAATTGAGGAGATTACAGCGCTGACCAAAGCCCTGATCACCGCAGTCACCGATAAGGCAGAGGAATACGCCGACGCCATTATGCCCGGCTATACCCACCTACAGCGGGCCCAGCCCATCACCTTCGGTCACCACCTTATGGCTTACGCCATGATGCTGCTGCGAGATCTGGACCGGCTGGCAGACTGCAGAAGAAGGATGAACTTCTCCCCCATCGGCTGCTGCGCATTGGCAGGAACCACCTACAATACCGACCGCCGGTTTGAAGCAAAAAAACTGGGCTTTGACGGCATTTGCATGAACTCCCTGGACGGCGTATCCGACCGGGATTTCTGCGCAGAGCTTATGAGCGCCATTTCGATTCTGATGGTGCATCTGTCCCGGTTCTCCGAGGAGATCATTCTATGGAGCAGCTGGGAATTCAAATTCGTTGAGCTGTCTGATGCCTATACCACAGGCTCCTCCATTATGCCCCAGAAGATAAATCCGGATATGGCAGAGCTTGTCCGCGGCAAGACCGGCAGAGTTTCCGGCGACCTGATGGCGCTGCTGACCACCCTGAAGGGTCTGCCCCTTGCATACAACAAGGACATGCAGGAGGATAAGGAAAGCGTATTTGACGCTGTAGACACCGTAAAAATGTGCCTACAGGTATTCTCCGGCATGGTTGCCACTATGAAGGCCAACACCCAGAACATGAAGCGGGCGGCCCAAACCGGCTTTATCAATGCCACAGACCTGGCAGATTATCTGGTGAAAAAGGGAATGCCCTTCCGCAGCGCCTACAAGATCTCCGGACAGCTGGTGGCTCTGTGTATTCAGAATGGCACTGTGCTGGAGGAGCTTCCTCTGGAGACTTATAAAACATACTCCCAGCTGTTTGACAATGACCTATACACCGATATTGATCTTGTGACCTGCGTGGAAAAGCGCATCAGCGAGGGCGGTACCTCCGTTTCCTCCGTAAAGGCACAGATCGCATGGGTAAGGGAGGCGCTGTGATATGACAAAGGTTTTTATTGACGGCAGCGCCGGCACCACCGGTCTGCGGATCGTGGAGCGGCTCCAGCAGCGCAAGGATCTGGAGCTTTTGATCCTGCCGGACGAATTGCGGAAAGACCCTGCTGCCCGGGCAGATGCCCTCTCCTCTTCGGAAATTGCCTTTTTATGCCTGCCGGATGACGCCGCCCGGGAATCTGTTTCCCTGGCAGAGGACATGCAGGTGAAGATCATCGACACCTCCACCGCCCACCGAATCCACCCGGACTGGGCCTACGGCATGCCGGAGCTGGCAGGCCAGCGGGAAAAGATCCTGGGCAGCAGCCGGATCGCCAACCCGGGCTGTCACGCCAGTGGCTTTGTAGCGTTGGTTGCACCCCTGGTACAACAGGGAATCCTGTCCGGCGATGCGGCCCTGACCTGTTTCTCCCTCACCGGCTACTCCGGCGGCGGCAAGAAAATGATTGCCGAGTACGAAGATCCGAACCGATCCCCCCTGCTGAAGGGTCCCCGGCAGTACGCTCTGACCCAGCAGCACAAGCACCTGAAAGAAATGACACAGGTTTGCGGCCTATCCGCCGCCCCGGTCTTCTGCCCCATTGTTGGAGATTTTTACAGCGGTATGGAGGTTACTGTGCCACTGTTCGCCAAAGACATCAAGGGCAATATAAAGGATATTCAAGATCTTTATAAAGCCTATTATACCGACGGTCTGATTCGGTATGCCGAGAGCGCCGACCCCGACGGCATGCTCAGCGCCGCCGCCTTCTCCATGCGGGACGATATGGTCGTTTCGGTTTTCGGAAACGAAGAACGTATCCTCCTTACCGCCCGGTTTGACAATTTGGGAAAGGGCGCCTCCGGCGCTGCCATCCAGAACATGAACCTTCTGCTGGGCACTGAGGAAACCACAGGACTGAACACATAAAGAGAGGTTACTATGGAACTGATTCAAGGCGGCGTATGCGCCGCAAAGGGATTTAAAGCTAACGGTGTCCATTGCGGCATCCGTCATAACCGCACAAAGCGGGATTTGGCGCTGATCGTCAGCGATGTTCCCGCCACCGCCGCTGCGGTATACACCACCAATCTGGTGAAGGGAGCTCCCCTTGCTGTCACAAAACAGCACCTTGCCGACGGTAAAGCCCAGGCAATTATCTGCAACAGCGGCAACGCCAATACCTGCAACGCCAACGGCATTGAGATTGCCGAGGGAATGTCTGCCCTGGTGGAAAAGGCAACGGGCATTTCTGCCAATGATGTGGTGGTGGCTTCCACCGGTGTCATTGGTCAGCCTTTGAGCCTGGATCCCATTGCAGCAGGCATGGATGCACTGACTGCCGGTCTTTCCTACAACGGGGGCAATGCGGCAGCAGAGGCCATTATGACCACTGATACTCTGGCAAAGGAAGTAGCTGTGGAGTTCACCGCAGGCGGCAAGACCTGCCGCATGGGCGGCATTGCCAAAGGAAGCGGCATGATCCACCCAAATATGGCAACTATGCTGGTGTTCATCACCACCGACGCCGCTATTTCTCCCCAGATGCTGCAAAAGGCCCTGTCCACCGACGTTCAGGCCACCTTTAATATGCTGTCCATTGATGGCGATACTTCCACAAACGATATGGTGACAGTGCTTGCCAACGGCATGGCAGGTAACCCGGAGATCACCGCCGAGGGTGAGGATTTTACCGCCTTTATGACGGCCCTGAATACCATCACCGTGAACCTGAGCCGGATGATCGTGGGCGACGGTGAAGGCGCTACCAAGCTCCTGGAATGCATTGCCACCGGCGCGGACACCCTGGAAGCCGCCCGAAAGGCCGCGAAAAGCGTTGTGTGCTCCAGCCTTTTGAAGGCTGCCATGTTCGGCGCGGATGCCAACTGGGGCAGAGTGCTGTGCGCCATCGGCTACAGCGGTGCCCAGGTAGACATCACTAAGATCGGCGTTTTCTTCCGCTCCAATGCAGGCATTGTGGAGGTTTGCAAAGACGGCGCAGGCGTACCTTTTAGCGAGGAGCTTGCCAAGAAGATCCTTTTGGAGCACGACATTGAGATCCTGCTAACCTTGGGCGACGGTCCCTACGGCGCTACCGCCTGGGGCTGCGACCTGACCTATGATTATGTAAAGATCAACGGCGACTACAGAACATAAGAGGATAACATGATGCATACTCATTTTTCCAACGCAGAGCGGGCAGAAGTACTCACTGCCGCCCTGCCCTACATCAAAAAATACAGTGGCAAGGTGGTAGTAATCAAGTACGGCGGCAACGCCATGCAGACCGAGCAACTGAAACAACAGGTCATGGAGGACATTGCCCTGCTGTGGCTTATTGGCGTTAAAGTGGTGCTTGTCCACGGCGGCGGTCCTGAGATCAGCCAGACCATGAAAAAGCTGGGTAAGGAGGCTGTCTTTTTGGACGGCCTGCGGGTCACCGACGCAGAAACTGTGGACATCGTCCAGATGGTACTGGCAGGAAAGGTCAACAAGAACCTGGTAAACCTGATCCAGACCAAGGGCGGTCATGCGGTAGGCGTTTCCGGCGTAGACGGCGGCATTATTGAAGCCACCATGAAGGACGAAAGATTGGGCTATGTGGGCCAAATCACCAAGATCCGCACCCAGCCCATTACTGACCTGCTGGAAAAAAACTACATCCCCGTGATCTCCACCATTGCTAGTGACCGCCAGGGCAATACCTACAACATCAACGGCGACACCGCCCCCGCCCATATTGCAGGCGCGCTGGGTGCCGAGCGGATGATCCTGATGACCGATATTGCCGGCATCCTGCGGGATAAAGACGACCCCTCCACGCTGATCCCCCACATCACTGTTGAGGAGGCCAAAGCGCTGTACGACCAGGGCATTATCTCCGGCGGCATGATCCCCAAGGTGGATTGCTGCATTGAGGCTCTGACCCACGGCGTAAAAAACGTGGTCATTATGGATGGCCGCACCCCCCACTCTATTCTCATGGAGCTGCTTACCAACGAAGGTGCCGGCACCATGGTGACGAAAGGTTGATGGCTTATGAACAGCATCACTTCACTGGATAAGGAATTTGTTGCCCCCACTTATGGGCGTTTCCCGGTAGAGTTGGTTTCCGGCAAGGGCTGCCTGCTTACCGGCAGCGACGGCAAGCAGTACATCGACCTGACCTCCGGCATCGGTGTCACCGCCTTTGGCGTTGCCGACGACACATGGATGGCCGCTGTTACTGCCCAGCTGGGACAGCTGCAGCACTGCTCCAACCTGTTCTATACCGATCCCTGCGCCCGGCTTGCCCAGATGCTTTGCCAGCGCACCGGCATGAAAAAGGTGTTCTTCTGCAACTCCGGAGCAGAATCCAACGAATGCGCCATCAAGTACGCCCGGAAATACTCCCAGGATAAGAAAGGCCCGGAGTATTTCACCATCATCACCTTAAAGAACAGCTTCCACGGCAGAACCCTGACCACTCTGGCAGCTACCGGTCAGGACCACTACCATGAGCTGTTCCAGCCCCTGACGCCGGGCTTTCAGCATGTGGAGGCCGGTGACATTGAAGGGCTGAGAGCTCTGCTGTCCAAGTACCCCACTGCCGGCATCATGATGGAAATGATCCAGGGTGAGGGCGGTGTCGTGCCCCTGGACCGTGAATTTGTAACCGCTGTTGCCCAGCTGTGCAAGGAACAGGACATCCCCCTGATGATCGACGAGGTACAAACCGGTAACGGTCGGTCCGGTATGCTGTATGCCTATATGCATTATGGCATCCAGCCGGACATTGTCTCCACCGCCAAGGGTCTGGGCGGCGGCCTGCCCATTGGTGCCACCCTGCTGGGTGAAAAGGTTCAGAACGCCTTAGGCTTTGGTGACCACGGCTCTACTTACGGCGGTAACCCTGTTTGCTGTGCCGGCGCTGTCAGCATTGTGGAGCGCCTGGACGAGAGCCTTTTGGCGCAGGTCCGGGATAAGAGCGGCTACATTTTCTCCCTGCTGGAAGGCTGCGAAGGCGTGGAGGCCGTCACCGGTATGGGTTTGATGATCGGCATAAAAACCGCAAAACCTGCTAAGGACGTTGTGAACGCCTGTATTAAAAAGGGTGTGCTGTGTCTCACCGCAAAGGATAAAGTGCGGCTGCTGCCTGCCCTGAATATCCCGATGGAGCAGCTGCAGCAGGCTGTGGAAATTATTAAAGAAGCTTGTAAATAAGGAGATACTACTATGATTTTTAAAGGCAAAAGCTTTCTGAAACTTCTGGATTTTACCCCTATGCAGATCAACGCCCTTTTGGATATGGCTGCGGATTTTAAGGCTAAGAAAAAGGCGGGAATTCCCCACCGGTTCTGCGAGGGCAAGTCCGTGGCCCTGGTTTTTGAAAAGACCAGCACCCGCACCCGCTGTGCCTTTGAGGTAGCTGCGGCTGACCTGGGCATGCACCCTGTGTACCTGGATCCCAAAAGCTCCCAGATGGGCAAAAAGGAGTCCATCGCCGACACCGCCCGGGTTCTGGGTCGGATGTTCGACGGCATCGAATACCGTGGCTTTGAGCAAGCTATTGTCGAAGAACTGGCAGAGTACGCAGGTGTTCCCGTCTGGAACGGCCTGACCAACGAGTCCCACCCCACCCAAATTCTGGCAGATTTTCTGACCATCCGGGAGCATTTCGGCAGCCTCACCGGCAAGAAGCTGGTGTACATGGGCGATGCCCGGTACAACATGGGCAACTCCCTGATGGTGGGCTGCGCGAAAATGGGTATGCACTTTGTGGCATGTGCCCCCGAGAAGTACTTCCCCGACCCTGAGCTGATCGAGCAGTGCCGGGAATTTGCCAAGAAATCCGGCGCAACCCTGGAATTCATTGCCGATCCCAAGGAAGCTGTGAAAAAGGCCCATGTGATCTACACCGATGTGTGGGTGTCCATGGGTGAGCCGGACAGTGTCTGGCAGGAGCGCATTGCGGAGCTCTCCCCCTATCGGGTCACAAAGGAGCTTATGGACATTGCCGGCAAACAGTGTCGCTTCATGCACTGTCTTCCTGCCTTCCACGACCTGAAGACCGAGATCGGCAAGGATGTGTACGACAAGTTCGGCATTGACTGCATGGAGGTCACCAACGAAGTCTTTGAAAGTGAGCAGTCCATCGTTTTCGACGAGGCAGAAAACCGGATGCACACCATCAAGGCAGTTATGGCCGCCACTCTCATCTAGCCAAAACACCCGGAAGCGTAACGCTTCCGGGTGTTTAACTGTTCTGCATCGGCGGGAACAAGCCCCCGCCCTACGGCAAGGAAACCACAGAATGGAGAACACTTTACTCTGCTGATGGAAAAAACAGAGTAACCTTGAACAGATCACCGTCTACCAGCAGCTGCAGCTGTCCCTTTTGCAGCTCCATGAGACTCTTTGCGATATTCAGTCCCAGGCCGCTGCCTTCGGTATTCCGGGAAGCGTCTCCCCGGACAAACCGCTCCGTCAGTTCATCGGCAGACACATTCAGCTCCTCCCGGGAAATGTTTTTCAGGGAGATCAGTACACTTCCCTTCACCTGCTGCATATCCACATATACTCTCGTGCCGGGAAGGGCGTACTTGACCACATTGCTTAAAAGGTTGCTTAGCACCCGCCAGGTTAGCCTCCCGTCTGCCTGGATGGGCAGCATGCCTTCCGGCTGCCGGAAAATCAGCTGCAGCCCCTGGGCCTCCAGCTTGTCGGAAAATTCTCCCAACGCCTGGTTCACCGCCTCCACAGCATCCACCCTGGCGATCTCCACAGTAAGATTTCCTGTAGTGGCTTTGCTCATTTCCATCAGGTCCTCTATGAGCTTTTTCAGACGCAGGGACTGACGCTCCAGCACTTCCAAATACTGGCTGGACTGCTCAGCCGTCTCAGCCTTTTGCAGCAGGTCAATATAGTTGATAATTGAAGTCAGGGGTGTCTTAATATCGTGGGAAACATTCGTGATCAGCTCTGTTTTCATGCGATCGGACCGCATCTGATTTTTTGCAGCCACCACAGCCACATCTGCTAAAGCGTTCAGATTGTCCGCGCAGTCTTTATAAGAGCCTGTGAGATGCTGGGTATCGATCTTACTATAGAGCTCACCCTCTGCCATCCGTTTTGCGCCCTTCAGCACAGTGCCGTAAGCATAGGCGCCGTAGCATACCAGCGCCCCGTCTGCCAGAATGCTGCCAATGAGCATCAACAGCCAGAACGCCCTTCCGAAGCCGTGGCAGATCAGACAGAAAAATCCGCAGACCACAGGTACGATTCCCATAGCCCCGGCAATGAGCAAGTATTTCCAGGTCATGGGCAACAAATCGACTAGTTTACATAATCCTCTTTTGATAAGAAGCAACAGCTTCCACAGCTTATTGCAGCATCTGCCTGTCAGGCTATGCCGCCAGACATACCCTCTGCCCATTTTCCCCTGAGCAGCGATGGCAAATACGATACCCACCATACACAACGCCACTGCCAGCATTGCCAAAACCGCCAGCATCAGCCATAGGGTGTTCCATTCGCCGTTGTGGTAATAATTCACAGCCGTCTCTGCACATTGGACTGACAGCATAAAGAGCAAAATTCCGCCTGCCCCCGCGCCTGCCACATATATATCCAGCGGCAGCCGGTTCAGTCCACCGGGCCGAGGTACCTGGCCGGACCGGGTCTTTCCTGCTGCGCAGCACAGATATACCATACAGGCTACTGCCAGCAGCAGACCGGCAGCAATGCCTACAGTCATATAGTCCTGAATGTCAGTTAAAAGCTTAACAAATCTCAATTCCGTACCGCTGAATTCCCGGAGACAGTCCTTCTCCATCCAAACCGTCACTGTAAATTCCGGGCTTTCCTCATAGCGCAGGTACAGGACCCCCTGAGGTTCTCCGTCCTGATAGGCGTACTCATGCCTTGCCTCCCAGTCTTCCGTTGGAGAGGACTGGACAGGATACTGTATTACAAGAGAATGGGTAAAGGTATAGGCCGCATCAAATCCCTCTGTATGGTTGGTCTCCAGAATCTTTTCCTGCCTATCCGCAATGCGGTAGCACCAGGCATCCGGGGCTACATTCCACCAATCACTGATAGTCTGGGGGGTATTCCCCCAGTTGATGAACTCCAGCTGTTCCTTCGTACAATCTCCCAATTCCCGGGCACCGTAGCTTTCTGCCATACAGGTAGCCAGGGTCTCTGACCGCGTCTGGTAAATGCTTTTCTCCCAGGCCTCATAGTCCCGCTGGTATAAATTTGCCTGGGCAAGAAATATCACGCCTACTGCGCTGACCAGTGCCACTGTCAAAGCACAGGCTGCCAGTAATATGGCAATGAATTTCAATACGACGCTATGCTTCATACTCTGCCCCCTTCCATCTTATACCCCTGCCCCCATACCACCTTTAAGTACCGGGGGTTAGAGGGGTCAATTTCGATCTTCTCCCGCAAATGACGGATATGTACCGCAACCGCTCCCTCGCTGCCCATGGCTGCCTCCTGCCACACTGCCTCATAAAGTGCCTTGGTGGAATAGACTTTCCCCGGGTGAGACATAAGCAGCTTCAGGATGCTGTATTCGATGGGCGTTAATGCCACCGGCACATCATCCACTGTCACTGTCTTGGTGGTGTCATTAAGGACAACTGTACCCACGCACAGAGCATCCTGACTCTCCGGGCAACTGCCAAGCTTGGCGTACCGGCGGAGCTGACTGCGAACCCGGGCCAGCACCTCCACCGGCACAAACGGCTTGGTAATGTAGTCATCTGCCCCCACATTCAACCCCAGCACCATATCCTCCGTCTCGGATTTTGCCGTCAGCAAAATAATGGGCGCATTGGAAAACTCCCGGATCTTCGCCGTTGCGGTGATACCGTCCATTTTCGGCATCATCACATCCAAAAGGATTAAATGAATATCCGCCTTGCGGACTGTTTCCACCGCCTGGACGCCGTCAAAGGCTTCGTAAAGGGTATAGCCCTCCGGGCTCAGATATATTTTCAGCGCGCTGACAATGTCACGCTGATCGTCGCAAATCAGAATGTTGTACATGGGTGATCTCCCCTTTTTCTTTCTTGTGGTTTTATTATAACAAGTATCCCTTTAAGAAGAAAGAGAAAGCTTTCTTAAGATTCCATTAAAGGAAACAGCCGGCCAAACCCGGCAACACCCCTAGAATCCGTACAATAGTAACCCCCCTGCAGCGGAAACTGCCGCTGCAGGGGGAGCTTTTTAGCCTATTTTCATGGTTACTGTATTTGTTTTTACGCTGTTTCCGTAAGCATCCGTAATAATGCAATACACGCGCCTGCCATTTCTGGCGTCATCCATTGTGGTCACATAGCTGCTGGTTGTAACAGAAGACTTGTGGAAATAGTCCACCCCGGGCAATGCCAAGTACCACTGGTAGGTAAGCCCTGTTCCCTCTGCCTTTACAGGAATGTTCACAGTCCCTCCAACAGGCACCGCAACATTCTGGGGCTGCTGGGTAATCCTGACACCTGTAACCTTAATGGTCACTGTATTTGATTTCACGCTGTTTCCGTAAGCGTCTGTGACAACACAATAAAGCTGTCTGCCATTGCGGGCTGCATTCATCTGCACTAAATAGGTAGCAGTGGCAATGGAGGATTTCTTAAATTCAGATGTTCCCAAATCGCGGTAATACCACTGATAGGAAAGCCCTGTTCCGCTGGCCTTCAAGGTTACCTCTACCATCTGACCGTTATCTGCCGTCATGTTTTCAGGCTGCTGGGTAATCTTTACCCCTTCCACCATGCGCATGGTAACGGTTTCAGTCTGCACGGTGTTCCCTGCGGCATCGGTAATAACACAATACACCTTCCTGCCATCGCGGCTGGCGTTCATTTCCGCAGCGTATTCGGTAGATACAATAGAGGACTTTGAAAATTGGGTGGCACCGGCGTTACAGATATACCACTGGTATCGCAGCCCCCGACCATTGGCTCCCACTCTTATCTTGGCAACCTGACCCTGGCATGCCGCTACGCTCTGGGGCTGCTTTGTAATAAACAGATTTTTATCTGTATTTATGCTAACAATATCGCTCTTAAGAGTCTTTCCGGCTGCGTCTGTAACCACACAGTATAGCTTTCTGCCATCACGGCTGGCATTCATCTCCACAGAGTAGGTGTTTACCTTTGTGGAAGACTGAGAAAACGCTTTTCCGCCTGCATTGCAGATATACCACTGATACCGCAGCCCCTCACCGTTTGCCTGTATCTGTACCGCTGCAGTGCCTCCGTTGACCGTCATAACCCCTGCAGGCTGTTGGGTAATGGTCAGTGTTTTGTCCCAATTCAGGGTCACAACATCTGTCTTAACCGTCTTGCCGGCTCCATCGGTAATCTGACAATACAGCTTTCTCCCTGCGCGGCTAGCATTCATTTCCACAGAATAGGTACTTGTCTTTGTGGAAGACTGAGAAAACACCTTGCTGCCTGCATTACAGATATACCACTGATACTTTAAGCCCTTTCCTGCCGCAGTCACACTTACTGAGGCTGTTTCACCGTTGACCACTGTTACGCTTTTCGGCTGCTCTTTAATGACCGGCGTGGTGCTGGTAATAGTCACAGTTTCAGAGCGCACCTTGCTGCCATGGGCATCGGTAACCTCACAGTATACCCTTCTTCCGTAACGGGCTCCATTCATATCCGCCATATAGGTATCTGTTTTGATGGAAGACTTTTGCCATATATCAGAATCCGCATCGCACAAATACCACTGATAGCTCAGGTTCTTTCCGACAGCCTTAATTTTCACCGTTGCCGTGCTGCCGCCGGGTACTGCCGTATCTACCGGCTGCTGGGTAATTGCCAGGGTCTTGTCCATGTTCAATGTTGCTGTTTTGGATCGGACGCTGTTGCCTTTCCCATCTGTAACAACACAGTATACCCTTCTGCCGTTTCTCTGTGCATCCATTGTGGTGCTATATGTGTTGCTTGTAACGGACGATTTATGGAAGTAATCACTTCCGGGCAGGGCTACATACCACTGGTAACGCAAGCCTGTACCAACTGCCTCCAGGGTAATGCTAACTTTACTGCCATTTGTGGCTGTCCCGCTTGCAGGCTGCCGGGTGATAACCGGGGCCCCTGCGTAATTCGTATAGCTCAGGCTGAGCCAGCCCCTGGGTGTCTTTCCCCAGGTGTAACTGCTTGTCTCATATACCTCTGTTACCGCAAGGACAGCGCCCTGGGCCGCCGTACCCACCTTGGGATAATGGGTTCCCGGCCCACTGCGGATATTAACTCCGGCCCCGGTCACCACCACCTGTTTTGCCTTTGGTGTCTGCCCCTTAGGCAAGGAAACAATATTCCCTGCAGGGTCCTTCCATTTCGCATAGAGGACTTGCCCTCTGCTCAGAGAACTGTCCAAGGCCTTTACCTGCTTGCCATCCTCTGTGTACCAACCTGCCAGGGTATAGCTAAATGCCTTGCCGTTTTTGTCCACCCCGGTAGGAACGCTACTAAAGCTTGCCCCTACCGGTTTGGGGTCAGCGGCATTGTAGGCATGGAGCTTATACTTTACCTCACCGCCGTTTCCGTCCAGATACACCCACCGGAAATTATCGGGGTAGACTGTAATTCCCCCGGCGTTGCCGGCTCTGTACTGACCGTTGATATACATATTGGCTTCACTCATGCGACGATCTATTAAAGTGTACTCACCGCCGGCACTGCTCCACAGACAGATTCCGTACAGAAAGGCATTGCCCATATCCCCCTGCCGCACTGCCTTGTTAAAGTATCCGGTGGTTTCATTGATCCAGCCTGTTCCGCAGTTGTAGGAAAAGCTTACCAGGGCGTCAAACTGATTTTGCTTGAATGTCAAATCATATGTAGCCGCAAAGCTGTTAACAGCCGCTTCTATTTTTTTCAGTTCCGCCTCAAACAGAGCTTGCGCCGCTTCCCGGGAGATGCCATTTGTCTTGTATTCCTCCAGTTTATCTGTCGGGCATTTTGTTCCGTACCCAACAGTCCACTGGGCATGATCCCAATACGGCTTGGCGCTGAATCCTTCCTCCGCTTTTAGGACATCCTTCATGGCATCAGACGATCCCATAACCACAGCAGCATTTACCGGCTGAGGAGTCCAGGCCAGGATTCCAAATGCCAAAACAACAGCCAGTAACCCGCTTATGTACCTTTTCAGCATAGCTATACCCTCCCTGTTTTTCGTTATCTGTTTTATTGTAACAAATTTTTTCAAATACCACAAGAGGGAGTCCTTGGAAATAAGAAATTCTTAAAAACCTTCCAAGAAAGACGACCCCGGGGGCTTTATGGCCCCCGGGGTCAGTCATTATATATCAGTCCAGATACCGGCAGGCTGCCATAGCAGCCACGGCGCCGTCACCGGCTGCTGTTGTCACCTGACGGATATTCTTTCTGCGGCAGTCCCCGGCAACAAAGACACCGGGTGTCTTTGTTACGCAGTGCTCATCAATGTCGAAATAGCCCCGCTCATCCAGCTGAACACATTCAGCAAAGGCTTCGTTTTCCGGAACCAGTCCAACTGCCAGGAACGCGCCGTCGCAGGTCAAGGTGCGCTTTTCGGCGGTTTCGGTGTTGCAAATCACCATACCCCGCAGCTCCCCATTCTCATGGAGGTATTCCTCCACAACAGAGCTAAAGATGACTTCAACATTGCTCTTTGCTGTCAGTGCGTCAGACAGCTTCTTTTCGCCGGTGAAGAACGCCAGATTCTGCACCACGGTAACCTTGGAGCAGACCTCCGACAGCAACAGCGCTTCCTGCAACGCAGAGTTGCCGCCACCGATCATAACGGTTTCCTGGCCGGCATAGAAAGCGCCGTCGCAAACAGCGCAGAAAGAAATACCCTTGCCAACCAGCTCCTCCTCCATAGGCAGGCCCAGCATTCGGTGCTTTACACCCACTGCCAGGATCAGAGTCTTACCTTCAAAAACGCTGCCCTCTTCGGTGTAAACCTTCTTAACATCACCCTGGACTTCTACCCGGACCACGTTCTCCAGCTCCACCTCCGCGCCCAGGGCCATTGCCTGCTCTGTCAGCTTATCGGCAAATTCACTGCCGCCGATAACCTGAAAACCGGGAATGTTCTCCACCTTGGGAGAATATGCGATCTGTCCGCCAAAGCCGTTCTTCTCGATAACCAGTACGGATTTTCCTGCCCGCAGACCGTAAATGGCAGCAGTCAGACCTGCAGGACCTCCGCCAACAATCAGAATATCATACATAACCATCTATCCTCTCAAACTCACTGTAGGACGAGGGCTCGCCTCCGCCGTAAATCTTTTCTTGCGGCGGGAGCAAGCCCCCGCCCTACAGTTTTTAATAGGGAAATCAGCCGGGCAAAGGCCCGGCTGATGTTTTGTTTTTACAGACTTGCCAGATACTTCTTGATCTCAGGTACGCTGTAGTAGTTAACGCTGTTCTCACCGTCGGTGATTACCAGGGTGGGAGCGCCCTTGATGCCGTACTGCTTGCACAGCTCTACATTTTCCTCTGCGATCAGCTTCTCATAGGCCACGCCGGCCTTGGTCAGCAGACCCTCTGCCACACGGCAGTTGGGACAAGTGACACGGGAGAAAAGCAGAGCTTTTGCACCGGCTGCCACAGTTGCCTTGGGCTCCTGGCATACGCAGGTAGCTTCGGCTTCCTTCTCAGCCAGGGGCTTGAGGACAGAATTGCCGATGTTGTACACCTTGCGGTCCTTGTACTCCTGGGTCTTGCCGTCGTTCCAGTTCTGGACAGGACGGTAGTAGCCGGTGATACGGCTGTAGACCTCAGTCTCCTTGCCGCAGGTGGGGCAGGTGTACTGCTCGCCGGTAATGTAGCCGTGGTCAGCGCAGACAGAGTAGGTGGGGCTCATGGTGTAGTAGGGCAGCTTGTGGTTCTCTGCGATCTTGCGGACCAGATCTGCAGCAGCCTTCCAGTCAGGCAGCTTCTCGCCTAAGAAGGCGTGGAAGACAGTGCCGGAGGTGTAGCGGGTCTGCAGTTCGTCCTGGATCTCCAGGGCAGAGAAGATATCCTCGGTGTAGCCAACAGGCAGGTGGGAGGAGTTGGTGTAGTAGGGAGTGCCGTTCTCGTTGGCAGTGATGATGTCGGGGAACTGAGCCTTGTCGTGCTTTGCAAAGCGGTAGGTGGTGGACTCTGCGGGGGTTGCCTCCAGGTTATACAGGTCGCCGTACTGCTCCTGATAATCGGACAGGCGCTCGCGCATATGATCCAGCACTTCCTTGGCAAAGTTCTGCACGCGCTCGTCAGTCAGATCTGCCCGGAGCCACTTGGCGTTCAGACCAACCTCGTTCATGCCGATAAGACCGATGGTGGAGAAGTGGTTGGAGAAGGTGCCCAGATACCGCTTGGTGTAGGGATACAGGCCGTTTTCCATCAGCTGGGTAATAACCAAACGCTTTGTCCGCAGGGAGCGGGCAGCGATGTCCATCAGCTTGTTCAGGCGGACATAGAAATCCTTCTCGTCCTCTGCCAGATAGGCGATCCGGGGCAGGTTGATGGTAACAACGCCGATAGAACCGGTGGATTCGCCGGAACCGAAGAAGCCGCCGGACTTCTTACGCAGCTCACGGAGGTCCAGACGCAGACGGCAGCACATAGACCGCACATCGGAGGGCTCCATATCGGAGTTGATGTAGTTGGAGAAATAGGGGGTGCCGTACTTGGCAGTCATCTCAAACAGGAGCTTGTTGTTCTCAGTCTCGCTCCAGTCGAAGTTGCGGGTGATGGAGTAGGTGGGGATGGGATACTGGAAACCACGGCCATTGGCGTCGCCCTCGATCATGATCTCAATGAATGCCTTGTTGATCATGTCCATTTCCTTCTTGCAGTCGCCGTAGGTGAAGTCCATCTCCTTGCCGCCTACGATAGCAGGCAGGTCTGCCAGGTCAGCAGGCACAGTCCAGTCCAAAGTAATGTTGGAGAAGGGTGCCTGTGTGCCCCAACGGGAGGGGGTGTTTACGCCATAGATGAAGGACTGCACACACTGCTTGACTTCCTTCTGGGTCAGGTTGTCCACCTTGACGAAGGGAGCCAGATAGGTATCGAAGGAAGAGAACGCCTGGGCGCCTGCCCACTCGTTCTGCATAATGCCCAGGAAGTTCACCATCTGGTTGCACAGGGTGGACAGGTGGGAAGCGGGGGCAGAGGTGATCTTGCCGGGAACGCCGCCCAGACCCTCCTGGATCAGCTGCTTCAGGGACCAGCCTGCGCAGTAACCGGTGAGCATGCTCAGGTCGTGCAGGTGGATAGCAGCGCTGCGGTGGGCCTCTGCGATCTCGTTGTCGTAGATCTCAGACAGCCAGTAGTTGGCGGTGATCGCGCCGGAGTTGGAAAGGATCAGACCGCCTACGGAGTAGGTAACGGTGGAGTTTTCCTTCACGCGCCAGTCATTGATCTTCAGGTAGTCATCTACCAGATCCTTGTAGTTCAGCAGGGCGGAGTTGACATTGCGGATCTTCTCACGCTGCTTACGGTACAGAATGTATGCCTTGGCGATGTCGGCATAGCCGGCAGCAGACAGGACCCGCTCCACGCTGTCCTGAATGTCCTCCACGGAAATCACGCCATCCTTGATCTTGGCGCTGAAATCAGAGGTGACCTGCAGGGCCAGCATGTTGATGATGCTGATGTGGTATTCCCGGTTTACGGCCTCAAAAGCCTTGATCATTGCAGCACTGATCTTGGAAACATCAAATTCCACGGTGCTGCCGTCTCGTTTCATTACGCGATACATATCTTCATCCTCCTAAGTAAAATGTAAAACAGGCACTGTCATAACCTGTAGAAATTACGTGACAGCGCCTGTATTATATCGCGGGATGAAATGATTGTCAATACCCAAAATTCAATATATTGCGTAATTTTTTGTAACCAATACACAATATGTTGTGTTTTAGTCCAATGCGCGGACTTGGACCAGGTTTGCGTAGGGCTCCAGCGCCGCCGCCATATCAAGGAGTTTTTCCTTGGTGGGCGTGTGTAGTCCGGGGGCGAGCACACTGTCTCTGTCTACATAGGGCTGGATGAAAAATTTTGCTGCCTTTGTGTTAGGGTTCAGTTCCTTCAGCCAGTGGCCGATCTCCTCCATGGCCGCCACATCGTGGAGCTCGTCCGCCACCGTGGTGCGGAATTCATAGTCCACTTTCCCGGACAAAAGGAAGGCTATGCTCTCTTCCAGACGGTCCAGGGTCATATTGGGAACACCTGCGGTCTGGCCGTAACGTCGGGGGCTGTTCTTAATATCCATGGCCACATAGTCCACAAGACCCTTCTCCACCAGGTCTTTCAGGATCTGAGGACGGCTGCCGTTGGTATCCAGCTTTACAAGATAACCCAGCGCCTTGATCTGGGTAAGCAGCTCCTCCAGCTCCGGCTGCAGGGTGGGCTCGCCACCGGTAACGCAGACCGCATCCAGCAGCCCCACCCGCTTTTGCAGAAAGGCCATCAGCGTTTCCCGGGCTATGGGCTCCGGACCGGTTTGTCCCAACAGGTCTGAATTGTGGCAAAAAGGGCAACGGAAATTGCAGCCCTGCAGAAAAACCGTGCAGGCTACCTTTCCGGGATAATCCAGTAATGTCATTTTTTGCAATCCGGAAATCATGGTATCTCCTCCTGATCGACTATTTTATATAGTATACTATACCACGAATCCCAAACCTTGCCTAGAGGAAAAATCCGCCACAGACCGCCTGCATATAAGCAAGCACCAGCGGCAACCTCCGATACCGCCCACGTTGCGGTAATATGAACCTTTACATTTTGAAAGCGTTATGATAAAATGGCAGCATACCACACTACACTTTAATATGCGATAAATATCTGTACCTGTAAGAGGAAAAATACCTTGGTAAAAGGTGTTCTCCTCTTGTGCCTCTTGCGGGTATATTTATCGGTGTAGTGTGGTAGCGAAACCGAGGGAAACACTTTTTCGGCACACCCTTCGGGGTGTGCTTTTTTAATGAGGTAGGATTATGAAACGGCTTGTTTGCCTTGTCTGTCTGCTGGCACTATTTCTGTCTGCCTGTTCCGTTACAGAGCAGACACCCATTATTCCCGAAGGAAACTATGACTACGGCATATATGAACTGACCTTCAAAGCCAAGGAACTCTCCAATGACTGTGTTGGGAATGAGTGGTCCTTTACCTATACCCATAACGGTCAGACCATTAAAAGCGGCTATACAATAACACAAGCTTTGGAGATATTCACCTTTTAATCAATCGGAGTTGAGGTTCGGGAAAAAAACCAAATCGACGATATCGGCACCGGTACTCTCACTGTTGCAATATGTGAGGTGGGGTCAGGCAAAACTGAGGTAACAGTTACCGAAACAAACGGTATATACAAAGGCAACACCGCTGTTTGGGAAATCACCTGCCAGGTGAAGCTGGTGGGAAAGACCTAGCATTACAATTCAGAAAAGTTATGATATTGCAACATCCAACACAAACACCCATACGCAACCTAACGTTTGTAATTATGCTATCGCTTTTCGGATACTAATGTGGTATGATTAACATACCCTTACAAAGGAGGTTGTGTATGCCACTTCTCAATCTTTGTCTGAATTTTTTCCTCGCCTTTCCGTTGCTCTGGATCAATGGCGCATTAGGAAAATGGAAACTCCATTCTTACGGCGTTTTCGGATACTCAGATTTCGGTTTCAACAACATTTCGGAAGAGAACTTCTTCGGTAACTTTTTCCAGATGATCGTCCACCCAGCAATTTATCTAGCTCTGATAAGCTGGACATTGCAGCAATTCTCGTTAAATGACATCGTGCTTGATCTATGGCTGGTAATACCTTTTTATTGGCTGTTAAGAGTGACCTACGCAATTCTCAAGGACACTTTTGTTTTTACCAATTGGAGAACCCAGCTCATCGCCTTTATCCTCTCCATACTCCTTGGTGAAGGTACATTGTTTTGCATTATTCGCCCACTGGTTATTAACGAAAATTCTGTTTTTATAGATGCCAAAGCATTCCGGGATGCTTTTTGGTTTGCTGTTCTGGCATACCTGGCAAAATGGTTATGGGATACGGTAAAAATACAATTCATTGGGGAAGAGTTATTTCCGTCACAGAAGAAAAAGGAAACGATTATCCGAAGGTATACGAAATACCACAGAAAATATGGTGCATACATTAATGGTCTCCTTGAGAAAGAGTGCTTCTTTAAGTCCCCAAAACAGAAAGCCCACTTCCTCTGCCTGATATATGCAATTATGATATACGAGGCCCATAACCGCCCCCGGTGGGCCCGGGCAACAGAATATTTCGTGAAGCTTTTTTGCCCCTGCCGCACCATATCTCTGGGTATCATGCAGGTTCAAACCAAGGGGTGGATCAGCAACAAAAAATCCATCCATCTGGCAACAAAGAAATTGTACGCGGCATTCTCCACCGCAGCAATAGAACAAAAGTTAGAAGCTTCTATTATGGATTACAACCCAAGTTGTCATTATTTTGAACAGGTGGTCTCCATTTATAAGGAACTCTGCAAGCATTTAGGTCTGCCTGCCTTTGGCCGTCATTGTGTTAAAGTTTCTGAACGCAAACTTGTCCACCATATATGATTACACTGCTTGCCCCGGAAGCCTGAGACAAGCTGCTTACCAGAAACCCAACAGATCCGAAAACCATCGCGGTTTTCGGATCTGTAGTTTTTTCTGTAAATTTTATCGGTAGATCAGTTGGAGAATTTAGGCGGATTTACCGGGTTTCCGGAAAAAGCGTTGGGGCCCGGATCAGACATAGAAAAATACATCTTTGCCGCCTGTGTTGTTCCAAAATCCCGGTTGGAGCCGGAGTTCTGCACCTCGTTAAAGGCATCCCGGAACATCTGATTGTGGGCTTCCTCCCGGTTCAGCAGGAAGTCAATCGTCTCCCGTACCTTCTTGTCGTGAATCTGCCGGTACAGGTATTCATATACCACCTTTGCCCGCTGTTCTGACGCAATATTACTCAGAAGGTCGGCGCACAGATCGCCGGTGACGGTCACATAATCCGCGGTCCAGGAATAGCCGGAAGCATTGATAAGCCCCGGATTCAGACCAAGGATCACATGGCTTTGGATCTGCCCGGCATTTACCGCGTCAGCATCCACATCATGGCCATTGAGCAGATTGATGGTCTGGGCCACCATCTCCATATGCCCCAGCTCCTCTGCCGCAATATCCAAAAACAGATCCTTTATCTTAGGATCTTTAATACGAAAGCTCTGGGACATATACTGCATAGCCGCCTTCAGCTCACCGTTACCGCCGCCCAACTGCTCCTGCAGCAGCGCCGCATACTGGGGATTGGGACGCTCGATCTCTACCGGATGAAACAACTGTTTTTCGTGCTTAAACAAACACACCACTCCTTTCATCCTTATTCTTCCAATTATATAAGAGGAATATACATTATACTGCCTACACCCTGTTCTTACACTTTTTCGTCTTTTCGACATAAGATGCTGTGGGAGGTGATAATCTATGGCACTATTTAACTGCAGCTGCAAAAGAGACTGCACCCTGATCGCAGTCATTGCCAGCCTGATCCTGGGCGTGGTTGCGGCTTTTCTCCAGATCACCGCAGTGATTACCGTAACACCTGCATTCCTTTGGGTGGCACTGGGCATCCCGGTGGCATATCTTGGGGTCTTGCTGGTCACCACCGCATTGGCACGAAGGACCCAGTGTAAACCCTGCGTGAGCAGCGCCCTGGAGACTGTTTTGACAGGCATTCTGGGGTCCATCCTGTTTGCAGTGGTCCTGCTGGCAGTAGGCATTATCGCTACCAGTGTGATCAGCGCGATCCTGGTAGGGCTATTGGTGGCATCTTTGACACTGACCTTTGCAGGCTCTGCCTGCCTGGTCCTATGTCTGGCTGATTGCGAAAACTAAATCTACAAACAGAAACAACCATGAGCGGCACCCCCGGTGCCGCTCACATTTCGGTAATCCCAACCTTTACTCTTTCAAACGCTATTATAAATTTATAAAATCGGAGGTTTTTCAGGATCGGTTCTGCAGCCCGGTTTGCGGGACCGCACCAATTAAAGATAAAGCCAAAAGTCAGGCGCAAAACCAACACGAGTCTTGCCTCCGCAACCATAAAAACACCGGATTTCAGATGAAATCCGGTGTTTTATTTCGTGATTACTCCGACTTTGTGCTATTTTTAGCAGCCAGAATCTGCTGGGTCAGCAAGGGGAGAATCTTATTCAAATCGCCAACAACACCGTAGTCTGCCACATCGAAAATCGGTGCGGTTTCGTCCTTGTTAATGGCAACGATAATCTCGGATTCTTCCATACCTGCCACATGCTGAATGGCACCGGAAATGCCGATTGCAAAGTAAACCTGGGGACGGACAGTCTTGCCCGTTTGACCGACCTGCAAATCCTTGGGTTTCCAGCCGGCATCCACCGCCGCACGGGAACAACTGACAGTACCACCCAGTGCATCTGCCAAGTCCTCCAGGAGCTTGAAGTTCTCTGCGCTACCAACACCGCGGCCACCGGACACAAGAATTTTTGCATCCATAATATCCGCTACATCGGAAACAGCCTTGACAACCTCTTGGATCTCAACATACTTGTTGTTGGGCACAAAGCCGGGGTTAAATTCCACAACTTCTGCCTTTCTGCCTGCCTCACGCGGCAGCTTTTGCATAACACCGGGGCGAACGGTTGCCATTTGGGGACGGAAGTCCGGACAGGCAATCGTGGCAATGGTGTTACCACCGAATGCAGGACGTGTCATCAGCAACTGATTATGCTTCTGCTCTTTGCCCTCGATGTAATTCATGGGGAAATCGCCGATGTCCAGCTGAGTGCAGTCGGCAGTCAGACCTGTATGCACTCTTGCGCACACGCGGGGTCCCAAATCACGGCCGATGGCTGTTGCACCGATCAGGAAAACATCGGGCTTGTATGTATCAATCACAGATGCCAGTGCGTGGGTATAGGGCTCTGTCCGATACTCCTTCAGCTCGGGGTCATCTATCAAAATAACGCGGTCTGCACCGTATTCACCCAGCTCCACCGCCAAGTCCTTTACTTCATAACCCATCAAAACAGCCGTAACTGTCGTATCCAAGGCGTTTGCCAGTTCCTTGCCCTTGCCAATCAGCTCCAAGGCGATACTGCTCACCGCATTGTCAACCTGCTGTGCAAAAACATATACGCCCTTATATTCTTCTAAGCTCATAAATTTTCACCACTTTCTTCATTTTTGCCTTTGGAAATCAAAGCACATGTTTTTCGGTCAGCTTGTCTACAATGTAGGCAACCGACTCGTTGGTATCCAATGCCACCTTCTCACCGGTGCCCTTACGAACCTTATCAGAGGCCTTTGCAATCTTGGTGGGAGAGCCCTTTGATCCCAGGTTGGAATCCAGCACATCCTTGAGGTCAGCTCTGCCCCAAACCGTGATTTCCTTTTCGAATGCATCAAAAATACCGCCCGGTGTCATATAACGGGGCTCATTGAGTTCCGCAATCGCGGTAATCAAACAGGGCATTTTGGCTTTCAGTACATGGTATCTGTCATCGTATTGACGCTGGACGATCACAGAATCCCCGTCAATTTTAATATCCTGCGCGTAGCTGATAACGGGAATATCCAAATGCTCGGAAATTTGGGGACCTACCTGTGCGGTATCTCCGTCAATTGCCTGACGGCCGGTGATGATGAGGTCGTATTCCAAATTGCGGATTGCGCCTGCCAAGGTCTGGGAGGTTGCCCAAGTATCGGCACCGCCCAAAACTCTGTCGGTAACCAAAACACCTGCATCTGCGCCCATCGCAAAGGCTTCACGAAGTACTTCCTTTGCCTTGGGCAGACCCATGGTTACGACAGTTACCTCTGCGCCGTGGGTTTCCTTTATGCGAAGTGCCGCCTCAAGGCCTGCCTTGTCGTCCGGATTCATAATGGTAAGCATCGCGGCTCTGTCAAGCGTTCCGTCCGGCTTAAATTTTACGCCACCCTTTGTATCGGGTACCTGCTTAATACAAACAACTATTTTCACAGCATTTTACTCCTTATACTCTTATTCTAAGCGCACTTATTTCAGCAGGTTGGCAGAAATAACCATCCGCTGTACTTCGCTGGTGCCCTCGTAAATTTCCGTAATCTTTGCATCTCGCATCATACGCTCAACTTCATACTCACGGATAAAGCCATAGCCACCATGCAGCTGCACAGCCTTGGTGGTTACTTCCATGGCAACCTCAGCCGCATACAGTTTTGCCTGTGCAGCCTCAAAACCGTAACTGCTCTTGGTATCCTTTGCCCTAGCCGCCTGGTACACAAGCAGCTGTGCCGCCTTTACCTTTGTGGCCATATCTGCCAGCTGGAATTGGGTGTTTTGGAATTGTGCGATAGAACGACCGAATTGCTTTCTCTCCTTGACATAGGCAACGGTTCTTTCCAATGCGCCCTCTGCAATACCCAACGCCTGCGCGGCAATACCGATACGACCGCCATCGAGGGTGTGCATAGCAATCTTAAAGCCATCACCCTGCTTGCCCAGCAGGTTAGCTTTGGGAATACGGCAGTCTGTGAAAATCAGCTCATAAGTAGCCGAGCCGCGGATACCCATTTTCTTTTCCTTTGTGCCAAAGGAGAAGCCGGGTGTGCCCTTTTCCACAATGAAAGCGGAAATTTCCTTTTGCACCTTACCGCGCTTTTCAACGGTTCCGGTTACGGCAATCACGACATAAATATCGGCTTCCTTGCCGTTGGTGATGAAGATCTTGGTACCGTTGAGCACCCATTCGTCCCCGTCCAAAACAGCCTTGGTCTGCTGACCCTGTGCGTCCGTACCGGCACCCGGCTCTGTCAAACCAAACGCGCCCAGCTTTTCACCGCCGGCCAATGCAGGCAGATACTTTTTCTTCTGCTCCTCTGTGCCGTAGGTTTGAATCGGATCGCAGCAAAGAGAAGTATGCGCAGATACGATAACGCCCGTTGTAGCGCATACCTTGGACAGCTCCTCTACGCACATTGCGTAGGTCAGCACATCACAGCCCTGACCGCCGTATTCCTTTGAAACAGGAATACCGAGAAAGCCAATCTTGCCCATCTTCTCCACATTCGCTCTGGGGAATTCCTCGGTTTCGTCTACCTCGGCGGCCAAAGGCTTTACCTCTTTCTCTGCGAAGTCGCGAAACAGCGTTCTTGCCATTTCATGTTGTTCACTCAGCATAAAATCCATGTTGTTGTTCCTCCCTATATTTTCTCCAAACTTGTACTGTTAGCCATTAACAAACTGAACGCCCTTTCTCTTTTCCAAGAAAGCAGACATTCCCTCGCGCTGGTCTTGGGTTTCAAAGCAATCGCCAAACAGCTTGCTTTCCAAGGAAAGTCCGGCCTCCAGATCTACATCCAGACCTTCGTTGACAGCCTTCTTGCATTGGCGAACGGCAATCGGTGCGTTGCGCGCAATCGTTTCCGCCAGCTTTATGGCACCATCCATCAGTTCCGCCTGCGGGTATACGCAATTGACCAAGCCGATGCGATAAGCCTCATCGGCCTTCACGCTCTTTCCGGTGAACAGCATTTCCTTTGCCTTGCTGACAGAAATCGCCCGAGCCAATCTCTGCGTACCGCCAAAGCCCGGTGTAATACCAAGACCTACCTCCGGCTGACCGAATACGGCATTCTCGGAGCAGATACGAATATCACAGCTCAATGCAAGTTCACAGCCACCGCCCAGGGCAAAGCCGTTGATTGCGGCAATTACCGGCACGGGGAAGGTTTCGATCTTGCGGAAAATGGCATTTCCATGCTTTCCGAAGTTTTCGCCTTCTTCCTTGGTCATGGTGCTCATTTCACCAATATCCGCGCCTGCCACAAAGGCCTTTTCTCCTGCGCCTGTCAGGATCACAGCTCTTACCTGCTGTAAATCGATGCCATCAAACACCGCCTGCAGGTCGGTTAGCACTTCCGTATTCAAGGCATTGAGTGCTTTCGGTCGGTTGATGGTTACAATCCCCACAGAGCCTTCTGCACGATAATCTACATTACTCATAACACGCGTTTCCTTTCCTGATTCAACCATTATTCTCTAAACAGACTTGCGTCCATCAGTTTTACATCCTTGATGATCGGACGGAAATCCATCTGCGCAAGCACATCTTTTTCCAAATCGATGCCGGGGGCAATTTCACGCAGGGCAACGCCTTCCGGTGTCAGCTCGAAAACAGCCCGTTCGGTAACATAGAGTACCGGCTGGCCTGTCTTCACCGCAGTTGCGCCGCTGAATGTAATTTGCTCTACCTGCTCAACCAGCTTTTTCGTCCGACCCTCTGTCAGAATTTCAATGCCCTGTGCGTCTACACGCTCCTTCAAGCCACCTGCGGTAAAGGTTCCGCAGAAGACCACCTTTTTCGCGTTTTGCGAAATGTTGATAAAGCCACCGCAACCGGCAATTTTCGGGCCGAACTTGCTGACATTGATATTACCCTGTTTGTCCATCTGGGCAAGACCCAGGAAAGCGACATCCAAGCCGCCGCCATCGTAAAAATCGAATTGGCTGGGTGAGTCCATGATGCAGTCGGGATTGACGGCAACGCCAAAGTCCAAACCACCCGAAGGAACACCTCCGTTGGTACCGGCTTCCGTTGTTAAAAACATATCAGTCTTGCCGTCTTCTGCAGCCACCGCCGCAACGCACTCAGGCATGCCGATTCCCAAATTGACCACAGCACCGGGGATCAGCTCCATCGCAGCACGCCGTGCCACAACCTTACGCGCATCCAAAGGCAGGGGAGGAATGGCCTCTACAGGAATTCGCACCTCACCGGAGTATGCCGGATTGTACTGCTGGCCATAGGTCTGCATATGATTTTCCGGTTTCGCCACCACAATGGCGTCCACCAAATTGCTGGGCAATCTTACCAGCCGTGTATCCAAAGACTTGTAATCCACAACGCCTTCTACCTGCACGATAACATGTCCACCGCTGTTCTTAACCGCTTGTGCCAAGGCAACCGTTTCGGAAATGGTGCCCTCGTTCTGCATGGTGCAATTGCCATGGGTGTCTGCATATGTAGCACGGATAATGCCGACATGAATAGGCATCGACGGGTAGAACAGTTTTTCTTGCCCATTGAGGGTAATCACCTGCACAAGGTCGCCTTCCTCGGCGGCTTTCTGGTTGAGCTTTCCGCCCTCCAGGCGCGGGTCTACAAATGTGCCCAAGCCCACATGGGTAATCACGCCCGGCTTTCCTGCCGCGATATCGCGATACAGGTGAATAATCACACCCTGGGGGAGGTTGTAGGCTGCCATCTTATTCTCCAGAGCCAACTTTTGCAGCTTGGGTGACAAGTTCCAATGGCCACCGATGACCTTGCGCACCAGGCCCTCCTCTCCCAGGTGATTCAGGCCGCGTTCTTTACCATCTCCTTGACCTGCCGCGTAAATTAGTGTAAGATTGGAGGGGGAACCTTTTTCCAAATACATTTGCTGTATGGTTGCCGATAGCTCCTCCGCATGGGCGGAGCCGACAAAACCACCAAAAGCAACCGTATCCCCGTCCTTGACAAAGGTGGAGATAGCTTC
>JAZSDS010000032.1:0-3287 GCA_045531275.1 Faecousia sp.
CCCAGGAACGCGGATGTGATGTTCATTGGCGAAGGCCCCGGCGAACAGGAGGACTTAAAGGGCGAGCCCTTTGTGGGAGCGGCCGGTATGCTGCTGGACGATATGCTCTCCATTATTGACCTGAGCCGGGAAAACTGCTACATCGCAAACATCGTCAAATGCCGTCCGCCCCGGAACCGGGATCCCCTGGAGACGGAGCAGGATGCCTGCATCGGTTACTTAAGAAACCAGGTGGCGCTGATCCAGCCGAAGATTATTGTATGTCTGGGCCGGGTTTCTGCCATGCGGATCATCAAGCCGGATTTCCGGATCACCCGGGAGCATGGTACCTGGACAGAGAAGAACGGTGTCTGGATGTCTGCCATCTACCATCCGTCAGCCCTGCTGCGGGATCCGACAAAACGGCCCGAGACCTTTGATGATCTGCTCTCCCTGCGGGAAAAGATCAAAGAAGTCGGTGCGAAAGTGTAATATTTACCCCCTCCGATGGGTAAGTGTGATGTTCTTAACGGAGAAAGTGTACAACATAACTGGCAGGTCGCCTTGACCAATGCCACTAAGTTAAGAAAGGCTGGGTCTCGCAGAAATGCGGGACCCAGTTTTTTCGTAACTTTTTTCAAAAGAAAACTTGACAAATAAGGTAAAATATGCGGCCTTTTTTGCTAACTGTGGTTAGCAAATAGGCCTTTGTAATTAGGGTGTACCCACCGAAAATTACAAGGAGGCCTATATATATCAAGTGAAACTCAGGTTGTAAAAGAAAAACTTAAACTCGCAATTACTCAGCTATGCAGTACATCGTGGATGTTTGTAAAGAATCCAGCCCGCGATTTTACAAGGGAGCGAAAACTCCCATTACATGAAGTTATCTCCATTCTTCTGTGTATGGAGGGAGGTAGTCTTACCGGTGAATTGCTTCACTATTTTCGTTGCCGCTGTCATTCTCCGTCCGGTTCAGCATTTATCCAACAGCGTCAGAAAATCAACGAATTTGCCTTCAGGGAATTAAAATACACGGTAGGATTGCTCCATTTTCACGCAAAAAAGGTGGAGAACATTACCCAGGAGATCTTTGCCGGACTGATCATGTACAACTTTTCTGAATTGATTACCTCGCATGTAGTCATTCAAAAGCCCAACAGAAAATACCCTTACAAAGCGAATTTTTCTGTTGCTGTACAGGTTTGCAGACAATTTCCTCTCGGTAATATTTCTCCACCAGATGTTGAAGCCACCATAAGCAAGAATGTTTCTGTCACTCGCACTGGTAGAAGCAATCCACGCAATATGGTTGTTAAACATGCCGTTAGCTTCCTCTATAGAGTAGCATAATTCTTCTTTCTTGAACAGCTTTTTAAGCGGATTTGTCAATCCGCTTACTTGTCATGCCCTTTTGCAGAAAAAGTGCATCCCTCGCGGGATGCGCTCATTCATTTTGGAGCTACCTTTCGGAACAATACCACTAACTTAGTGACATTGGTCGCCTTGACCTGCCAGTTTTCATATGTGCCTGGGGCTGGGCAACTGCCCGGTCTTTACATTTGATGGACAGCCGGATGCTCTGCTTGCCTTGCTTTGCCTTGCTTGCCTTAGACTTGGGCAACTGTGCATATGGTAGGTGTGTTTCGCCAGTTGGAACTGTCCATGATCCAGGCAGGAGCCGGCTCCTGTACGGTGAATGTAAAAGTAAACAGAATATCAGGAAACACAAAAAATACTCTTGACATTACACAAGGTGAAACCTGTATAATACGGCCAGGAGGGATGCTTTATGAGAGAAAAAATCAGTATAAACCAAGTTGAAAAAATAACAGGTGTGTCAAGACGTAACATCCGGTTTTATGAAAAGGAAGGACTGCTGCTTCCAACAAGGAACAAAGACAATGGCTACCGAATCTATGACCAAAGTGATATTTGGAGAGTGAAAGTAATAAAGATGCTCCGTATGTTGGATATGCCATTGGACGAAATAAAGAAAGTCTTGTGTAAGGAAGAAATGCTTAGCGTTGCGGTCACCAATCAGCAAGCAGAGCTGAAGCAAAGGGCAAAAGAACTGCAGGCAGCAATTTCGTTCTGTGAGCAGCTAAAGAGCACGGAGATAGATGCTCTGGATGTGGATGAATGTTTGCGTGATATTGAGCAGACAGGTCAGAAGGGCTTTTTTGCAAAGTGGATCGAGGACTACAAATGTGTTCTTAGTTCAAATAAAGACATGGATTTCACATTTGTGCCGGAGAGTCCAATCACCAACCCACGGGAATTTACAGATGCATTGTGTGCGTTTGCGAATAAAGAACATATCAATTTGGTGATAACAAAAGAGTCAATGTATCCGGAATTTCTGCTGGATGGTATTGCGTATATTGCAGAGCGAAATTATAGCGCAATAAGTCGTGTTCCTATTGCGGTAGTAAGCTGCCGCCGTAAAGATAGAACGATCAACGGTAACGGAGTAGCGGAGCCGCGAAAGCGTTTTCAATGGTTTCTTCATAGATGGGGCGGCCTAATTGCTGCAACTCTTGTCTATGTGATAGTTGCCCTTCCGCTGCTCTTGCAGGATGGGGTGACATGGGAAGATATACTCATTTTTATCGGTCTGCTTTTGCTTGTTGTCTGCATGGCATTCAGAGGTCTTGCTTTGCATTATAATGATAAGTCACAGTAATAACAGACAGGATTATTTGCAGCAACGACATCTTTTTTGTATGCTATCCGGTCTCCAAACCATTGTGGAGCTAATCCCATAGCACAGAAGAAACCGCAGCGTCTCAGGAAAACATAGAACCCTGCGCAGAATCTGAACGGATCTGTGCAGGGTCTTCTTGTCTTGGAAGGCTCCGTTAAGGATACAACACTTATCCGTCGGAGGGGGTGTTTCTTGTATGAGGGAGAGGATTCGCTCGGTCCAGCCCTCGCGACTGACCTGCCCCCGGTAGGTCAGATTTAAATCTTCGAGTCAGTTCACAAGGATAAAAAGAACACCAACCGGATGGTTGGTGTCTTTTTCATGGAGCTAGTGACCTGACTCGTATTCATTTGCGCCATTGGCGCAAATAAAGGATTCGCTCGGCCCAGCCCTCGCGACTGACCTGCCCCCGGCAGGTCAGATTTAGACTTTCGAGTCAGTTCACCAGGATAAAAAGGAAACCAACCGGATGGTTGGTGTCCTTTTATGGAGCTAGTGACCTGACTCGAACAGGCGACCTTCTCATTACGAGTGAGATGCACTACCGACTGTGCTACACTAGCATTGATTGGAATCTCGAATATTATAGCGGCAAAAGGGG
>JAZSDS010000070.1:0-2022 GCA_045531275.1 Faecousia sp.
CTCAGTTGGTAGAGTACCCGGTTCATACCCGGTCTGTCACCTGTTCAAGTCAGGTCGCCGCTACCAGGCCCGTTGGTCAAGCGGTTAAGACACCGCCCTTTCACGGCGGTAACATGGGTTCGATTCCCGTACGGGTCACCAAAGAACGCAAATACGAACTCTGTATATTGTGAGGAATGTATTTGCGATCAAAGTAACAATAACCCCTGAGGCTTAAAAACCTCAGGGGTTATTGTTATCTGAATCGAGCAACAAAAAACAGTAAAACTTCAATTTCAAACAACTGCAAGGATGCCCAACAAATATGGGTTTCCCAGCAGAACTATCATCCCGCTTCCCCCGACCGACGATATTGGGCAGGCGACATTCCTGTGAATTGCTTAAAGGTACGGGCAATGTAAATCTGATCCCAAAAAACTGGCTTCTGCAATTTAACTCCCACCCCACTACATATCCACGAAGCCTAATGATACCCATTGAGTGGGAATATTTGCACATAAGACACCAACTGCCATATAAATGGGCAGTCTCTGTTTTTGTATACTCCGGTAGACAACATAGTTGTTCCATGTGTATACCTTTATCATACAACTTCACGAAGCCGGAGGTTTTGACTTTCATTATTCATAACATCGGCACCGGCCCATGCTCTCCCGCAAAACAAATTCTGCATGTATCTGCTGTTCTGACAGCGTACTTGTCCGACCGGGTTGCATCTTTTCTAAAAGCTGATACATCAGGTATTCCCCCAAAGCAACTGCGTGGCTTTGCAAGGTGGCAAGGGGCGGTACTGTGTAGGATGCAGCAATAATGTCGTCGCAGCCGCAAATGGAAATATCCTCAGGTATCCGCAGTCCGGCCTCCCAAAAACGCTTCATTGCGCCCATCGCCATCAGATCGTTGGTGGCAAACACACCTGTAAAAGTTACGCCCCGTTTCAGCAGTGTATCTGCAGCCCAATATCCGCTTTGTTCACCGGTCGTACCGTCGCCATCCACCAAAAGCGCTTCATCCCTTTCCATACCGTAGGTATGCAGCGCATCCATAAAATCGCGGTAACGGTAGTGAGAAGCTTTTTCTATGGAAAGACCGCTAAGGAAAGCGATCCGGCGATGTCCCAAACCGTGAAAGGCACCCACCATATCAAAAACCGCTTTTCTGTAAAAATTGGTAGCTACCTCGGCACTTACAAAGGCCATGGGACTACTGGGCTTCAGTAAATCCTCAAATTCCCGCAAGGAAGAGGCTGACGCAATGATCACACCGTCTATCCCCCGGGCCAGCATCGTATTCATATTCTGCGCCGGAGAATTGTGGGTAGACAGCACACAGACAATATACCCTTCCTTCGTGGCGACATTTTGGATGCCCTCGTGGATGGCAGAATAGTAAGGATTCTGTAAGCTTTTCACCAATATGGCAATCTGCTTGGTCTCCTTGGTCGCCAAACCACGGGCAACAAGGCTGGGATGGTAATTCAATTCCTTGGCTGCATCCAATACACGCTGCCGGACCTCCGGCGTAACGGACTTGGTGCCGTTGAGCACATGGGCAACAGTCGTCCCCGACACACCCGCCCGGCGGCCAACATCTTCCCGTGTAACGCGCATTTTCCTCACCAACCTATCTGTGGATTTTTGAAATAACCGTAATGCTGATGATATTATATAGGACAAACGGAAAATGCGCAAGGGGTTTTTAGCTTGTCACGGCTGGACATATTCATCTTCCGGGTAATACCGCCGGAAGATCCTGTCGAAGATCCATGCATTGATAAATGCCGCAAGGCCGAATATAAACCAGCCTGTCAAGGGCCAGTAGAAGATCACCGCCATCGCGGTCAATACGAACAAGGCCAGTAGCGCCATTGTCCAACCGATATGCCGATAGACTAAATACAGAGCACTTTTCAAGGTCGTCACAACAGGGTTGTCAAACACCGCCTGCATAGGAAATACATACAGGCTCATAAGCAGCAGCACCACATCCAAGCCTAAAAAAATCATAGCAAAAACGGTACCC
>JAZSDS010000036.1:0-15896 GCA_045531275.1 Faecousia sp.
AGCCAAGGCAAAAAAGATGCCGGTGGCATGTTTTTTAGCCCGGGGGAGAATCCATGGATTTATGAACGCACCCGATATGGGTGTGGGCATAAATCCATTTAGAGAGTTGAAAGCCCGACCACATCCTGGTCGGGCTCTTTCTGGCAGAGGATGAGAAAGGATTCGAAGAGGGCGGCCTTGGCGGAGCCAAGGCAAAAAAGATGCCGGTGGCATGTTTTTTAGCCCGGGGGAGAATCCATTGTGAGAGCAGAGGACCCGACCACAGTGTGGTCGGGCTTTTTCTGCCTTCGGATAAGAGGGATTTGAACCCATAGCAGTGCAACACCTCAGTAGGGTGTTGCTGTAATCAGTGAAAAAACCGGTCGCTACCTTGATTTTGCCACTGGACAAAATGAATATCAAAAACCCTCATCCTGCTATCTTGCCTAATCTTCCCGGTTTATGTTATAATGAAAAGGGTGATACTATGCAGCACAAGGAAGTTAAGAAAATCGTCAACGGCGCTGATACGGCGGTTTTGTTGATCCACGGAATCGCGGGAACGCCCAATCAGTTTCAGGACCTGCTGCCTTTGATTCCGGAATCAATGTCTGTACACAATCTGCTTTTGGACGGTCACGGAGAGAGTGTTCTGGATTTTGCCAACACCTCTATGAAAAAGTGGGAGGACCAGGTGGAGACTGCGGTTCAAGAACTGCTGCGCACCCATAAACGGCTTTTTATTGTTGGCCATTCCATGGGCACGCTGTTTGCTATCGAGCAGGCAGTGAAAAACCCGCAGGTGGCTGGGCTGTTTTTGTTGGCGGTTCCCTTAAAGGTTTGGTTGAAGGGCAGGATGTTTGTCAATGCCTATAAGGTATATAGCGGCAGGATCGGCAGCAGCGATGTGATTGCCCAGGCTACCAAGAACAGTTATGGGATAGGGGAGGATAAAAATCTTCTTCATTATGGACTTTGGGCGCCCAGATTTTTGGAGTTGTTTGCAAAGATCCGCCAGGTCAGAGCCATTGTTCCCCGGTTGAAAGCGCCCTGTGTAGCGTACCAATCCTTTGACGACGAAATGGTGTCCCGGGACGCTATACGCTTTTTAAGACGTAACCCCACAATCGCCGTGCATGAACTTGAAAGCTCCGGCCATTTCTATTACAGCGAAAAGGATCTCGCCAGGTTGTTAAAGGCGTTTGCTGGATTTCTCAATCGTTAACTGCTTTTTTGAGTGGTATATATAATATGCCGGATCCGGATGCCTGTGAGTATTCGGGTCCGTTTTTTGGAGGGAAAGCAATGCGAATAAAAAGAGCCCATATTCATGTGGGGCTTCGTACCGCGAAAACCGCGGCAGCGGTAATAATTGCTATGCTGTTGGTGGATTCCTATGGGGCAACGCCGTCCAAGTTGATTTTTGCCATGCTGGGGGCTATGGCCGCAGTTCAGCCCACCTTTCAGGATTCTCTGGAGTCCTGCCTGACCCAAATCGTGGGCGTTCTGTTCGGTGGGCTGACAGGAATATTGCTGCGATTCCTGCCAATTCCGCAGGTTCTTATTGCCGGTATTGGGATCGTGGTGGTGATCACCGCCTATAATACCCTCCGTATTCGCTTCTCTCCCGGCGTCCCTTGTCTCATTGTGGTGATTTTGTGTACTACGCCTGATATACAGCCGATGAATTATGCTTTGGGACGGATCTGGGACAGCGCCATTGGGCTGGGAGTGGGATTGCTCATCAATATGCTGATATTTCCTTATGACAACAGCCGGAGGATACGCAGCACAGCGGAGAGCTTGGAACAGGAAGTGATACGGTTTTTGGAAGAAATGTTTGACGGGGATGATAATATCCCTAACCCAGACAAAATGGCGGCAACCATAGATGACATGGAACGGCAAATGAAAATATTTTCCAATCAAAGGCTTTTTCTGGGGCTGCGCCGTCAACATCGGGAATTGGAAGCGTTTCGAATTTGCGATGGAAAGGCCCGGGAGCTTGTTGCCCGGATGGAGGTGCTGAGCCACATGGAAAGACCGGGGCGGCTGAACGAAGAAAACCGCAGGCGCTTACAGGCCTGCGGGGCTAACATTGGGGATGCGCGGCAAATGACCTTTGTTACAGAGCGGGATGTGGTGACCAACTATCATGTCCGCCAGATACTGTCGTTGCGGTGTGATCTTCTGAAAGTCCTGCAGATATAGATCCTATTACAAATAAGACCGCCTGGACGGACTTTTATGATCCTTTCCAGGCGGTTATTATTTTGATTTTAGCCCTCGAAATCGGTTTCTTCGGCAGTGGTTTCCTCAGCGGCAACCTCTTCTGTGTCGATTGCGTCCTCGTCGGAGGTCAGCACAACGGTGTCCTTACAACAGCAGCAGTTTACCTTTGCCAGCAATTGTTTTGCCCAGGCGACGATCTTGTCGCCGTAGGTAGCCAGAATATAAATTGCACCGGCAATGGCGGCCAGCGCGGCAAGAATCTTCAAAATAGTACCAAACTTTTTCATAAGAACGCCTCCATTCAGTTTTTTCTACATTCAGTATAACCAAATACCCGGGAAAAAGCAATAAAAATTTATTTCACACATACCCGGTTAAGGCCCGGATGCTGACCTCTCCGGAATTGACGGCCCCTATACTGCCGTCCGGATACCGCACCACAAGGCATCCGTTTTCATCGATGTCTATGGCGGTGGCCAAGAGACTGTCTTTTTCTTTGTGAATAACGATCTGCTTGTTAAGAGTGATACAGTTCTCCCGATAGCGGGCCAGGATCTCCACTTTTTGGTTAAGAAGGTTGGCATCCGTTTGGTACAGGGCTGTGACAATAGCGGCCGCTATTTGCTCCGGATATGCTGTTTTGCCGGTAAGGGCTTCTAAGGATGTTGCTGTGTTCTTCAGTTCCTGGGGGAAATCCTTGGCGGTATGGCGGCAGTTGATGCCAATTCCGACGATGGCGTAAGGGACTGTGCCGCTTTTGGGATCAAGGGAAAGCTCTGTCAGAATGCCTCCAAGCTTTTTGCCATTTCCTACAAGATCGTTGATCCATTTGATTTCGGGGCGGTAGCCGGTGGCATTTTCAATGCCGTCACAGGTAGCCACTGCTGCGGCACAAGTCAGGTGCATAAGCTCAGATGCCTGGCACCGGGGTCGCAGCAACACAGACAGGTAAACGCCTTTGCCTGCAGGGGAGTGGAAGCTCCGTCCCATTCGCCCCCGTCCGCCTGTTTGCTGCTCGGCAATCACCACTGTGCCGTGGGAAGCGCCCTCAGCTGCAAGCTCCTTTAGCCGGTTGTTGGTGGAATCCAGGGTGTCAAACCAATACAGAGTGTCCCGCCAGGGACACTCTGTAGGAATCAGAGATAAAATTGCGTTTTTCATAACTTAGTCAATGTCAGAAACCAGTTCAGCAGGAGGTGTATCCAGAATCTCAGGATGCCGCAGGATGCTGCGGTAATGCTTGAAAAATGCTGCATAGTAGTAGCCGTCCACGATCCGCTCGTCCAGAACAAATTTTACATCCAGGTACTTTCTCTGGACCACGCTGCCATCCTCCTGAACCTCCAGAGCCCGGCGCTTACAACCAAAGGCACCGAAGCAGGGCAGGTTGCCGAAATCGTAGAGATGGTGGTAGATCGGCGGGATGCCCAGACTGCCCATAGAGGTAAAGAACAGACTGCCGTGGAAGGGGCTCAGCTCCACCAGGAACTTGGGTAGCATGCCGAAGTAGTCCAGCAGCTTCAGCAGCCAGACCACGAATTTCAGCACCACGCTGGGAATCAGATTCAGATAGCCGATGAGATTGTCCAGGCTGGAATCCAGCTCCTGAGTACGCTTAACTTCTTCAATGGCGGCGTTAAGCTTGCGGTAAACATCCTCAGCGGTATCCTTCCGGTTCAGATGGACCTTGATGGATGTGTCGGGAGAATCCACGGTCATTTCTTTTTTGACCACCATGCAGTATTGGATATCCTCGCCACGGGAGTATACCTTCTGGCCGGAGATAAAGCGGTTCAGTTGGGGGAATTTGCAAAGTCCCCGGACATAGCCGGCAAGGAGAACATGGGTCAGACCAAAATCCGTCAGGCCCTCTCTGCGCTTTTGCCGTATGTAACGCTCAATGTGAGTAATCTCAAAGGATTCTTCGAACAGGTTGGAGCAGGTGTTTCTTTCTACCTGGAAAAATGCTGTAATTTGTGCCATGGGTGCCAGGGTACGGATCTTCCGACCGTCGTTGCGATCGCCCCAGGTGGGGTGATACATGCCGTCGGTGTGCACCCGAATGGCAAAGCAGTTCAGCAGGCAACCGCCGACCATCAGCATATCCGGCAACAGGGCAGTGTAATCTCCGCTAAGCAGGACTCTCCGTTGCAGGTAAAGCTGTGTCGCCAGGGGGAAGGCCAGCAAAGGCAACAGAAGCCAAGCCAGAGGTACCTTGCCGCAGGTGATTTGGGTATACAGCACCGCTACGAACAGCAGGGCAATGGCAAACAGTGCCTTGATCATAGTGCTCCATCCGCCAAAGTCGAAACCGGAGAACAGGAAATAGTAATAAATGCAGATCATCCAGACGGGAATGGCGGTTTTATAAAACTGCTCCTTGCCGGAGATCAGAGATATGGCAGCAAATAGCAGAGCTGCTGCGATTGGCAGAACGATTTGACTCCACAATTGCAGTGTTGTGTCGGTTCCTTTCATACCGACAAACACAATGCGGGCCACTGCCGAGCAGACCATGCACAGCGCCATCAGCCAGGTCAGTACATTTTTATTACTGACAAAATAATTGGTTCTGTTTTTCATAACAATCACATTATAACAAAGAAAACCCTTTTTGACAACGAAAATGTGACAAAAAATGAATAAAAATTGAACAAGCAACACCGCTTCACTTAGAAGCGGTGTTGCGCTGACAGATCGCAGCAATATGGTCCGGCGTGGTGCCGCAGCAGCCACCTATCAGTGTAGCGCCCATCTGGATGCAGTCTGCAGCAATGGTGGCAAACTCCTCAGGGGACATGGGGTAGTGGGGGAGGTTATCCTCACCGATTACCGGAATGCCTGCGTTGGGCTTACACAGCAGCGGTCCTTTTACAGAGCGGCGGAGCTTGCTGATAAGGTAAGGTGTCATCATATCCGCCGCTACGCAGTTAAAGCCAACGGCGGCAGCGCCAGCCTCTTCCAGTTCCCGCAGCACGTTTCCTGCATCCATGCCAGAGAATAAAGAGCCGTCGGGCTGCATGGTAAAGGAGTACATGACTGTGCCTGCGCCTTCTAACTCTGCGGCGGTAAAAATGGCTTCGGCTTCCTGAGGATACAGTAGAGTCTCCGCCACCAACAGGTCAGCGCCGCCCTCTAAAAGGCCACAGATCTGCCGGCGGTAATTTTCTACCAACAAGTCAAATTTGTCCGGGTCCCAGCTATCTGTGAATGTGGCAAGGGTGGTCAGATCCCCCGCAATCAATGCGTCGGGGCAGGCGCTGCGGCTCAGCGCCACCAGCTGGGCGTTGATTTCCTCGGTCTTGTGGGCAAGGCCCTCCTTTTCCAGGGCAATGGGCTGGGCCTGGAAGGTAGGAGCGTACAGAATCTGGCTGCCGGCCTGGGCGTATTGTCGTTGCAATGCTACCAGCGTTTCCGGATGGGCCAGCACCCAGTGCTCGGTGCAGCAGCCCCGGGGCATACCTGCCTTCATTAAATTGGAGCCGGTGGCACCGTCAAGAAAGCGAAGGTCTTCGTTAATTTTTTTGTGAAACTGTTCTTTTGTCAGCATGGCATATCACCTCGTTGGTTATAGTATACAGCAAAACCAGCTGCCTTGCAATTGACGCAGCCAGTTTTCTTTGTTAAAATATTAAAAAATGAAAAAAGGAGAGTATGGAATGAAAAAATCTGTATTAAGAGAATATGCAAGGCTCATCGTCCGAAGCGGCGCCAATGTGCAGAAGGGCCAGGAGGTCATGATCTATGCGGAGCTTGACCAGCCGGAATTTGTGCAGATGGTGGTGGAGGAAGCCTATAAGGCAAAGGCGAAAAAGGTAATGGTGGAATGGAGCTACCAGCCCTTGAGCAAGGTCCATACCCGTTGCCAGAGCGTAAAGACCTTGGGAGAAGTGCCTCAGTGGCAGCTTGCCCGCCGGCAACACATGGTCGATACAGTGCCTTGCCGCATTCACATCATATCCGAAGATCCTGACGGACTAAAGGGTATGAATATGAGCAAACTCTCCAAGGCTCGTCAGTTAAGCTATCCCATTCTGAAGCCCTATATCGATGAGCTGGAGGGTAAGCAGCAGTGGTGCATAGCCGCTGTTCCCGGCGTTGCCTGGGCAAAAAAGGTATTCCCCGGCTGCTCTAAAAACCAGGCGGTGGAGAAGCTTTGGCAGGCGATCCTGACTGCTTCCAGAATTGGCAGTGACCCCGTTAAGGCATGGGAACAGCATAATGCCGACCTGAAAAAGCGCTGCGAGTATCTTAACAGTCTTGGTATCAAGAGCCTGCATTATACCGCCGACAACGGAACGGATCTTACTGTGGGTATGATTCCTCAGGCTCGCTTCTGTGGCGGTAGTGAGACCAGCAAGCTGGGCGTGACCTTTAACCCCAACATTCCTACAGAAGAGTGTTTTATATCCCCTATGCGGGGAGAGGCAGAGGGCATCGTCTACTCCACAAAGCCCCTTTCTTACCAGGGTCAGCTCATCGACAATTTCAGCTTCCGCTTCTGTGAGGGCAAAATTGTAGAGGCAAAGGCGGAGATTGGTGAAGAGCTTCTGAATACCCTGATCGCCATGGACGAGGGCGCGGCATATCTGGGCGAATGCGCCCTGGTGCCCCAGGCAAGCCCCATTGCCGAAAGCGGTCTGCTGTTCTACAACACCTTGTTTGACGAGAATGCCGCATGCCACCTTGCTATTGGCAAAGGCTTCCCCGATACCATTGAGGGTAACCACGATATGACAGTGGAGCAGTGCCGTGAGCTTGGGGTCAACGATTCTATGATCCATGAGGATTTTATGATCGGCTGTGACAGCATGAATATCGACGCAATTACCCAGGATGGCACAGTAGTTCCCATCTTCCGGAAGGGCAACTGGGCGTTCTGACAAGATATTCCCTGATTTTTATAAAATTCAGAAAAAAACACTTGCATTTAACAATGGGATGTGTTATGATATCCGGGCGATTAAAGAATTGCCGGGGCAACTGCGCCCTTTTGAGATCAGAAGAAAGAGGTGAACAACATGAGAGAAGGCATCCATCCCGAGTACTAACAGACTACCATCCGTTGTGCCTGTGGCAACACTTTTACCACCGGTTCCACAAAGAAGGACATCAGAGTTGAAATCTGCTCCAAGTGCCACCCTTTCTATACCGGCAAGCAGAAGCTGGTTGACACCGGTGGACGTGTTGACCGTTTCAACAAGAGATTTGGTCTGAAGTAAGACTTGAAACCCACACTGAATTTTCAGTGTGGGTTTTTTGTATTTTCTCTCAGAAATAGTTGTAACGGACTTGCGTTTTGTGGTATAATAACTGCTAAAGCAGTCATTATACACAATTATCGCCATATCCCTCCCTGGCTTCGCCAGGAACCGGGAAATATGGCTATATTATACCATTTCGCTTACGCTTTATGGTATAATAAAGTGATAAAAGCGCGGAGGGATCTCATGGAATCAAATTTTGAGAAAAACATACAGGAGCGTGCAGTTCTTGTGGGACTGAACGCGGACTGCTTTACCCAGGCGCAAACGGCCACAGACGAGACTTTGGAGGAACTGGACGCCCTTTTAGAAACAGCCGGCGGCTTCTGTACCGGGAAGATCCTGCAGAATCGCCATGCCCCGGATCCTCACAGCTTTATCGGCGAAGGTAAGGCACAGGAGGTCCGGATGCTTGTGGAAGCCACCGAGTCCACTATGGTTATTTTTGACAACGAACTGTCCCCCGGTCATATCCGGGCGCTGGAGGATATCCTTGGCGTTACGGTTCTGGACAGAAGCGCATTGATCCTGGATATATTTGCCCAGCGGGCAAAGACAAAGGAAGGACGGCTCCAGGTAGAGCTTGCCCAGTATAAATATTTACTGCCCCGGCTTTCCGGTATGGGCGCAAGTCTGTCCCGGCAGGGCGGCGGCATTGGTACCAGGGGTCCCGGCGAGACAAAACTGGAATCCGATCGCCGGCATATCAGAGAACGGATCGCAAGGCTCCAATCGGAGCTTGAGCAGGTGAGGCAGGTCCGGGGAGTCCAGCGGGAGCGCAGAATGAAAAATTCTGTGCCGGTGGTTGCTATTGTGGGCTATACCAACGCAGGAAAATCCACTCTGCTGAATCAGCTCACCGGTGCAGGGATCCCTGCTAATAACCGGCTGTTTGATACCCTGGATACCACCTCCAGGCAGCTGCGGGTATGGGATAATCTGGATGTGGTGCTGGCAGACACGGTAGCGTTTATTGCCAAGCTGCCCCATCATCTTGTGGATGCTTTCCGGGCAACCCTGGAAGAGCTGGAATACGCAGACCTTCTGCTCCATGTGATCGATGCGTCGGACCCCAACAGAGAAGAGCATATCCGTGTGGTGGACAGGCTTATTGATAAATTGGCGAAACCCGGCACAAAGGTGCTGCGCTGCTATAACAAGGCAGATCTGGTATCCCCGGGGGATATCCCCGTTGGAGGGGATATTGTAAAAATGTCTGCCGCAAGGGGAGAGGGTATGGAGCAGCTGCTGCAGGCCATTGAGACTGCCCTGGGCCATAGCCGCCACCATGTTGTGGTGACGCTGCCTTATGCCATGGGCGGTATAGTGGATACCCTTCACAGCAGCGCTCAGGTGCTGAATGTGGATTATACGCCGGAGGGGATCGTGGTGGAAACCATTCTGGACCCGATCCTGTACGGAAAGCTGAGGGAATATATCACAAAGGAGTGCTGAACCTTGGAGGAATACCTGGTTCCTACCGGCTACGGCCAGGATGAATTTACAGAGAAGAAATCCCGGTTTATCGGCAGGGTATGGTGCGTGGAGACGGAAGAGGAAGCCCTTGCCCGTATCCAGGAAATGAAAAAGCAGCACTATGATGCCACCCACAACTGCTGGGCCTATGTCATTAAGGATGGCCCTATGCGGTTTTCAGACGACGGCGAGCCGGGAGGTACAGCCGGCAATCCCATGATGCAGGTGCTCCAGCGGGAGCAGCTTTACAATGTGGTTTGCGTTGTTACCCGGTATTTTGGCGGCGTACTCTTGGGAGCAGGGGGCTTGGTCCGGGCTTATACCAAGGGTGCCAAGATCGCGGTGGATGCCGCGGGAAAGTCTATGAAGCGGGTCTGGTCGGTGCTGTATGTGCCGTGTCCCTACACTTTTTATGAGCGGGTAAAGCTTGAGGTGGAGGCCTTTGGCGGCATTATCAGAGATACTCAGTTCGGCGCGGAAGTGGAACTGGAAATTCTCGTTGCCAGGGAACAGACCCAAGGCTTTTTAGACAGGCTTACAGATATGACATCAGGCACCGTGGAAGGCATGGAAACAGCACAGGAATACCGGGCTTTTCCGGTGTGAGGAGGCTACATATGTCCGTTCGTGAGATTTTGGAAAATAAGGAACATAGTCTGTTGGATCCCGAAGCGGCCTTTTCCGACTGCAGCAAAGGCAGACCCCGTTCCGGGGAGCCGGATACAGACCAGGTCCGCACCTGCTACCAGCGGGATACGGACAGGATCGTACACTGCAAGTCTTTTCGCCGGCTGATGCATAAAACCCAGGTGTTTCTGCAGCCTGAGGGAGACCATTACCGTACCCGTATGACCCACACCATTGAGGTGGCGCGGATCGCCAGGACCATTACCCGGGGCCTGAGTTTGAACGAAGATCTTTCTGAGGCTATCTCTATGGGGCATGATTTGGGTCACACTCCCTTTGGCCATGCCGGAGAGGGCGCGCTGTCCCAGTGTATCGGCAAGCCCTTTCGCCATAATGAGCAGAGTCTGCGAGTGGTGGATGTGCTGGAGCAGGACGGCATGGGGCTGAATTTAAGCTACGAAGTGCGTATGGGCATTTTGGGCCACACCGGTAACCGGATCCCGGAAACCAAGGAAGGACAGATCGTCCGCTACTCCGATCAAATCGCCTATGTAAATCATGATATTGACGATGCCATCCGGGCTGGGGTACTGACAAATAGGGATATTCCCTGGGACATTACCCAGGTGCTGGGAGATACCCACAGCCAGCGGATCAATACATTGGTCTGTGATATGATCCAGTCGTCCCGGGAGACAGGGAAGATCCTTCTGTCTGACCCTGTGAATAAAGCCCTCCAGGACCTGCGGAGCTTTATGTTTGAAAAGGTTTATTGCAACCCGGTGGTGAAGGGCGAGGAATCTAAGGCCAAGGATATGCTTAAGCGGCTGTACGAGTATTATTATGAGCATCCGGAAGCGCTGCCTGAAGATTTTCACCCCCAGATGTCCTTTGACGGCATGGAGCGCACTGTCTGCGATTACATTGCCGGCATGACAGACAATTACGCTGTGGACAAATTTACACAGCTTTTTATCCCCGCAGGCTGGAATGTTCGGGGATAATGTGATATAATTACAAGATAAATTCGGAGAGGAGGCGCAAATATGGCTTTTCCCCCTTCTTTTATAGATGAATTGGTTGCCCGCAATCCCATTGAGGATGTAGTGGGCCAGTATGTGAGCCTGAAGCGTTCAGGCGGAAATTTATTTGGACTGTGTCCTTTCCACGGTGAAAAGACCGCCTCCTTTTCGGTAGCCCCGGAAAAGGGTATCTATTACTGCTTCGGCTGCCATAAAGGCGGCGGCGCGGTGAATTTTATGATGGAGATGGAGGGGCTCAGTTACCCCGATGCTGTCCGGGCCCTGGCAAAGCGGGCAGGAATGGAAGTGCCGGAGGATGAGCAGTACCAGAGCCGTTACCGTCAGCAGGAGCGGCTGTGGGCGCTTATGAAGGAAGCTGGAAGGTTTTTCCACAGCCAGCTGTATTCTCCTGTGGGAGCAGCCGGTCTGGAGTATGTAAAAAAACGCGGACTCAGCAAGTCTGTTCTGACCCAGTTTGGTGTAGGCTATGCCCCTAATTCCTGGAATGCCCTGGTGGACGCCATGCGCCAAAAGGGCTATACGGACCAGGAACTGCGGGACGCGGATCTGGTTGGTGAGAAGAACGGACGGATCTATGACCGTTTTCGTAACCGTATCATGTTCCCTATTATCGATGTCCGTGGAAATGTTATTGGCTTTGGCGGCCGGGTGCTGGATGACTCCACACCCAAGTATTTGAACACTTCTGAGACGCTGATCTTCAATAAGCGGAAGAACCTGTTTGGCCTGAATTTCGCAAAAAAGAGCAAGCAGGGATTTATCATTTTGGTGGAAGGCAATATTGATGTGATCACCCTTCATCAGTACGGCTTTGACAATGCGGTGGCGTCTTTGGGTACCTCCCTGACAGAGGAACATGCGGCCCTTCTGAGCCGCTATACCGAGGAGATCGTCCTGACCTATGACGGTGACGAAGCAGGACAGCGGGCGGCGAAGCGTGCCATCCCTATGCTGGAAAAAGTGGGCATAAAGGTAAAGGTCCTGCGTATGCGGGATGCCAAAGACCCGGATGAATTCCTGCATAAGTTTGGTCCGGATAAGTTTAAGCTTTTGTTGCAAAAGTCCTCTAATCGGGTGGAATATCAGCTTAACGCCATCCGGGGGAAATATGACCTGCGGGAGGACGATCAGCGGATCCGTTTTATCCATGAGGCTGCGGAGCTGATCTCTACCCTGGGCAGCGCTGTTCAGCGGGAGGTTTACGGACACCGTGTGGCAGAGGCAGGGAAAATCAGTGACGATGCCATGAAAATGGAGATCGGTAAGGCTTATAAGCGGCGAATCGCCCGGGACAAAAAGCGCCAGGAGCAGATCGATTTGGCGCCGGTGAAGGCCCGGCAGCCGGAAAGAAGGTCCATCCGCTATGACAATATGAAATCCGCCATGGCAGAAGAGGGCGTGATTGCTCTGTCTCTGCGGGACCCTGCGCTGATGGATATTGCGCCGGCCCTGACAGGGACGAACTTCTCTGTACCTCTGTTGGGCAAGGTGTACGATCAGCTTGCAGCCCGGCATAAGCAGGGTATGGAGGTTGGCATTGGCGTTTTGACAGACTTGTCCCCGGAGGAAATGTCCCATGTGGCAGGTATCTGTCAGCGCCAGCAGGGGCCTGTCAGTGAGGCAGCCTATAAGGATTGCGTGGCTGCCATCCGGGGCGCTGCGGAAGCGAAGAACATCACCAGCAATGATGATTTGCTGGCATTTAGGAACAAACTGAAGGAAAGTAAGGGAACGAAGTAATGGCAGGTGCCCTTCTTGAAAAAAAGAATACTGCCCCTGTTCATCAAGATGAGGATGTAAGTCAGTTTTTGCGTGAGATCCGTCAGTATCCCCTTTTGACGGCAACGGAGGAGCGGGAGCTTGCCATGGGCTGCGCCAAAGGGGATGCGGATGCCATCCGCACAATGGTAAATTCCAACCTGCGCCTGGTGGTATCCATCGCAAAGGAGTATGCGGGACGGGGCGTCCCGCTTCTGGACCTGATCCAGGAGGGGAGCATCGGCTTGCTGGCGGCGGCAAAGAATTTTGATTATACCCAGCAGTGCCGGTTCTCTACATACGCCACCAAGTGGATCCGCCAGGGCGTAAACCGCAGCGTTTTGAACCATGCAGGATTGATCCGTGTGCCGCTGCACACCATGGAAAAAATGCGAAAGCTCCTGGCGGTGAAGGGGGCGCTGCAGCAGGAAAACGGCACAGAGCCGGACCCAGCGCAGATCGCCAGCCGCAGCGGAATACCGGAGAATAAGGTCCGGGAGCTTTTGGGGCTGTTGCCTCAGATATGCTCCCTGGATTCCCCGGCAGGGGAGGACGGAGAGGGTTCTCTTCAGATGTTGCTGGAGAATCTGCAAGCGCCCCAGCCTCAGGAAGAACTGGTCCGCCATGAATTGAAGCGTACGATGGACTCTCTCCTTGGTATGCTTACGCCAAGGCAGGAGAATGTTCTGCGGCTGCATTTCGGCATGGAGGACGGTGTGTGCCATTCTCTGGAGGAAATCGGCAAAATGTTGGGGGTTTCCAAAGAACGGGCCCGGCAGATCGAGCGTCAGGCTATGGACAAGCTGCTGGCGCTGGGAGGGGGTCTGGGATTGGAGGATTTTCTGGAATGAACGAATTGGATATTATCTTTGGCGAAAGCCGCTGGGAGCAGATGCTCAGTAGCCTGAATGACGGAGATGACCTTTGCGCTGCTGAATTTCTGGCAGCTATAGAAGATGCCGACGAACTGCAGGCCCAGCAGGCGCTGCAGGAACTGCGGGACAAGCATATCAATCTAAATATAGAAAGCCTTTCAAAATTACCTGCCGGCGGCGCTTCCGGGACCCGGTTGCGTCAGGAGCAGCAGTTGGTCCAGCAGGGAAAGCTGCTTCAGGGGCTGGAAAAAAACGATCCTCTCAGATTGTATCTGGAGGAAATTGCGGCAATTCCGGCAGCAGGAGACCCGGCGTTGCTGGCGCAAGCGCTGGCGTGCGGTGATGAAAGCGTAATGCCTAAGCTGGTGAATCTGATGCTGGGAAGTGCTGTTGCTACTGCCCAGGAATATGTGGGCAGGGGCGTGTTGCTGCAGGACCTGATCCAGGAGGCAAGCCTGGGCCTGTGGGAGGGTATGCAGTGCTATACCGGCGGCGACTTTGAAAGCCACTGTGATTGGTGGATGCGCCAGTACCTTGCCGGGGCTGTAACCCTCCAGGCAAAGGCTGTTGGCGTAGGACAAAAGCTGCGGCAGGCTCTGGAGGATTACCGCAGTGTAGATGAAAAACTCCTGGCAGAGTTGGGTCGCAACCCTTCCGTGGAGGAAATTGCCCAGGCGCTCCACATGAGTGCTGAGGAAACTGCGGTAGTTGCCGGCATGCTGGAAAATGCCCGGCTTTTGCACCGTGTCAAAAACCCGGAACCGGAGCAGCTGCCCCAGGAAGAGGACCAGGCGGTGGAGGACACAGCTTATTTCCAGATGCGCCAGCGCATTGCGGAATTGCTGTCCGGCCTTTCTGAGCAGGATGCCCGACTGCTGACGCTGCGCTATGGATTGGAAGGCGCTTTGCCCTTAGATCCTCAGCAGGTGGCAGACCGGCTGGGACTGACAGCCGGAGAAGTTATGGAAAAAGAGGCGGCAGCCCTTGCGAAGCTGCGACTGTCTAATTAGATACAACAGAGGTAATTATTATGGCTAAAACATATTCTATTGCGATCGACGGACCTGCCGGCGCAGGAAAAAGCACCATTGCAAAGGCTCTGGCAAAGGAGCTGGGATATCATTATGTAGACACCGGCGCTATCTACCGCACGGTGGCATATTTCCTGGATCTTCTGGGTGTGAGCCCCAAGGATGTGGACGGCGTGGAGCGCTATATTGACGAGCTGACCATTGAGATCGAGTATGACGAGACCGGAAAGCAGCACATGATCATGAACGGTATGGACGTGTCTGACGAGATCCGCACCCAAGATATTTCCCAGAAGGCGTCTTTGGTGTCTGCCCATAAGGTAGTGCGGGATGTACTTCTTGATATGCAGCGTGATGTTGCGAAGAAACACAATGTGATCATGGACGGACGGGATATCGGCACTGTTGTGCTGCCCAATGCGTCTGTGAAGATATTCCTGACCGCCTCTGTGGAGGTCCGGGCAAAGCGCCGTACCGATGAAATGCTGGCAAAGGGCCAACAGGTAAGCTATGAGCAGACCTTGAAGGATATTCAGCAGCGGGATTACCAGGATACCCACCGTCCCATTGCGCCCCTGAAGCAGGCCAGTGATGCCTATCTGCTGGATACTTCTGATCTGGATATCGAAGGTGTGCTGGCAGCTATGAAGAAACTGATCGGGGAGAAGATCGGCCAATGAGCGTAATCGTTGCGAAAAGCGCAGGCTTTTGCTTTGGTGTAAACCGGGCGGTAGAGCTGGTGGAGCAGGCGGCCAAGCAGGGAAAACAAGTGGTCACTGTCGGCCCAATCATCCACAACCGCCATGCGGTTGCCCGCTTTGAGTCAATGGGGGTTAAGGTCATCAATGCGCCCCATGAAGCCCGGCCCGGCAATACGGTTGTCATCCGCTCCCACGGCGTAACACGCAGTGTATATGAAGCGCTGGAGGCTATGGAAGTGGAGATCGTGGACGCCACCTGTCCTTTTGTCAAGCGTATCCACGGCATTGTCAGCAATGCAGAGCAGGAGGGGCGGCTCCCTGTTATTATTGGCACCCGTGCCCACCCGGAGGTGGAGGGTATCGCAGGCTGGTGTGAAAAATGCCTGGTGTTTGAGTCTTTGGAGGAGCTGCAAAATTGGGCAAAAACCGAGGAAGCCAAGCAGGATTTGCCAATTTGCATGGTTTGCCAGACAACATCCACAGAATCTTTGTGGAATTCGTGCGTCCAATTTGCAAAAAAACAGTTTACTAACGCGAAAATTTTTGATACAATATGTAAAGCTACTGAATCCCGGCAAAGTGAAGCGGCAAATCTAAGTTCAATTTGTCAGGCCATGGTCGTTGTAGGAGACACTCACAGTTCCAACACAGGCCGCCTTGCTATGATTTGTCGGGAGCACTGCGACAAGGTCGTTCTGGTGGATAACGCATCGGAATTGGATCCTGCATTCTTTCGTGGTGCAAGTGATGTTGGAATCACGGCCGGTGCATCTACCCCGGCGTGGATTATAAAGGAGGTCAACAAGACTATGAGCGAAATTACTAATGTTGAGGCTGTACAGGAGGAAACCTTTGCAGAACTTCTTGAGCAGTCCATCAAGACTTTAAATACAGGAGATAAGGTTACCGG
>JAZSDS010000094.1:0-19252 GCA_045531275.1 Faecousia sp.
TCTTTACACAAAAGCACAAGATGATAAGGGTCATTATCAATGCCGTGGATACGGTCAGAAACAGACCGTCTTGCCATATAGACCTCGCAGCCGATAATCGGCTTAACTCCGGCTGCTTTTGCAGCTTTGTAAAAATCGATACAGCCGTACATAACGCCGTGGTCGGTGATGGCGATGGCATCCTGTCCCAGTTCCTTGACCCGGTCCATCATACCGCTGATGCGGCATGCACCGTCCAGCAGACTGTATTCACTATGGACATGCAGATGTACAAAACTCATGATACAGCCTCCTTTGCCGCTTCCACAAGCTTTTTTAGTCGGTGATTCATAGCAGGTTTTGTAATAGGCGGTTCCATCATGGCGGCCAATTCTGTAAGAGAGGACTCCGGATTATGTTCTCTTGCGACAGCGGCTTGCTTCAGCTTCTTGGGAAGTCCCTCTATCAAACCTCTGTCCCGGAGGATACGAATAGCGGCAAGCTGCTCCTGGGCCGCCTCCACCACCTTAGAGGTGTTGGCATCGTCACAGTTGCAGCGGCGATTTACATTATTGTTCAGTTCTTTTTCCAGTCGGGCTTCCATGATCCCCATAGAGGAAACCGGCGCGCCTAAAAAAGTCAGACAGTCGGAAATCTGCTCGCTGTTCTTTAAGTACAGCACCTGACCACCGCCCCGCTGGGCAGATTTTGGATAAAAACCCAGCATCTCCTGCATCAGAGCGTAACCCTCTCTGGCCACACTGTGGTGGGTGGTGGCAATTTCCAGGTGATAGGCCTTGGCAGGATCCGTCACAGATCCCCCTGCTAAAAAAGCGCCTCGCAGAAATGCTGCTTTACAGCACTCCTCTTCCACCGCCGCCAGGTTGATATGCAGCGCCAGGGTGTCCGCAGGATCAAATCCGTAATGCTGCATAACTGAGCGAATCTTCTCAGGGTCGGTGATCTGAAAAGTCAGTTTTCCTGTAGTCTCGGCATCCGGATCCGGCTGAATATCAAAAGTGATGCCTAGGGCCTTTTTAAACAATCGGGGCAGAATTTGCCCAAATTCCCGGCTTTCCGTAATAATACGGATCCCGTCTCGGGAAAAGCTGTTACAAAAGAGCAAAATACCAAAACATTGGGCCAGTGCGCAGCAGCGTTTTTGAGGAAAGCTTCTGCAAACCTCCGCTTTTGCGCTGCCGGAAAAGGATATTGCCATAAGCTCCCCTCCTCTTTTACCAAATTCTTACTTCAGGCTCCAGACGAATTCCTGTCCGGTCCAAGACTTGATCGGATACCGACTGCAGCAGCGCCTTAATTTCTTCGGCAGTTGCCTTGCCCAGATTTACCACAAAGCCCGCGTGCTTTTCAGAAACCGCCGCATCTCCAATGCGGTAGCCCTTCAGACCGGTTTCGTCAACGAGAGCTGCGGCATAACCGCCAACAGGCCGCTTAAAAGCAGAACCTGCCGAAGGAAGATCCAGGGGTTGGGAAGCCTTTCTGCGGCGCATCAGCTCCTGCATCTGCTCTCTGATTTCTGCCTCTGGCCGTTTCGTCAGTTCAAAGACAGCGGCAGTCACAATGGCCGGTTCATCCTCCAGACGGCTATGGCGGTAGGAGAAGTTCATTTCCTCGCCAGAGAAAACAATTTTCTCACCATCAAGGGTCATAACCTCCACCTGACGGCAGATCTGGCAGATCTCACCGCCGTAAGCACCGGCATTCATATACACGCCGCCGCCTACTGTGCCGGGAATGCCGTGGGCGAATTCCATGCCGCTGAGCCCAAGCCCTGCAGCAAACACGGCTGCTCTTGTCATAGTCACGCCGGCAGCCACACGGATATGGATGTCATCCAGCTGCTCCATTCCGTCCATACAATCCTTAAGGCAAATCACAAGCCCCGGTATACCGGAATCCGGCGCAAGAACATTGGTTCCTGCACCTAAAATAGCAGGTTTGCAGTCCAATAAACGGGATGTTTTTAGAATTTCAGAAAGTTCCTGGGTGTTCCGCGGAAAAGCCATGACCTCCGCAGGACCTCCGATGCGGAAGGAAGTATGCTTTGCCATTGATTCCCACAGCTTAAGTTGGATATTCGGGAGTAAAGCAGTGATTTTCTGCTGAAATTGTGTCATATTCATCATAAACGCCTCCGGGTGTATGATCTAATATACTATATCATATCCTGCCGGGATATGCAATTATTACAGACAGTAAATTTTTGTAACAGCAAAAAAATCCTGCCGTGTAACAGCCCACACAGCAGGAATTTTTTTATTTTGCATTTTTCATTGCTTCGATAAGCAGCTGCTTATTAACTTCATAGTTCTCCGGTGTCAACTCGATCACCGATGCGCCGCCCTTATTTGCAAAGTGATACTCGCCGTCCATAGGGATCCGCTGGGATACCGTCTCCATATCCGACAGAATAGGTACTACCTCCAGCAAAAGGCCCATAATCTGCGGATTGGTCATGTCTGTTGTCAGCAGAGGAATCACGCTTTTCGCCATCTCGTACAGCTTGGCGGCATCCAGCGTCTTTGCCTTTTCCATCAAAACCGTCAGCACAGTACGCTGCCGCTGGGTTCTCTCAAAATCATCGCCGATAGCCCGGATTCGGGAATAGGCCAATGCCTGGGAACCAGTCAGGCGGTTAATACCCTCCACCAACTGCCAGTTCTGGTTTTCCTCCACATCCCAATTCCCCCTGCGGTTCAAATACCGGGCTTCCTGGGCAGTCAGCTCAATGTCCACGCCGCCTACCAGATCCACAGCCGTCATAAACCCAGAGAAATCGATCTCTACATTATAATCCGCTCTGACTCCGAAATTATATTCCAGGGTATCGTTCAGCAGTTCAAAGCCGCCTACCATATAAGGCACATTGATGCGTTCATTGTAATGATTGGGAATGTACACCCACATATCACGCATAAAAGAGGTCATGGTCAGGGTCTTTGTGGTTTTATTGATGGTGCAAAGGACCATGGCATCGGAGTGCATTCTGGGTTGACCCTCACGACGGTCCTGTCCCACCAGAAGAATATTTATGACATCCTTTCCGGTAGGAATTGCTTCTGCCTGGTCAATGATAGGATTTTTATCCGTGCCGTCCACCATTCCGCCGAGCTCGTCAGAAGAAAGGGTCTGCTCACTGCCGTCAAAGCGGTTAATGCCGCCCAGCAGAGAATCCGCCCAAATAAAAAGCCCCGCGCATACCAAAAGCAGCGCTGCAAGAACGCAGCACAGCACGATCAGCAGTTTTTTCTTCCAGGAAGTACTTTTCTTAGCGTATTTTCCGCTCATACCCAACCTCCAAAACAAACGCTACTCACAACAGTATCCCCCACTGCACAAAAACCAGCGGGGTAATACCGAAAAAAAGCTGGGCAGTCGGCTTCGGCTGCCCAGCTTTGCAGACACTTATTTTTCCACGATCTCCAGGATCTCCATGGGACACGCCTTTACGCAGATGCCGCAGGAGATACACTTGCTGGTGGGGCCCTCGGCAGGCGCAACCATAACCTTCATGGGGCAGGCCTCTACACACTTGCCGCAGCTGGTGCAGAGCTTTTTGTTGATCATGTACACGCCGGTCTTGGGGTTCTGAGTGATAGCGCCGGCCTCACAGGCCTTCATGCACTTGCCGCACTGAATACAGGTCATAGGCTTGGCACCGGTGCCCTTTGCTGCGATGCGGATGCAGGAAAGATCCTCATTGAATTCCTTATAGAACGCAGTGGAGCAAGCCCGGACGCACTCCAGACAAGCCATACATTCGGCAGTTTTCTTAACAGACAGTCTTTTCATAAAAAACTTCCTCTTTTCCTATTAATAATCCACTACATTATAGCGGAAAAAATTAGAAATAGCAATGGTGAAATAAAAAATTTGATAATATTTGTTATATTGGGTCATTTTACCAGGGTAAATTCCTACATCCGGGCAATAATATCTTTGAATTCAGACATTCAGGAGGGTTATTATGAAAAAAATCAGCATGATTGCGCTTGTTCTTGTCCTCTCTGTCTCCCTTGCAGCATGCGGCAGAGGAAAAAATGACGAGACAACCGCTCCCAGCACCACAGCGCCTACAACCACAGCGCCTTCTACCACCGCGCCCAACACCATGCCGACCATCATTGATCCCACTATTATGGACCCCACATTTGAGACCAACGTCCCCGATCCCAGCGTGGATGACAGCACACCTGACACCACAGGCACCACCAACGGCACAGGCAATGCCGGCGACTCCATGGGTCGTTCCGGAAGAATGCACTAAGAAAAAACGGGGCATTGGACGGCAAGCCGTCTTGCCCCGTTTTTTACAAAACAGTTACATACCGCGTCAGATTTCTTTTCAATCGCAGGGCTGCCTCCACTCCTTGGGAAACATAGTCCGTTCCTGTATCGCTCTCTTCTTTCCAGGCCGCAGTGATGCTGAGCCCCGCGCAAGCGGCAGCGCCATGACCTAAATTATCGAAGGCGTAGCTGCAGTTTTTGGCGTTGGCATTGGGATAATCGCAGCCATCCAGCATCAAAAATATATTTTGATACTTTGCCCGCAGAGCCCGCAGGCTATCCGGTGAGGATGCCGCAGCCATGACAGCAACCTGAGAGTAACCACTCTTCCCCGTCAGCGGCTGCACAAATCGGTTGACAATGTCTGCATTGGCCATGTGCACTAATCGGGAACCGGTCATAAGATCCTGAATTTCCGGCGCTGTGCGATTGGAGGTGCGGATTACCACAAACAGATCCTTATCCCCCAACGCCGCGGTATAGGGAAGCAATCCGTCGCTACCAATATAGGAGCTGACCACAAGTCCGTCAAAACGCCATCTGCAATTCTCTCCCAGAAACACCTGTGCTGCACGACGGGCATCCTGAGAAGACAATGTCTGAACACCGTCCAGCAGGACATAATACCCCCTGGATCCTGCAAAGTTCAGGACCTCCTCCAGGGCATCCAATCCTTCTCCCCCCAGCATCGCAAAACTGTTAAAATCGAAGCGAACCGCAGGCACAATATCCTTTAAACCCTCCAGCAGCTCCTTACAAAACTGCTTGTAGGCCAGAGCGAAGCTTCCTGCCGCTTCCAGTATATGGGGAGGAATGTGCTCTGATAACACACTGAAGTTTACAACCGTTGGATTCTTAAGCTTTCTGATTTTTTCCTGCAACCGATGGATCGCCATACAAAAGCCCCCTTTTCCCTATTTTTTACCATTATACCACGGCTTTTACCCTGTGAAAAGAGTGAAACCTTTCCTTGTGTGATTTTTTTTGAAAAGGGCATACTGTTAGTGCTACCTGTCGAAAACTGCACGCAGGTAAGAAGCATGCACTGAAGGAGGATGGAACATGAGTGTTAAAGGATGGGCAGTCACCATGGGCTTAGGTGCCGCCGCAGGCGCGGTGGGTGTTCTGATGATGTCCCGCACCAACCCCACCCGCCGTCTGGCAGCCCAAGCCGCAAGCAAGGTAGAGGACGCAGCCTGGAAGGTATCTGACAGACTGACTCACAAATTCGACTTGTAAGCAAAACCGGGAGGCAAAGCCTCCCGGTAAAATTATTGAGCTGTTACTGTAATGTTTTCGCCGGAGGCGTCGATGCTGATCCGGGAAATGGGATTCTCAAAGGAATCGATGATCTTCTCAGAAATAGGATCCTCCAATTCCTTTTGAATGGTGCGTCTGAGGTTGCGGGCGCCGTAGGTTACAGAATAGGCCTTATTCACCAGGCACTCACGGATAGCCTCCGTCCAGGTAAGCTCCAGGCCACGAGCCTCCAAGCTCTCCTTCAGCTCCTTCAGCATAATATCCGCAATACCGGCAAAGTTCTCCCGGGTGAGGTGGTTAAAGGTAATGATCTCATCCACGCGGTTGATAAACTCAGGCCGCAGGAATTCCCGAAGGGCCTTCATGGTCTTATCCTTGACCATATCCTGCTCAGATCTGCCAAAGCCCACACCACCGACTCTGCCCTCAGAACCTGCATTGGAGGTCATGACGATAATTGTATTTTCAAAGTTGACCACCCTGCCCTGGGCGTCGGTAATTCGTCCATCATCCAAAACCTGCAGCAATACATTCAGAACATCCGGATGGGCCTTCTCGATCTCGTCAAAGAGCACTACGCTGTAGGGCTTCCGGCGGATCTTCTCCGTCAACTGACCAGCCTCATCATAGCCTACATAGCCGGGAGGAGAACCGATCAGCTTAGATCCCGTGTGCTTTTCCATATACTCGGACATATCCAGACGGATCAGTGCGTCCACACTGTCGAACAAATCGTCCGCCAGACGTTTCACAAGCTCCGTTTTTCCTACGCCGGTGGGACCTACAAAGATAAAGGAAACAGGGCGTTTTTTCGGAGAAATCCCAACCCGATTCCTGCGGATGGCCTTAGAAACAGCATCCACCGCCTCGTCCTGGCCAACAATATGCTCACGCAGCCGGTCACCCAGACCCTTGATCTGCATATATTCCTGGGCCTTGATCTTGCTGGCAGGGATCTTGGTCCAAAGCTCAATGATCCGGGCAAGATTTTCCATCGTAACACTGGGGGCAGGAATCCGCTCCAGCTTCTCAATCTCCGCAGCGATTTGACACAGCTTGCTGCGAATCACCGCCAGGCGCTCATAATGCTCATTCTCTGTGTCCTCGGTGAGCATTTTCAGCTCCAGCTCATAGTCATCCCGCTCTTTTTTCAGCTCCGCCAGCAGGGATATTTCCTTGCACTGCCGATTTACATGGGAGCAGGCTTCGTCCAGCAGGTCAATAGCCTTATCCGGCAGGAATCGGTCGGTGATATACCGCTCGGACAGAATCACGCATTGCCGGGCAATCTCCGGAGAAATGGATACGCCGTGGAATTCAGCATAGGCCTTGGCAATACCCTGCATGATCTGGCAGGCCTCTTCAATGGTAGGCACCGCCACGGAAACAGGCTGAAAACGCCGCTCCAAAGCAGCATCCTTTTCAATGTGCTTGCGGTATTCGTTAAAGGTTGTGGCGCCAACAACCTGAATTTCTCCTCTGGAGAGGGCAGGCTTCAGGATATTTGCCGCATTCATAGAGCCCTCTGCATCACCGGCGCCCACCAGATTGTGGACCTCGTCGATAACCAGGATAATATTGCCGCACTCCTTGATCTCGCCAATGAGGCTCTTCATACGGCTCTCAAACTGACCCCGGAACTGGGTGCCTGCCACCAACGCTGTCAGGTCCAGAAGAAATACTTCCTTATCCCGCAGCTTATAGGGCACATCTCCGCCGGCGATCCGCTGGGCAAGACCCTCAGCTATAGCAGTCTTACCAACACCGGGTTCACCGATCAGGCAGGGGTTATTCTTCTGGCGGCGATTCAGGATCTGGATCACACGCTCAGTTTCCACATCCCGGCCAATCACTTTATCCAATTTCCCCGCTCTGGCGCGGCCAGTCAGGTCCATGCAGTAGCTGTCCAGGAACTTATGCTTCTTATTCTTCTTTTTTCCGGTTTCCTTTTCACCGGCTTCCTCATTGGGCGTTGCTTTCTCCCTTTTTTCCGGCAGATTGGCAGCACCGAACATCTGATTCAGCAGCGGGAAAGTGGCCGTGCGGCTATCAACCTCATCGTCATCCTCCTCGGTATCCATTTGACCGAAAACACTGGTCATTTCATCAGACAAAGTATCCAGATCCTCTTCGGAAATACCGAGCTGCTTTACCGCGGACTCGATCTGGGGAATGCCCAGGCTTCGGGCGCACCGCAGGCAGTAACCCTCATTTAATGTTACGCCGTTCTCGATCTTTGTAATAAAGACAACGGCCATATTCTTTTTGCATTTTGTACACATTTTAGGCTGCATACATCATCACTCCGTTTCTTCCGAAGAATATAACATACATTCCCCGAAAAAAGAAAAACAAATTATGAATTTTACTTCATATCCGGGCATTCAAATTTCTCAATGCCGTCATCGTACCACAGGTGGGTCATGTAAAGCCCGCCGGGGGGCACAGTAGGTCCGGCGGCTGTTCGGTTGCCGCTGTCCAAAATAGCGCCAATCTCAGCAGGAGCGATCTTCCCCTCGGCTGCGTAAACAACAGTACCTGCCATAGCCCGTGCCATGTTATACAGGAAGCCGTTAGCGCAAACCTTCAAAAGGATAATGTCTCCCTGCCGCTCTACATTATAATAATATACTGTGCGGACTGTAGACTTTACATCCGTTCCCACAGAACGCACCGCCGCAAAATCGTGGGTCCCCACAAATTGCCGGGCCGCCTCCTGCATGATCTTCTCATCCAGATGCTTGGGATAGAACCAGGCCCGGTTCACATAGAACGGATCACGGACTCTGGAATTATAGATCATGTAGGTGTACTCCTTCTTTGCGCAGGAGCCGATGGCATTAAAATTCTCATGGACCTCAAAGGCCTTTGTCACCACTACATCCGGAGGAAGGTGGGTATTCAGGGCATAGGGCAGTCTTTCTACAGGAATGGTGGATGTGGTACGGAAATTAGCCACATAGCATTTGGCGTGAACGCCTGCATCTGTGCGGCCACAGCCGGTAACATGAACATCGTGACTTACCACCATTGATATGGCCTTTTCCAGGGTCTGCTGTACTGTGGCAAGATTTTTCTGCATCTGCCAGCCGTGGTAGGCAGTACCCTCATAAGTCAAATACAAGGCAATATTGCGCATAACGACCTCACAAACCAAGAGGATAGAGAGCAAAAATGATAACCAGCATCAAGGCGCCAAGGAAAAAGCCCTTCAGGTCACCTCGCTTGTAGCGCAGAAGCTTCATTTTGGTCCGTCCTTCGCCGCCCTGATAGCAGCGGCATTCCATAGCCGTTGCCAGCTCATCTGCCCGGCGGAAGGCGCTGATAAACAGCGGCACCAAAATAGGTACCAGGGCCTTTACGCGCTGCATCAGCTTGCCGCTTTCAAAATCCGCGCCTCTGGCCTTTTGGGCACACATGATCTTGTCCGTTTCCTCGATCAGGGTGGGAATAAAGCGCAAGGCAATACACATCATCATGGACAGCTCATGGACAGGAACACGGAGCTTCTTCAGCGGTCCCAGTAAGGCCTCCAAGCCATCGGTCAGAGCGATGGGCGATGTGGTGTAGGTCAGCAGAAAAGTGCCTGCAATCAGCATCAAAATTCTGGTGACCATAAAGAACGCCCGGACAAGACCCTCCCAATAAACGGTAATTACCCAGAATTTTAAGGCAACATTCTCACCGTCAGTAAAGAATATATTCAAAATGCCGGTAAATACCAGTATCAGCACCAGGGGCTTCATGCCTACCAAAATGGACTTCACCGGAATTTTTGACATTGCTACGGTCACTGCCAAAAAGCAGAACACGACTCCATAGGACAGCCAGTTGGAGGCTGTGAACAGAGCCACAATATAGGCAACCAGCAGCACAAGCTTTGTTCTGGGATCCAGCCGATGCACCGCAGAATTTCTCGGGAAATACTGACCCAAAGTAATATCCTTAAGCACAGCCGTTGCCCCCCTTCATCCGGGTAAGCACATGGACCGCCTGGTCAATGGTGTAGACCTGGGGCACATCCAGTCCCATTTTTTTAAGCTCCAAAAATACTCTTGTAATATCCGGGATATCCAGCCCCATATCCAGAAGCTCCTGAGAGCGCCCGAACACTTCCTCTGGCGTTCCATCCATCACAAGCTTTGCTCCATTCATAACAAGCAGCCGTTCAGTCAGTCTTGCCACATCGGTCATAGAGTGGCTCACCATCATGATGGTTGCGTTCTTTGCCCTGCGGTACGCTTCGATATTCTTAAGAATATCCTCTCTTCCCTCGGGATCCAAGCCTGCTGTAGGCTCGTCCAGAATCAGAATTTCCGGTTCCATGGCAATTACGCCGGCAATGGCCACTCTGCGCTTTTGTCCACCGGAAAGATCAAAGGGTGAAACCTGCAGCTGCTGCTCCGTAATGCCCACAAAGCCCGCTGCCTCCCGGACACGGCGGTGGATCTCTTCTGCATTCAGGCCCATATTCTTAGGGCCAAAGGCAATATCTTTATATACCGTCTCCTCAAAAAGCTGATACTCCGGGTACTGAAATACCAAACCAACCCGGAAACGGCTTTGCCGGGTCAGGGCCTTATCGGACCAGATATCCTTACCGTCCAGCGCAACAGTGCCGGCAGTAGGCTTCAAAAGGCCGTTCAGGTGCTGCATCAAGGTAGACTTACCCGACCCTGTATGCCCGATAACGCCGATAAACTCCCCCCGCTCCACACTAAAGGAAACATCCTCCAGAGCCACATGCTCAAAGGGCGTACCGGCGCTGTATACATGCTGTAGGTTTTTAACCTCCAAAATAGGTGCCAATGTCTCTATCCTCCGTCAAGCCTTTATCACATCATAAAGTGCCTGCGCACATTCCTGGGCAGTCAGCCGGTCCAAAGGCAGGCGAAAGCCCTGTTTGTTTAATTCGTTACAAAGCTCCACAGTTTCAGGGGCTGCCAGACGAATGCTGTGCAGCAGCTCCACCTGGGAAAACACCTCTCCGGGTGTGCCGTCGGCGGCAATGCCGCCCTTATTCAATACCACCACACGCTGTGCCTTTGCGGCCTCGTCCATATGGTGGGTAATGAGCACCACAGTAATGCCCTTTTCACTGTTTAGGGCGGCTATGGTATCCACCACTTCCCGCCTTCCCTTAGGATCCAGCATTGCTGTAGGTTCATCCAGAACAATGCACTTGGGCTGCATAGCAATGATTCCGGCAATGGCAATGCGCTGCTTCTGTCCGCCGGACAGAAGATGGGGCGCATGCTCCCGATATTCATACATCCCTACCTGTTTCAGGGCATTATCCACCCGCGACCGGATCATAGGACTGGCAATGCCCAGATTTTCCGGACCGAATGCCACATCCTCCTCCACAACATTGGCAACGATCTGGTTGTCCGGATTTTGGAACACCATACCAACATTGCGCCGTACCGCCATGAGCTTTTCCTCGTCAGAGGTATCCATGCCGCATACATATACTTTGCCGCCGCAGGGCAGCAATATGGAATTAAAATGCTTTGCAAGCGTGGATTTGCCGCAGCCGTTGCTGCCCAGAATGGCAACAAAGCTGCCCTGTTCCACCGTAAGATTCAGATCCTCAAAAACAGGAGCGCCGGGCGTGTCATCCACGCCCGGATAGCTGTATGCCAGATGTTCTACAGAAATCGCTGTTCCCAAAGGTATACCTCCATTCAGGGTGTCCATCTGCCGGCAGCCCCACAGGGCAGCATCAGGCCGGAAGATATTACAGGAAGGCCCAATTCGCCAACTGCGGTGCTTCCGCCATGGGAGCTGCCAAACACCACATCCGACGCATAACCTACCGCCGACGGCGCAAGGCCCGTGGTGTAGGAATTGATAATTACAAACAAGGGGTTATCCGTCAAAAGCTTGGCTGTTTCCAGCAAGAACGGATAGAAGCTGGTCTCCATTTTCCAAATCTCGCCGCTGGGACCTCTGCCATAGCTGGGAGGGTCCATGATGATGCCGTCATAACGGCGACCACGACGGATCTCCCGCTGGATAAATTTCCCGCAGTCATCCACGATCCAGTGGATGGGTCTGTCTGCCAGACCGGAAGACTTTGCGTTCTCCTTTGCCCATGCAACCATACCCTTAGAGGCATCCACATGGTACACCTCCGCGCCACCTGCTGCGGCAGCCAGGGTAGCGCCGCCGGAGTAGGCAAACAGGTTCAGCACCCGTACCGGTCTGCCGGCAGAGGCTACCTTATCCCGGATAAAATCCCAGTTGGCCGCCTGCTCGGGAAACACGCCTGTGTGCTTAAAATTCATGGGTTTTACATTAAAGGTCAGGTAATCCTTATAGCGGATCTGCCATCTCTCCGGAAGGTTATGGTCTGTCCAACGTCCGCCACCGCTGTTGGAGCGGACATACCGGGCATCGTATTTCTTCCATTGGGGGTGTGCGTGGGGGGTGTCCCAGATCACCTGGGGGTCGGGACGGACCAGCACATACTTGCCCCACCGTTCCAGACGCTCTCCCTGGGAGGCGTCCAGAACCTCATAGTCTTTCCATTCATCGGAAATCCAAATCATCTGTTTCTCCTCAATTCTGACCGTTCCCAGCCGTAGTTGGCGCTGTGGTCTCACCGCCAGCCGGTGTTTCCGTGGTGGGTTCTGTGCTTCCTGTGCCCTGGGTAGGTTCTGTGTTACCGCCGGGTTGTGCGGGATGCTGTGACTGGTAAGTCTGCCACATAGCCTTAGTGTGGTAGGTACAGACCTTATAGGGTGAACTTACGCCGCTGTTAATGTCGCCGTGGAAGCCCTTAAATGCAGCATCCTTGCCATCCTCATTCACAAGGTACACATAGTTATCCAGCACATGCTGGGAGTACAAGCCGTAGCCCTCCGCCTTCAAAAGACTCTTAATATCATTCTGGGTCATCTTCAAAAGGCCCTTCTTTTCCAGCTTTACGTCTGCGCCGGCCTTTGACAGGTGGATGCAGTATTCATTGGCGACGCCGTTGCCGGTGGTGCAGTAATCCATAAGCACATGCTTGTCGCAAATGGCTGCGGGGACATCCTCAGGGTATACCCAGATACCCTTCTCCACACGACCGCCACGGGGATCTGCGGCGCAGGCATCCGTGGCTATCTTGCCGGTATCCAGACACACAGACACCTGGACCATATCCCTGGTGTTATACATGACGATGTTCTTAAGGCCGCTGTGCAGAGGCTTCATCACATTCTTCCACAGACGGGAAGCAGGGTTATAGCTGCCGCCCACTGTGCTGATGGTCTCCGGCGTGTCGTAGCCGCACCACACCGCTGCGGTGTAGTAGCCGGTATAGCCGCAGAACCAGCGGTCACGGAAGCTGGAGGTAGAGCCGGTCTTACCGGCCACATCCACATCATAAAAATCCGCGCCGGAACCGGTACCGGCACTAACCGCATTTGTCAGGCAGTAGTTAATGTAGTTCACTGCCTTTTCGCCAAGGATCTCCCGGCTGACCTGTTCATTGTCCAGCACAAGATTTCCCTTGCTGTCATATACTTTTGTATAGGTTCTTCCCTGGCGATAAACGCCCTTATTGGGGAAGGACGCAAAGGCATTGGCCATGTCCCGGACTGTCACGCCGTATTGCTGGGCGCCCAGAGCAAGAGAGGAAAATTGCAGATCCTCCTCCTCCAGAGTAGAGATCCCAAAGGAATCCTTGGCAAATTCATAGCCGTAATTGGCGCCGATCTTCTGCAGGGTATTGGCAGCCACTGCATTAACAGAATCCTCCAAACCGCTGAAGATAGATCTGGTATAGGAATACAGCCGGTCATCATTACGGGGCCAGGGGCCGTCATCATATGTCATAGGCAGGTCCTTAATAACGGTGGCCGGGGTAATGGTCCCCTGCTCAAAGCCCGGAGCATAAATAGTCAGAGGCTTAATGGAAGAACCGGACTGCAGCTCAGATTGGGTTGCGCGATTCAGGCCAAAGTGGACCTTGTCGTCACCTACGCCGCCTGCCATTGCCACAATATCGCCTGTTTTGTTGTCAATGACCACAATTGCGGACTGAAGCTGCTGGGCACTTCTTGTATCGGGAATGTTATCAAGATCCTTATAGATCTTGTCCACCTGATCCTGAACCTTTGTGTCAATGGTTGCGTAAATGTGGTAGCCGCCCCGGTTGATCTTATCCAGGTAATACTCCCAGATATTTTTGTTCCACTCTGTCACATTGTCCTGCTCTGCCATATCCCTGGCAACATCCTTCAGCAGCGCATCCACAAAGTAGGAATACACTTCCTGAGAGCCATCGCTTTTGACATCAGGCGCAGTGCCGCAGACAGGACACTTACGCTCCTTGTCCTTTTGGTAAGTGCTGTAAATACCCTCATAATCGCAGGATTCGTTGGCGCATACCACCCACTGATCCTCTTCGTCGATGCCGGATTTCAGCACCAGCTTCTGGGCGACGGCCTCATTGTACTCCTCCTGGGTAATATAGCCCTGCCCCAACAATTCGCCAAGAACCAGCATCTGACGGTGCCGGTTTCTCTGCATGCCGTTCATAAGCTCGCCGTTATACTGGAATTCCTCTGTGCTGTAGGGATCAAACAAAGAGGGGTTATTGGTAATGCTGATAAGGCTGGCACATTCTGCGATGGTAAGGGTCTGCAATTCCTTTCCGAAATAAGCCGCGGCGGCGCTCTTGACACCCCGACAGCCCTGACCCATGTAAATAGAATTCAGGTATTCCTCAATAATGGCATTTTTATCATTGTTCTTCTCCACCAGGGTGGCACTAAAGAACTCCTGGACCTTACGCTGGACTGTTACACTGTCGTTTTCCGTAACGTTCTTGATGAGCTGCTGAGTAATACTGGAGCCGCCCACAGTCTCGTCACCGAAGAACATATTGGCAAAGGCTTTAATTGTGGTGATCCAGTCCACGCCCTGATGCTCATAGAACCGCTTGTCCTCAATGGCAACAGCCGCATTGATCAGCGCCTTGGGGATCTCTTCATAGGTGGCCTTCTTCCAGTCGGTGCTGGCATACAGCTCCTGCAGCAGTTCGATCTGCCCATCCTCGTTTACGTTGTAGACATAGGAGGGCGAGTCCATGTTATAATCGTCCAGGACCACCGCAGCATTGGGTAGAATATCGTCCTCCAGGTAGTCACCCAATATTCCCATAAACACAAAACCGCAAACAAGGCCAATCAGCGCAACGGTGGCCGCAGCGCCCGCAACGATCTTTATCGTAGCGAAAACAGCCATCCAAACCTTTTTCACCGCCTGCAAGCTCCAGTGTGGCTTCCAGTCCTGACGGAGCGGTTTGTTCTTCTTATTCTTATCCTGAGACATTATCGTTACCTCCAATACAGCAGCCAATTGGCCTGCATGGTAATCATTCTTGTCATAAGCAGCATATTCGCATAATACTGTTCATACCATTATAGCATACCCAATCGTAAAACGAAAGTATTATTTTATTAATAAACATTAAATTTCCGCAGATACTAACAAACACAACCGCAAGCACGGAAGTGGTGGTGATTTCCTCTTGATTTTACAAGGCATTTCCTTTAGAATATAGATAGAAAAAGAATGGAGGTACACCATCATGTCTGATGAATACGGCAGTGATTTTATGACCATAGTAGACGAGGACGGCACGGAGTACGAGCTGGAGATCCTCTCTACCCTGGAATATAACGGCGAGACCTACCTTGCTGTAACACCGGCCACCGACGAGGAGGGCGACCTGGAGGTCAGCATCCTCAAATCCGTGGAAGAAGACGGCGAGCCCATCCTCTGCGCAATCGAGGACGAAGATGAGCTGGAGGCTGTCTACTCCTTGATTATGGATCAGCTCTACGAGGAAGAGGACGACGAGGATTGATCCTTCGCCTGCTTGGTGCGTAGTGTGTCCTTTTGGACCCACATCATTACAACGGGATGTTAGACTTCCTACCCGGATTGCAGACCTCCCGCCTGCGCTTTGACGACAGGTGGACGTTGGGAGCAGCTAAGGCTAGGAGCGGCAACCCACCTGCCATTTCGTGCAGGTCATAATCGGATGCATTACGGCCAAAGCGGGTTTTCTGCGGGGAACATCTGTTCCCCGTATTTTTTATTGCCGGAAAATTGTAAACATTTTTCTTTTTTGGCAGATTCCAAAATATTTACTCTTGAAACCCGAAATAAAATCAGTTATAATGATTTGGTCTATGCATCGGAATCCCGACGCGTTATGTTACTGAATGAGAGGAATGTATTAAATATGAGCGCATCCGACAAGAAAAAGCTCCGCAAGGAGCAGACCGCCGAACTGCTCACCCAGAAACAGCGCCAGCAGCAGGCAGAGGCTAAAAAGCTGAAATTTCAGACCATTACCTTTGTGTCTGTTCTGGTTTTGGTAGTTTGCTTGTTCCTGACCTTTATCGGTGTTCAGGTTGTTAACAACACCGGTGTCATCCAGAAGAACACACTTGCCGCTACCATCGGCGACAAGGAATTTAACTCCGTGGAGCTGAGCTATTACTACAACGACGCTATCAACGAGCTGTATAATCAGTGGTACAACGAGTACGAGAGCTATACCGACGGCTATCTGCAAGCCATGGGTCTGGACACCTCCAAACCCCTGGACGAGCAGATCCATGACGAAGAGACCGGCATCACCTGGGCTCAGTATTTCGTTAATGAAGCCATCAAAGAAGCAAAGAGCGACATGGTGCTTTATAACCTTGCAAAGAAGGAAGGCTTCAAGCTGCCCGAGGAGGAGCAGACTTCCCTGGACAACATGCTGAAAAACATCGAGACCTACGCAGTGCTTTACGGCTATGGCAATGCTGACCAGTACCTCCGCGCAAGCTACGGCTACGGCGCCGATGTGGAAAGCTACAGCGAGTATATGGAGCGCAGCACCATTGCCGACGCCTACTCCAAGGCCCACATGGAAGACCTTACCTATGACGACGCTGCTATCCGTGAGTACGAAAAGGACAAGGTCGTCAACTACAACTCCTACACCTACGCCAGCGCTTACCTGAGCTACTCCTACTTCCTGGAGGGCGGCACCAAGAACGATAAGGGCGAAACCACTTACACCGAAGAAGAGAAGGATGCCGCCCGCGCCGCAATGAAGGCTGCTGCAGAAGAACTGGCTACTGCCACCTCCGTAGCCCAGCTGAAGGAGAAGGCAGAAGCTGTTAAGCTTACCGGCTCCAGCAAGATCGCTGTCAATGAGGTCGACGGAGATCTCTACACCGTTATCAACGGAACTCTGAACAAGTGGCTCTCCGAAAAGGACCGTAAGGAAGGCGATATTGCAGCCATCCCCAGCACCAGCACCGTTAAGGATGCCGAAGGCAAGGAGTCCACTGAGACCAACGGCTACTATGTAGCTTACTTCATCAGTAGTGACGACAACACCGATCCTATGGCCAACGTCCGCCACCTGCTGGTTAAGTTCAAGGGCGGCACTGAGGACGAAGAGACTGAAGAGATCACCTACTCCGAGGCAGAAATGAATGAAGCCAAGGAAAAGGCCGAAGGCTACCTGAAGACCTGGAAGGAAGGCAAGGCCAACGAGGAGAGCTTCATCGAACTGGTCAAGAAGCACAGCGACGATACCTCCGCCGAGGATGGTGGCCTGTTTGAGGACATTAACCCCGACTCCCAGTATGTTCCCGAATTCCTGGCCTGGGCCATCAGTGACGACCGGAAGGCCGGCGACGCTGAGGTCATCAAGACCGAATACGGCTACCATGTAATGTACTATGTAGGCGACGACGAGCTGAGCTACCGTGACTACATGATCTCCGAGGAAATGCGCGCAGAGGACCAGGAAGAGTGGTACCAGGGCGTTCTGGAGACCATCACCACCACCCAGGGCGACATCTCCAAGCTGAACCTGGATCTGGTAATTTCTCCCAAATAACGAACTCCCCCTGTCCGTCACGGGCAGGGGGCTTTTTCCAGCAAGAATAAAACAGCCTCCTGTGGAGAAGATTTCCACAGGAGGTGTTCTTTTGAAATATAAGAAATACATTGGGGCGGCCCTGGCCGGCGCGGGGGCAGGGGCAATCAACGGACTCTTTGGTGCCGGAGGCGGAATGGTCCTTGTGCCGTTACTGACCTGGCTGACAAAATTGGATGACAACGAGATATTTCCTGCGTCGGTGTCCATTATTCTCCCCATCTGCCTGGTGTCCCTGAGCATCACCTTTCGTCCGGGTATCATTCCCTGGAACACAACCCTTCTCTATCTGCTGGGCAGTACCGCAGGAGGCGTGGCCGCCGGTATTTTCGCAAGGCGGATCCCTACAGTGTGGCTCCATAGACTGCTGGGGGTACTGATCCTATGGGGAGGTTTTCGGTATTTATGTTAGATAATCCGGTGGTAATTTTAACTATAGGAAGCCTTTTGGGTTTTCTGTCCGGTCTGGGCGTGGGAGGCGGCAGCCTGCTGATGCTTTGGCTCACCCTGGTACTGGGGATGGAACACAGTGTTGCCAGGAACATCAATCTGCTGTTTTTTATTCCTTCCGCTGTTATTGCCTCCCTGTTCCGCTGGAAGCAGGGGGCGCTGGATTTGAAAAAGATCCTGCCTGCCATTGCGGCAGGTTGTATCAGTGCCGGCTGTTTCTCCTTTATCAGCAGAAACATAGACATTTCTGTAATTAAAAAGCTTTTTGGGGTTTTACTGTTGGCAACCGGCCTGCGGGAGCTGTTTTATAAACCCAGAAAAAACGGCAATCAGCGCTTCAAAAAGCCCAGGTAGCCTTCCAAAATCAGTCCGGCAGCCACTGCGTCCACAGTATTTTTACGTTTTTTCCCGTGATAATTATGCTCAGAGAGGATATTGTGGGCCTCCACAGTGGTGCGGCGCTCATCCCACATAGCTACAGGAATCCCGGTGGCTTCCTCAACCCTCGCTCCGAACTCCCGACAAAGCTGGGCCCGGGGACCTTCGGAGCCGTCCATATTTTTCGGCAGACCCATAACGATCCTGCCCACTTCATTTTCCCGGACCAGCTTCTTGATCTGCTCCAGCGTCTTTTCCGGATTGCGACTGTGGATCACTTCTGTTCTTCCAACAATGCTGCACAGCAGATCAGAAATAGCGATCCCCGTCCGGGCATCGCCGTAATCGATTCCCATAACTCTCATATGTTTCATTTCCTTTCTGTTTGCTCCCATTATAGCCTAAAAAAAGGAAAAAATAAAGTAAAAAAATTGTTGACGAAACCAATTCCCTGTGGTAGAATGGTTTTTACCTGTGAAACGGGCTATTTTCTATGCCCTTTTCAGCTTCGGAGCGGCGATTGTAGTTGGCCGCTTACTAAATTTAATGATAGCCGGAGTGATACAGGGAGGCAATTTTAAGGAGGTGCCGTTATGCGCGTTAAAGTCACTTTGAGATGCTCCGAGTGCAAGCAGAGAAACTACAACACCATGAAGAACAAGAAGAACGATCCCGACCGTCTCGAAATGAAGAAGTATTGCAGATTCTGCAAGAAACACACCACTCACAACGAGACGAAGTAAGGAGGCTGCAACATGGCAGAGGCTAAGAAGGAAAACTGGTTCAAAAGAACCTGGGGCGCCATTTGCAGATACTTCCGTGAGCTCCGCAGCGAGCTGAAGAAGGTCGTTTGGTCCACCCCGCAGCAGGTTCTGAAAAACACCCTGATCGTCCTGGCGTGCGTTCTCGTCGTCGGCGTATTTATCTGGG
>JAZSDS010000047.1:0-44616 GCA_045531275.1 Faecousia sp.
GGTGTTGCAAAATTCACCCCAACGAAAAAACGCTGTCATTGCGAGGGGCTTTAGCCCCGTGGCAATCCGCTTTTCTTGCACTGCGAAGCAGCGCATTGCCCCAAAAGGGGCAATAGGAGAACGGATTCCCACGCCAGTGTGTGCACTGGCTCGGAATGACAGCGTATTTTGCAACACGCCTTTTTGGTGAAATATGGCTTCGCCATGTGAAGTAGCTTCGCTGTGAAGTATGACTTCGTCATGTGAAGTTGCCGCTTTGCGGACGAATTTAAATAGGTGTGCGAAGCACACTTCTAAACTGTGCACTATGCATTATGCACTGTGCACTTCACGCGTTAGCGTGATTTTTTAAGCACAACAGCGGTGCGGTTGGGAAGATACATTTGGAATCCCGGCGCGCCGCCGTCCCGGGCGGTGGCGGTGTAGGTCTGGTGCCATACACGCCCGTGTCCGCCGAAGCAGTGATCGTCCGAGGACAGGACCACCTGATAGTCTCCCGCCTCCGGCACAGTGAGCCACCAGCCGTCGTAGGCATTTTCCGGGTGAAAATTAAAGGCAAACACAGCCTCGCCCTTCTGGTACACCAGGGTCTTGGCGGTGTTGTCCAGGGAGAGCTGCCGGTCCTGTCCGGCCAGCACCTTCAGTTTTTTCGCCATTTTCACCATGGCCTTTTCAAAATCGTTCAGGTAATGATACCGCAGCTTTGGATCGTCTGCCAGGCTCCACTGCCGGCGGCAGTAGTGGTAGCTCCAGCCGTTGCCCTCCCTGGGGAAGTCGATCCATTCCGGATGACCGAATTCGTTGCCCATAAAGGTCAGATAGCCTTCGCCACCCAGGGTCATGGTGATCAGCCGCAGCAGCTTGTGCAGGGCCATACCCCGGTCGATGATCAGGCTGTCCTTGCTTTTTTCCATGGACCAGTACATCTCCCGGTCACAAAGCCGGAACATAATGGTCTTGTCGCCCACCAGGGCCTGGTCGTGGGACTCGCAGTAGCCGATGACCTTTTCTCCCGGTCTGCGGCAGGTAAGCTCGTAGTATATATGGTTCAGATCCCAGTGCTCGTCGGGGGTCTCCTTCAGCAGCCGGATCCACATGTCCGGCTGACCCATAGCCAGCCGGTAGTCAAAGCCGATGCCGCCCTCTTTAATGGGCAGGCACATTCCCGGCATAGCGGACATATCCTCGGCGATCATAATGGCTCTGGGGTTCACTTGGCGGACCATTTCGTTTGCCAGCTGCAGATAGGTCACCGCATGAATATCGGTGTTCATGGAAAAATATTTTTCGCTGCAGTCAAAGCTGGTGCCCAGGCCGTGATCCTGGTAGAGCATAGAGGTAACGCCGTCAAAGCGGAAGCCGTCGAAATGGTACTCTGTCTGCCAGTATTTCAGGTTGGACAGCAGGAAGTGGATCACTTCGTTTTTGTCGTAGTTAAAGCACTTGGTGCCCCAGGCGGAGTGGTCGCCCTTGCCGCCCTCATGGAAAAACTGATAAGCCGTTCCGTCAAACTCGTTGATGCCCTCCCGGGTGTTTTTGCAGGCGTGGGAGTGGACAACATCCAGCAGCACCGCAATGCCCATGGCGTGGGCGGTGTTGATCAGGGCCTTCAGCTCCTCCGGGGTGCCGTAGCGGGAGGAGGCGGCAAAGAAATTGGTAACCTGGTAGCCAAAGGAGGCGTAGTAGGGGTGCTCCATAATGGCCATGATCTGCAAGGTGTTGTAGCCCAGGGCCTTGATCCGGGGCAGGGTCAGCTCCCGGAACTCGTTGTAGCTGCCGATCTTGCCCTCCTCCTGGGCCATGCCAATGTGGCACTCATAAACAAACAGCTTTTTCCGGGGGATAAATTTTTCGTCTGTCCAGTGGAATTCTCTGGGGGTGTGGATCACTGCGTTCCACTGTGTGGTCACCGGGTCCTGGACCACCCGGGTGGCATACAGGGGGATCCGCTCCAGCTCCCGGCCTCCGTTTACCACCACAGTCATGACCTTTTGGCCGTCAACAAGGGCGTCCTTGCCCGGCAAAAACAGCTCAAATACGCCGTTTTCCAGCTTTTTCATAGGATAGGCGTACCGGTCCCAGCCGCAGAAATCACCGGTGAGATACAGCTTGTCCGCCGCCGGCGCCCACTCCCGGTAGTACCAGCCCTGGCCGGTGGGGTGGAAACCGAAATATTGGTGGCCGTTGGCAAAATCCCCAAGGGTCTGCCCCGGCTTCAGAAGTTCTGTTTTCTTTCTATGATAATTGTCCATCCGCAGCTGGATGTCCTGTTCAAAGGGCTGCAGAGAGGGGTCTTTCTGTAAGATCCTGTACTTCATAGAAAACATCCTTTCCTGTTGGAGTATCGATGCTACCTTTATTTTACCCTGTGAAAATTGATCCGTCAACGGGAAATGCTTGCCTCATTTTACGGCGTTGTAGGGCGGGGGCTTGCTCCCGCCGTTGAGACAAAGCGCGTTTGGTGGCGGAAGCAAGCCCCCGCCCTACAGTTTCTCTGGGTTTTTAAGACTTGCGTATAAATTTTTCGCCGCATTTGGGGCAGGTAATGGCGATCTTGCCCTTGCCCCGGGGAACCCGAACAGGCTGGCGGCACCGGGGGCAGTCAAAGTATTTGTGCTGCCGGTCCTTCAGCCGCTCCAGAAGCCGCAGATATTTCCGGTTTTCCTGGTAGCGCTGGTAGGTATTCCGGGACAGCATCCGGAAAATGGCCCAGCCCAGCAGTGCGTAGGAGATCAGGGTGAAAATAAGGCCCAGAAGCCCGATTCCTGCAAAAATATTCAGAAGGCACGCCACCACACCGGCAGTCAGAATAGCGGTGTTCAGCTTGTCCGTGCCGTAGCGGCCCTGCATAAAATGGGCAAGTCCCGCCCGGAGCTTTGCCCCTGTCCTCCGCAGCCAGTTACCAAATCCGTTCATAAGCATCCCCTTGTACTATAATATAATTTTATTATATTGGAAAAAGGCAGGATTTCAACAGGAATTTGGAATGTTTACGGATTGTTTACACCCCATAGTGGTGGCGGAGCAGTGCTGCCACAATATGCTGTGATGTGCCAAAAAACAAAGGCGTTTTTCTCCAAAAACTTTTGGCAATGCCTGTTGTAAGGGGAAAAAACCTATGTTATAATGACTGAAAATGACGATTTTTTGAGGAGTTACCATGAACACAGCGGAGCTAAACATAGAAAAAGTGGATATGCAGAAGCTTCTGGGAGCTGCCAGCGGCGACGCGGCCCTTCTGTACCTGTACTTACGCAGCGGCAATGACCCGGCAGATGCCATGGCTGCCCTGCGGCTCACAGAATCCCGCCTGTCCTGCGCCATGGCAACCCTGCGGCAGCTGGGTCTGTGGCAGGAGGACCGGGCAAGACTGATTCCCGGCGAGCGTCCCAGCTATACAGAGAGGGATGTGATCAGCGCCATGGATACGGACCGGGATTTCCGCAGCGTCTACGGGGAGATCCAGCGCCTTTTGGGCAGAAACCTCAATACCGAGGAATTGAAGATCATCCTGGGCTTTGTTCGCTATCTGGGTCTGCCGGGAGATGTGATCTGTGTGCTGGTGTGCTACTGCAAGGAGCGGGCGAGAAAGCGGGGAAGTCTGCGGAACCCCTCCCTGCGGACCATCGAAAAGGAGGCCTATGCCTGGGCAGAGCGGGGCATCGACACCATGGAGGAGGCGGCTGCCTTTATCCAGGCCCAGAACCTGCGCCAGTCCCGGTTGGGAGAATTAATGGCCGTTTTGCAGATCCGGGGCAGAAACCTGACCCCCGGCGAGGAAAAGTACGCCAAGCAGTGGCTGGATGCAGGCTTTGATATGGACGCCATCGCCATTGCCTATGAGCGGACCTGCCTGAACACCGGCGCGCTGAACTGGGCCTATATGAATAAGATCCTGCAGCGCTGGCTGGAAGCAGGATTGCTGACAGCGGAGCAGGTGAAAAATGGGGATAAAAAGCCCAAGAATGCCTATAAAAATAGCCTGAACCCCTCCGGCAAGCTGGGGGCGACAGAGCTGGAAAACATCCAAAGATTACTCCGGGAGGGTTGATGAGCCATGCCGTACAGCGCAGAAATCATAAATCGGGCGCGGCAGCGTCTTTCAGAAAAAAAGCAGGATAAGGAATCTCTGTACCGCCATAATCTGCAGGAGGCCTACGCCAAAGTTCCCCGGCTCAGAGAGCTGGACGGCCAGCTGCGCCGGTCCATGACCCTGGCAGCCCAGACCGTGTTCTCCAAGGGCGGCGACCCTGTGGCGGCTATGGAGCAGCTGAAGCAGGAAAACCTTGCCCTCCAGCAGGAGCGGCAGACGTTGGTGCAGAAGCATTTTGCTCCCGGCTTTCTGGACGACAGCCCCCTTTGCCCCCATTGCGGTGGCAACGGCTACATGGGCAGCGCCATGTGCCGGTGTCTGGCAGAGCTTTGCCGCCAGGAGCAGCGCAAGGAGATCGCCAATCTCACCACCGGCGCTGAGCGGTTTGAAAACTTCCGGCTGGACTATTATTCTGACTATAAAGACAGAAGCATGGGCACCAGCCCCAGAAGTATTATGACCATCAACTTGCAGCGGTGCCGCAGCTATGCGGAGAATTTTGCCCCGGGTATTGGCAACCTGCTGTTTGTGGGCGACACAGGCCTGGGCAAGACCTTCCTGTCTGCCTGCATTGCCAACGCGGTAACGGACCGGGGCTTCAGCGTGGTATACGAAAGCGCCCCCCAGCTGTTTTCCAAGCTGGAAAAGGACCGGTTTGCCCCCACGGAGGAGACCCGGGCCCAGGCAGCCAAATTCACTGCCTGCGACTTGCTGATCATTGACGACCTGGGCACGGAAATGCCCGGCAACTTTGTCACTGCCGCCCTGTATAGCCTGCTGTCCCAGCGGCTGCAGGAGGGCAAAAGTATGCTGATCTCCACCAACTATACCACCGAGGAGCTTGCCCAGCGCTACTCTCCCCAGATCGCCTCCCGTCTCAAAGGGGAATTCAAGGGGCTGGTCTTTCTGGGCGAGGACATCCGGGTGCTGAAAGCCAGAGGTGTTTGATTTGACTTGGGGCGTAATCTTTGATCTGGACGGCACCCTGATGGACACATTGGAGGACCTGTACCAGGCCATTAACCACATCCTCAGACAGTACGGCTGCCCGGAGCGGAGCTTTGACCAGGTTCGCCGGTTCGTGGGAAACGGCGCGGCATACCTGGTGGAAAAGGCCCTGCCCGGCAGGCAGGACGATCCGCCGGCAGACCGGGTGCTGGCAGATTTTCTGCAGTATTACAATGCCAACTGCCGTCAGGGCTCAGCTAAGCTGTACCCCGGGGTAAAGGAGGCTTTGGACAGCATCCGGAAGCAGTACCCGGTGGCAGTGGTGTCCAATAAGCCGGACCCGGCGGTGAAGGCCCTTTGCAGGGAATATTTCGGCGATATTTTCGCCCTGGGTGTTACCCCCGCGTGTCCCCGAAAGCCCGCCAGGGATATGGTCTTCCGGGCAATGGAAGCCATTGGCGTGGAAAACTGCGTCTATGTAGGCGACAGCGAGGTGGATGTGGCAACGGCAGCAAATGCTTCTGTGCCCTGCCTTAGTGTGCTCTGGGGCTTTCGGGACAGGGAGGAGCTGGTGGAGGCCGGCGCCACCCAATTCTGCACCAAAGCAGAGGACCTGCTGCCCATGATCCGGGAAATCATAGAAACAGAATAAGAAAATCACCGTTAACGCAACTTGCGTCAACGGTGATTTCTCTATGTATCAAATTATACAGTAACGCCGGCCATTTCCAGAATGGTGGGAACGTTCTTCTCTGCGCCGATGGCCATAACATGGACACCGTCACACAGCTTCTCGTCCTTGATCTTGGCGATCATTTCCGCAGCCATTTCCATACCCAGCTTAGCGGGCAGGCCCTTAATGCCCTTTTCCTTGCCTTCAGCGGCAGCGGCGGCCAGACGGTCGATCATTTCCTGAGGAACCGCAATGCCGGGGACATTTTCGTTCATGTACTTAGCGCCGCCAGCGCCCTTCAGGGGGATGATGCCAGCCATGATGTGGGTTTTGATACCGGCCTTGTCCACTTCCTCCAGGAAGCGCTTCAGCACATCCAGGTCGAAAATGCCCTGGGTCTGAATGTACATAGCGCCGGCCTCAACCTTCTGGCGCAGCTTGTTGATCTGCAGGAACATGGGCTCATACAGGGGAGTAACGGAAGCGCCCTTGTAGAACTTGGGTGCGCCGCCGGCGATCTCGTTGCCGCCGCAGTCGCAGCCGGTCTGCTCCAGCTTGGTCAGCATGTACAGAATACCCACGGAGTCCAGATCGTAAACAGGCTTGGTGTCCTTGCAGTCGCCCACAACAGGGTGGTCGCCGGTAAGGGCCAGCATGGTGTCGATGCCGAAGCCGGCAGCAGCCAGCATGTCGCCCATAATGGCCATACGGTTACGGTCACGGCCGGTCATCTGCAGGATGGGCTCTACGCCTGCCTGCTTCAGCTTAATGCACAGGCCCAGGCCGGTGGCCTTCAGGCATGCGCTCTGCATGTCGGTAACATTAACGGCATGGACCTTACCCTTCAGGGCCTCGGCGGCCTCCATCTGCTCGGTAAAGTCATAGCCCTTGGGGGGTGCCATTTCGGCGGTTACGCCAAACTTGCCGGATTCCAGTGCGTCTTTCAAAATGCTCATTATTTCTTCCCCCTCATGCTGATAGTTCTGGGATAAGCAACCTTCTCGTAGCCTTTATCCTGGCGGGTCTGTGTCAGCTTCTCCAGCTGGCCGGTAGCCTCCAGACGCTCGTAGATCTTGATCCAGGCGCAGGGGTTCTCGGGGTTGACCTCGCACTTGCCGTTCTTCTGGCCGCCGCAGGGGCCGTTGATCAGGCTCTTAGCGCACTGGGTAATGGGGCAGATGGCGCCGGTGGAGCCCAGCACACACTGGCCGCAGAAGCGGCAAGCCTCTTCCCAGACGCCGAAGCGGACAGCTTCGCCCAGGTACATGGTGTCGTTGGAGGGGTAGGTGGGGATGGAGCCTGCGTTCTTTGCCACGCACTGTACGCCGTCACCGCAGCTCATGCAGATGACGCAGTCGGGGTTGGCAGCAACGATGGGCTTCATCTTGGCTCTTACGCCCAGGTTCATGCAGCAGTAGTCAGCCATGGTGGTAGCCACCACCTTCTTGCCGGCTTGCTCCAGAATTGCGGACAGCTCAGCCACCTGGGGCTCGCCGCCGGTCTGACATGCGGTAGCGCAGCTGCCGCAGCCTACGATGGCTACGGTCTTGGCGTCGCCGACCATTGCCATAACTTCTTCGATAGGTTTCTTCTGAGTAATGATCATCTATGGCCTCTCCTTTTTTGGTAGGTTTATCACCCATTATATTAGCGTATCGGTCAGAAAAAATCAACCTGCAATTGTCAGGAAATGCAAAATTTCTTGCAAAAATTCACCTTTTTGCATCCGTAGCCTGCCGGACAGGACCGTTTACCAGCCGACGCAGCAGCCGGTAGAACCGGTAAGCAAGCTGCACAAATAGCAGATCCAGCACCGTCACAATGAGTATGTACAGCCCCTGGGTCAGTCCGTAGCCCAGCTTTCCCTGGAGCTGCAGCCGCAGGTCCTCCAGCACCGGGATGTTGCAGGAGTAGAAATTGTTGAAATTGGTCTTCAAAAGCTGGGCCATGGTGGCGGATACCACGCAGAAGCACAGGGTAAACACTGCAACTGGCTTCCATTCGCCCTTTTCCTGAGGCATATGGACACCCAGCGCCACCGTCAGCACAAAGGCAAACAGCACGATGTTGTGGAAAGCAACGGTGTGGAAGTCCATGTAATCCCGGAAGAATTTCCGGACATTATCTGCGCTGTAGATCAGGCTGGGGTAGATCATCATCAGCATAAACACAGCGCCGCACAGGGATGCCACCACGGCGTAGACCGTCTGCCGATGCTTGCCTTTGTAAAAAGCCATCACCGGCAGGGCAAATATAAATAAGGAGCAGAAATGGAAGGGCAGGGCGTACAGGTCATAGCCGTGCCAAAGGGACAGGCCTTGCTTCCCCAGCTCCAGCAGAATCACCAGGCAGGCAAGGACCTGCAGGGGGATCATCCGTGTGTCCAGTCCTTTATTTCTCAGCAGCCGCCGGAGGACCCAGGAAAGGACCAACATAACAGCCAGAGCAGGGAGAATGGTTTTTGCGTGGGTGGCAGTCCAGAGTTCCATAAAAAACGACCTACCTTTATATATATAATGTTCCAAATGGAATTATAGCACCGGCTGCCACGGATTGCAATGATTCAGTGCCTAAGAGTTTTATAAGAAATCATACACTTACGCTGCTTGACTGCGCAAGGAAAATATGTTACTATTGCCCATATCCCCATGCCGCTGTGGTGGAATAGGTAGACACAAGGGACTTAAAATCCCTCGGAGTAAAATCCGTACCGGTTCGATTCCGGGGAGCAACCCGAGCGCCGCCAGTGGCGGAGCAAGCGAGGGGCGCGAGTGGCAGCGGTCGGCAGGCGAGGAAGGCTTTTCAAAGGCGACGAAGCTGCCGGGCACCGCAACAGGACAGCGGAAGAGCTGACCGGAGAAAAATAGAAGACATAATTTTATATGCCGCTGTGGTGGAATAGGTAGACACAAGGGACTTAAAATCCCTCGGAGTAAAATCCGTACCGGTTCGATTCCGGTCAGCGGCACCAAAACCGGGTTTCCCTTTTGGGCAACCCGGTTTTTGCATGCCAATGGGAATCGAACCCATCTAAATGCAACGCGGATGAGCGTTGCCTGCGGCTTCTGTGCGCCTATCATGCCGGAGGTAGGGCGGGGCCGCGTTGCCCTGCGCTGCCAGTGGCAGACGGAGCAGGGCAAAAGCGTGTGCTGTGGTCGGCCAGAAACGAGCCTGTTTTCAGGCGATGTTTCTGCCGGGCACCACAAACGGACATTGCTCCCGCCGATATGCCTACCCCTCACAAGCCCCCCTGTTTTGAGGAGGTGGGTCCGTGGCTGGAGTTTTTTGTGCAATATGTCAAGTTTTGGCTTCCGTTTTTGTGCTTTTCGTCATGTTGTAATTGTTAAGAAAGTATGATAAACTTAATAACGAGCGAATAGGCATATTACGCCCATTTCGCGGTACATATCCCGGCTGGCCGGGAACCTCGTATGTTAAAGGGACGACCCCTGTAAGCATAATCAATCTTGAGGAGGAAAATCTAGTGAAAAAGTTTTTAGCAATTATGTTAGCTCTGACACTGGCTCTGGGCCTGTTCGCAGGCTGCGGCGGCGGTGGCGAGGGCAGCGACGCAACCACACCTGACGGCAAGACCGTTCTGAAGATCGGTATGCGCGCAGATGCCATGGTTATCGATCCCAGCAGCGGCAACGCTCTGACCAAGTGGATCGAGGAGCAGTTGAATGTTAAGCTGGAGTTCACCATCTACCCCGGCGGTACTGATGTTGCTACCCAGGTTACCACCACTGTCTTCGCTAACCAGGAGCTGCCCGACATTCTGATCGGCATTCCCCTGGAAACTGATACCATCGCTGACTTCGGTCACGACGGCTACCTGGTGGACCTGAGCAAGTACTTCGAGGAAAAGGAAGGCGCTTCCAAGAACTTCTGGGAGCGTATCTCTGTGCTCACCGAGAACGAGCAGCAGTACATTGTTGAGAAGATGACCGATAACGACACCGGTGAGATCTACACCGTGCCCTCTGTCGAGTACTCTCTCATCGACCAGATCTACTACCAGCCCTGGATCAATGTAGAGTGGCTGGACAAGCTGCAGATGGAGAAGCCCACCAGCGCTGAGGAGCTGTATGACTTCCTGGTAGCTGTTAAGAACACCGACCTCACCGGCGACGGCACCAAGGGCGCCGAAGGCGACGAGATCCCCCTGTTCGGCAGCCAGAAGTCCGAGTACGGCACCCGTGTTCTGGACTGGCTGATCAACATGTTTACTTACTACCACACTCAGCACAAGTGGCAGCCCGATGCCAACGGCAAGATGTACCACACCATGACCACCGATGCTTACCGTGAGGCCATGAAGTTCATCGCTAAGCTGTACAAGGAAGGCCTGCTGACCAACATGGTCTACACCACCGGCGACACCGACATGAAGATGATCGCTACTCCTTCCAGCGGCCAGGCACAGTGCGGCATCTTTGTCGGCCACCTGTCTGTCCACGCCCAGATGGGTAACGAGGTCCTGTATCAGTACGAGCCCCTGCAGAACTGGGGTGCCTGCGCTAACAAGGACATCAACTGCACCACCAGAACCTTCATCTCCGCTGACTGCGAGAATGTTGACAAGGCTTTCGAGCTGCTGATGCTGCTGTGGTCCGAGGAAGGCTCCATGCGTCAGCGTTACGGCGAGAAGGGCGTTGACTGGGACGATGCCGATGAGGGCGCAAAGTCCATGATGGGTCTGGATGCTACCTACAAGCTCAACAGAGACGTTCTGATGGAGCAGACCAATGCTAACTGGGGTCCCATGTGTGGCTTCAACTACTACGCTGAGGGCGAGACCGCTCAGACTCCCGATGATGCTACCGAGTGGGTCAAGAAGAAGAATGCTATGCATGCCGAGTCCTACAAGCTGTGGGTTGAGTCTACCGAGAAGAACAACCCCGAGCAGCTGTGCCCCATCATGTTCCACACCACTGAAGAGTCCGAGTCTACCGAAACTGTCCGTACCAACATCAACACATATCTGGGTCAGTGCGAGAAGAACTTCGTCACCGGCGTAATGGATATTAACGATGATGCAGTATGGCAGAGCTACTTGGATGAGCTGGACAAGATGGGTATGGATACATACCAGAAGTACGTCCAGGATGCTTACGATCGTTCCTGATCCTTGTTTCATTCTGAATCGTATAGATATAACCTGACCTAAGCTTAGCACGCAGCCGGGTGGTATACACCCGGCTTGCGTTAATAATCAGAAAGGAATGAATCGAATGAGCAATCCCTCTGCTGTGGCAGCGCAGACTCTGTTGCCTAAGACAAAGTGGCAGAAGTTCTGCGCCAATTTCAAGAAGAACTGGCAGCTCCACCTGATGGTTCTTGCCCCTATGGCATATCTGATCCTGTTCTCCTATGTCCCCCTGTACGGCATTCAGATCGCCTTCAAGGACTATACCCCCCGTCTGGGTATCTGGAACAGTGAATGGGTAGGCCTGTTCTACTTTGAAAAGTTCTTTAACTACTACAGATGGACCAAGCTGGTGGAAAACACTCTGGCCATTTCCTTGTACCAGATCTTCATTGGCTTCCCCATCCCCATTATTCTGGCTCTATTTATCCATGTGAACACCGGCAAGGCTCTGAAGAAGATCGCACAGAATATCTCCTACATCCCCCACTTCATTTCTCTGGTGGTTATGGTTGGTATTCTGCAGACCATTTTGAACCCTGTTTCCGGTATGCTGGGCTCTATCTACCGCATGCTTGGCGTTACAGGCGCGGAAGATATCCGCGGCAGCCAGACTGCTTTCCGCCATCTGTATGTGTGGTCCGGTATCTGGCAGACCATGGGCTGGAGCTCCATTATCTACCTGTCCGCTCTGTCCGGCGTGCCGGATGAGCTCCACGAGGCTGCAAAGCTGGACGGTGCCAGCCGTTTGCGCCGTGTCTGGAGCGTGGACCTGCCCACCATTCTGCCCACCATCGCCCTGATGCTGATCATGCGTTTCGGCTCCATCATGTCCGTGGGCTACCAGAAGGCTTACCTGATGATGAACAGCGCCAATAAGGAGACCTCTGAGATCATCTCTGTGTATGTGTATACCCAGGGTATCCAGAGGGGTGATATGTCCTTTGGTACTGCAATCGGTCTTCTGAACTCTGTTATCAATATGGTCCTTGTGTTCACTGTCAATGCCATTACCAATGCGCTGTCTGACAATGAACTGGGTCTGTTCTAAGGAAGGAGGCTGAAACTGTGTCTACTCTGAAATCCTCTAAGATTCGTGAATCTGCCGGCGATGCTGTGTTGAACGTTTTCACCTCCATTGTGCTGATTGCAGTTATTCTTATTATTGCGCTGCCTCTGATACATATTATCTCAGCTGCCTTCTCTTCTTCTGCTGCTCTGGAAGCCGGTAAGGTTTTCCTGTGGCCTGTTGAGCCCTCTCTGGAAGCCGTTGACTTCGTTCTGGGCTACAAGGCTGTGTGGAGAGGCTTTGGTATGTCTGTGTTCTACACTGTCTGCGACGTGTTCCTGCAGATGACCATGACCATCCTGGTTGCATATCCTCTGTCCCGGAGAACCTATCAGGGCCGGAGCCTGGTAACCATGATCTTCTATATGTCCACCCGTATCAGCGCTGGTCTGATCCCCAGCTTCGTGCTGAAGTGCAGCCTGGGCCTGTTCGATAACATCTGGGCTGTTCTGATCTCCGGTTCCATCAGCGTGTCTCACATTCTGATCCTCCGGACTGCTTTCCAGACCAGCATCCCCGGTGAGCTGTTCGACTCTGCTATGATCGATGGCGCTAACCACTTCCAGTGTGTTACCAAGATCGCTATGCCTCTGGCAAAGGCTACTCTGTCTGTGCTGGTGCTGTACTGTATCGTTGGTCAGTGGAATGAGTATTTCACTTCCATGCTGTACCTGCGTAATGAGAAGATCTACCCCCTGCAGCTGGTCCTGCGTCCCATCATGACTGCAGCATCTGCCGCAAGTAAGTTTGGCGCTTCCATTACCCAGACGATGCAGAGTAACGGCATGGAAAATGTCCGTTATGCCCTGATCCTCATCTCCTCCGTTCCTCCTATCGCTGCATACTTTGTTGTGCAGAAGTATTTCAAGGGCGGCGTCATGATGGGTTCCGTCAAGGGTTGATTACTGCTTGATAGAAATGTCCGTAGGCTATGCCTACGGACATTTTTTGCCGCTAATTGAGGAGTTAAAAGGTCCCCTTGTAAAAGGGGGGCAGTCAGCCTATCAGGCTGACTGGGGGATTGCTGCTACGTAAACGATCCCTCCACCGCTTACGCGGTCCCCCTCCCTTTAACAAGGGAGGCGTAATAGCATGTGACCCCCCTAATTTACCCTGTCATTGCGAACCAGTGTGCACACTGGTGTGGCAATCCGTTCTCAAATCCCGGATTATGGTACAAAATAGCCCGACAGTCTGCATAGACTGTCGGGCTTGTGTCCTTATCAAAACAATAGGATCATTCCGCGATTTCTGCAATTTCTGCAGGGGCTTCTTCTTTCTTATGGGTCTCGTTGAAATGCTCTACCAGGATGTTGAAAGGCTTTGTAAGAAAGATATTTCCAAAGAGAACAGCGGTGCTGAAATACAAAGTGCCCCAAATGGAGATCAGGGACATAAATCGGTACATGCTTAGCAGGAATACGATTGCAGGGACCCAGATCACAGCCACAGCGGCAATGCTCCGCAGGGGGAATGCGAAGATCAAAAACCAGGCGTTGCGGAAAAGCTGCTTGGCAGTACATCCAAAGCGGGAGTGAAAGGCGGGTATGATGGTCTGAAACAACGCGCAAATGGCAACAGGGATAATGCACAGCCAAGCAGGCAGCTCCAAGCCGTAGGCATAGAGAGCGGTGGCAGACACTGCCAGCAGCACCAGAGACGAAAGCCCCCAGGTCAGAGTCACTGTGCCGAAGCCGTTGCGGAAGCCCCGGAAGAAGGCGGCCACGGGGGAGGAGTCATCCTCCTTATCCTGCAGCACCCGGACAGCGGTGTAAAGGCCTGCCTGGGCAGCGCCTATAGTGAAGACCGGTACGCAGCAGAGCAGGTACAGAAAGTTCAGTATGATCAGATCGCCGATAAACATCAGGATCTGCATAGGCGTGGATTCATAGGAAAAAATGCTGTTCATAAGAAGCCTCCTTTTCGTACCTATAGTGTAAGCGAAATCGGCAAATTTTTCAAGAATAAACTGTGAACTTTTTGGGTCCTTCGTGTCAAAATATCCAAAATCTCCGGCAGGGAATTGTGAAAAGTGTAGATTTTTCTTCCGTGTGCAGAAAACCTTTGTCAATGCCGGGTTTTCTTACTATAATTGATGTATTGTACCAAGAAAGGAAGACCTGTTTTGAACGAAAAGGAAACGTTGCTGGATAAGCTTGGAAGGCTCATTACCATGGCAGGCACAGCCATCCTGATGAACCTTTTGTTCCTGGCGGCCTGCCTGCCGGTGGTGACCATCGGTCAGGCCTGGTGCGGCCTCATCAGCGCTGTGCGCTATAACATCCGTGGAGACAGTTGGTTCCAGGGCTTTAAGTATGGCTTTAAGACCCGGTTCCTCCGGGGCACTTTGGCATGGTGTGCGCTGCTGCTTGTGGACGCACTGATGCTTATTGATGTTATGACCTACTCCCGGGTAGAGGGCTATACAGTCCAGCTCATCGGCGCTTGCGTTATGTTCGCTCTCATGACCATGCTGACTGCCGGCACCCTGGTGCTGAATGTGTACATCCCCACCAATGTGGGCAACTGGCTGCGCAACGCCGCCGGTATGATCTTCAAAGCCCCTCTGCAGCTGCTGGTGTCAGCAGCGCTGATGTGGCTGCCGGTGCTGCTGTTTATCTTCTGGTTTGATATTTTCTACTTTGCAGGCATTATTTTCGTGGTGGCCTACTTCCCTCTTGTGGTTTTGGGAATGACCATCCTGCTGAAGGATACCCTGGTAGAGTATCTGGTGGAGGCCCGGGCAGAAGGCACATTGATTGCAGAGGAAGGCAAGAGAGCGGAAACAGCTGAGGAAGAGACAGCGGAAGAGGAATAAAGCCTGCAGCTCACGGCAGGAAGGAACGGAACATGAAAAATACAAAATTTTATCAGGGCTTTACAAAACTCATTAACGACCTGAAGCCTATGACCTGGCCCAAACGCATTGACCATCTGTGGGAATATTATAAAGAATACCTTTGGATCGCCCTGGCGGCATCCATTTTCGTAGCGGCTGCCATTGCAGGCATCATCAATGTGAATAAGGAAACCGTGGTCAGAGGCATGCTGGTGAATATTGCCATTGACCAGGAGGGCTATAACTACCTGTCTGAGGACTACGCCGAAAAGCTGGAGCTTACCGGCAACCGGAAGGTAGAGCTGACCTACACCAACTTCAAAAGTCTGGAAGACCCCACCAGTACCGAAGACAACGCCTACGCTGCCATGGCGGTGACCAACGAGGTCAGCGCCCAGATCCTGGACTATATGATCCTGGACCAGATGTCCATGGAGTTTTATCTGAGCCAGGGCGTGTACATGGACCTGCGGGAATTCTTCACCCAGGAGGAGCTGGCGGCTATGCCCCAGAAGGCCCTGATCTATGGCAAGGAGGAAGGCAGCGACGACATGTGGCTGGCGGCCATTGACATCAGCCAGCTTGCATTTGTCAAGACCTATGTAACCTCCGAAGGGGCTACCTACTTTGCCCTTTCCGGCAGCACCCAGCGTCCGGAGGCCTGCCGGGCTATGTGGGAATACATCAACGCATACCAACCGAAAAAATGAAAAAGAAAAGAGCCGGCTCAGCCGGCTCTTTGTTTATACTTGGAGAGGAATTATCTCTTCTTCCACTCGTCGTACTGCTCCATGTAAGCCTTCTCCTCAGCGGGGAACTTACGCAGAGTGTTGACCACTTCGCCGCCGTTGTACTTGCGGTCGGCAACATCCTCGGTGGTACCCATGATGGTGATGTTGCACTGACGGTGACGGGCGCGGACATGGTCCCAGTCGATGAAGTAGATGTGGGCGAATTCGCCGCCATCCAGCTTGCCGTCCTTAATGGTCATGGTCTCGCTGCGGCCGAAGAATACGGAGCGCAGGTGGCCATCGGTGTTCATGGAGGTGAAGTTACCGGGCTCGTTGACATAGCGGCCGAACTGTGCGTGGACAGGGCCGGGATGGCGGTAGTCACCCTCGTCGGTGTAGTCGGGGATCAGGCCGCGCATAATGTCCAGCAGGTCATGCTGCAGGTACTCCAGATCGAAGGTGTCGAAGTCGTGGGAGCACTCCTGAACCATGACAGAGCAGGTGGTGTGGTGAGAAACGATGGCAACGGTGCCGTTCTTGATGCCGGATTCGGCAACGATCTTCATAACATCGGTGGAGATGTCATGGAAGGTGGGGATCCAGCCACGGGACTGCAGCTCGATCTCTTTCTGGACTACTTTGAAATCCATTTTGGTTTCCTCCTGTATGTAAATAATGTATAAACGAATTATTATACCCAGCAGGTATTATGCTGCCCACGGGGTATGCACTGTGCACGGGTTGTCAGCGCACACTGTGCAACTTGCCCTAAATGTAAGTTATCAGGGGCAATGTGACGATACCGAGCGGGTCAGGTAACTGCCGAGACGGTATGCACTGTGCATGGGTTGTCAGCGCACACTGTGCGATTTACGCCAGGTGCAAATCGTCAAATGCAGTGTGACGATACCGAGCGGGTCAGGGAACTGCCGAGACGGTATGCACTGTGCACGGGTTGTCAGCGCACACTGTGCGCTTCGTCCCAGGCCTTGCGGCAGGCGGCGATCATCTCGTCCACCATAGCGGGGCGGTCAGCAGCCTTGGCAACGCCGGAAGAAGAACCGGTGGCATCAGCGCCTGCGATAATGGTGTTGTAAACATCCTCGCCGCCGGCAATGCCTGCAGCAGTCAGCACCAGAATGTTGGGATTCACATCCTTAACACATTTGGTGGCAGCCTCAACATACTCGGGGCCAACGCTGACGCCGGTGCCGATAAGGGCAGAGGGCTCAGCAACGATGATGTCGGGATTCAGTGTGGCGATCCTGGAGGCATCCTCCTCGGAATCGGCACAGACAATGGTGGTCAGACCCACTTCCTCAGCACGCTTAATGGTCTGAGCCAGGACCTCAAAGGTCAGGGGCTTTTCCACATGGTTCAGCATGACGCCTTCCGCGCCGGCAGCCACCAGGGATTCGGGCAGAATGTCGGCCAGACCGCGGCCAACGGGGATGGGGTCCATATGGGGGGCGAACACGTGCAGACGCTTGGTGTTCTCCTTCACACGGCGGATATCCACAACAGGGCAGGTGAAGATGATGTCCACATCATACTTCTCGGAAGCTGCATCGGCAGCCTTTGCCAGCTCCAGGATCTCGTCGCCGTACAGGTAGGACTTGGGACCGATCTCAAAGAACGGTGCTTTGATAGTTGTCATGGGAATTCACACTCCTTTAGTTTTGCTTGTTATATTATACCAATTGCTTTTTCCCTAGTCAACAAGATTTCCCATAGTTTATGAGAATTTGTCTGTTTTTTGGGTTGAAAAGGATTGGTAAAAATAGTATACTCTTAATGAACAAAGAAACTATCCGACAGGAGGAATACAGAATGGTAACAAAAGCTGCCCTGGATGCGGCAAAGGCCGCCTACGATATCGAGGCTGCCTGCATCACAGAAATGAAGGAATATTTTGACGACCAGCAGTTTGCAAAGGCAGTGGAGCTGCTGGCAGGCGCCCAGCGCATCGGCGCTGCAGGCTCCGGCCACTCCGGCATCATCTGCCAGCACTTTGCCCACCTGATGTGCTGCATCGAGCGTCCCGCCCGGTTCATCAGCCCCGCTGAGGCCGTCCACGGCGCCACCGGCTTTATCCAGGAGGGGGATGTAATGGTGTTTGCATCCCGTGGCGGCAAGACCAAGGAGCTGCTGCCCATCGTGGACATCTGCAAGGCAAAGGGTGTCAAGATCATCACCGTCACCGAGAATCTGGAATCCCCCCTGGCCACCGCTGCGGATGTGGTCATCAAGCAGCATGTGAACCGGGAGACCGATAAGTGGAACGCCCAGGGCACCACTTCCACCACCGCCCTGTGCATGATCTTCCATGCCCTCCAGGCCGCCCTCATTGAGCAGACCGGCTATCAGGCAGAGCAGTTTGCCCTGATCCATCCCGGCGGAGCAGTGGGTGAGCGTCTGAACAACAAGGCCCTGTAAGACAGGCCACTGGAGGAATAGGATGTACGCAGGTATCGACCTGGGCAGCACCAATATCAAAGCTGCCATTTATGACGAAAATTTCAATCTGGTGGACCGGCAGAGCCGCCCGGTGAACTATATCCGGGAAAATGGCTTTGTGGAGTTCGACGCCTATGCCTACTGGCAGGACCTGCTGGGCCTGCTGGCTGACATGGTCCGGACCAACGGCGTCAAGGACCTGCGCCAGATCGCCTTCACCGGCCAGGCAGAGTCCCTGGTGGTGCTGGGTGCGGACGGCATGCCTCTGATGAACGCCATTTCCTGGATGGACGAGCGGTCCACCCAGGAGTGCGTGACCCTGGGCGAGAAGTTCAGCCCCCAGGTCTGCGAGGCTGTCACCGGCCAGATGGCAGTGCTGCCTACCTGGCCTGCCACAAAGATCGCATGGCTGCGGCAGCACCGGCCGGAGATCTACGAAAACGCCGAAACCTACATGCTGCTGAAGGACTATATCGTGTTCTGCCTCACCGGCGAAAAGCTGGCAGATATGTCCATTGCCACCTTCAGCTTCTACTTCGATATTTATAATAAGGTCTATTGGCAGGATATGCTGGATGCCATTGGCATCACGGAGCATAAGCTGCCCCGGCTGTGTGAGCCCTGCACCGTGGCCGGCGGACTGCTGCCCCAGGTGGCACAGACTCTGGGCCTCAGCCCAGATACCCAGGTGAATGTGGGTACGCTGGACCATTTTGCCGGCATGATCGGCACCGGCAACATCTGCCCCGGCGGCATTACCCTGTCCACCGGCACGGTTATGGCAATGGCCACCATGTGCGGCGAGCCTGTGCCCAAAAGCTGCGGCAACGCCATGCACTACGGCTTCCTGCCCGACACCTATGTAATGCTGCCTGTGGCAGAAAGCGGCGGTGTCAGCCTGGAATGGTTCCGCCGCAGCTGTATGCAGGCGGATTACGACCAAATGAACGCGGAGCTTTCCCGCCGTGAGCCCAATGAGCTGCTGTTCCTGCCCTATCTGGTGGGCACCAACGCCCCGGAATTCGACGCCCAGGCAAACGGCGTGTTCTGGGGTCTGCGGCAGGAGCACGATGCCATCGATATGGCAGGGGCTGTCATGGAGGGCGTCAGCTTCGTTCTGCGGAAGAACTGCGAGTACATTGCCCGTAACGGCAAGGAGCCCACAGGCATCATCGCCACCGGCGGCGGCGCCAAGAGCCCCATTTGGTGCCAGATGCAGGCGGATATTACAGGACTGCCTGTGTCCATCCCCGCGGAGAAGGAGGCAGCCTGTCTGGGCGCCACCATGATCGCCGCTGTCAGCGACGGCCGGTTTGCCGGCTACCCCGAAGCGGTGGAAAGCTGCGTCCGGATGCAGCTGAGCTACCAGCCCCACACCAGCCAGCGGCTGGAGCGGAAGTACCGCCGTTTCTGCGCCCTGTACCAAGCGGCTCTTCAAATCAACGATATTAAGTGAGAGGTTACTGACATGGCTATTTTATCCCCTTCCATCCTGTCTGCGGACTATATGCACTTCCATGCGGACATGGATCAAACAAAGGCTGACGGCGCAAAATGGCTCCATGTAGACATTATGGACGGCCACTTTGTGCCCAACATGTCCTTCGGCTATGCCTGGGTCAAGTCCATGCGCAAGATCACCGATCTTGTTCTGGATGTGCACCTGATGATCGACACCCCCATTAAGTACGCCGAGGAATTCTGCAAGGCCGGCGCGGATTACCTGACCATCCATGTGGAGGCAGATACTCCCGAGAATATTGAGAAGACCCTGGAGCTGATCCGCTCCCACGGCGTCAAGCCCGGTATCGTGGTGAAGCCCAACACCCCGGCAGAGGCCATTGCGCCTTACCTTACCAAAGTGGAGCTGGTGCTGGTAATGACTGTGGAGCCCGGCTTTGGCGGTCAGAAGTTTATGGAGCACATGATGCCCAAACTGGCAAAGCTTCGGACTATGCTGGATGAAGTGAACCCCGGCTGCCACCTGGAGGTGGACGGCGGTGTGGACCTGACCACCGCGGAAATCTGCAAGGCAAACGGCGCAGATGTGCTGGTAGCAGGCTCCGCCTTCTACGGCGCGGCAGACAGAGCTGCCTTTGTAACCCAGATCGAGAAATAAAAAGACGCCCGGATGCATATCAAAAACGCATCCGGGCGATTTTTTGTGGTTATAACCGGGCAACATGACGCTTGATGGCCTCAAAGGACTCATCGCTGATGGCATGCTCCAGCCGGCAGGCGTCATCTGCTGCCACCTTCGGGTCTACCCCCAGGGCGATGAGCATGCGGCTGAGAACTGTGTGCCGCTCATAGATTTTTTCCGCAACGGACCGGCCACTGTCGGTAAGGGTGATGTAGCCGTTCTTGTCCACCAGAATGTAGCCGCCGCTTTTCAAAAGGCCAACAGCCCGGCTGACGCTGGGCTTGCTGTAGCCCATATGCTCGCTGACATCCACGCTTCGCACCGCTCCGTTTTTCCGCAGCAGCACATGGATCGTCTCTAAGTACATTTCGCCGGATTCGTGAATGCTCATAACATGCCTCCCACCCTTATGTTACATTTATCATACCACAAAGATAGCTTGTTTGCAACTATGGAAAGGAAGCTCCGCCCCCCAGGGGGGCAGAGCCTCCGGGGCAATTACTGCATGCCCTGCTCGTAAGCTTCGATCATTTTCTTACTCATTTGACCCGTACGACTGTCAGTTGGATTTTCCGTTGATACACAAGGATTTTCCTGTTGTCCGTCAGATACGGTAGACATTTGTCCCGCACGAAGCTTGAGATTTTTCAGATACTTTTGGGTGGATTCGCCGGTAAAAATCTTGATATCCAGCCGCATAGAACCGTCATCTTCCGGTGTAACCAGTATCTTGTCAATATACTTACTGACCCACTGGGCAGTGACCATGCCCCGGGCAGCATCCCGGCGGGCAGCTTCCAGGGTGGCACGGACAGCGTCCATATGCTTGCGGAACTCCTCCTGGGAGAACATCTGCTGCTCCAGCTCCTGAATCTGTGCCTGGGCATCCTTGATCTCCTCGGTGCAGGCGTTATTCATGCTAAGAAAATCCGCATCGGTTAATTGACCGCTAACATTGAACTCCAGCAGCTTGCTTTTCTTTTTCTGCGCAAGCTCCAGTCGTTGCTTTTGCTGCTCTATCTGCTTAGGAATCTGATTGCTCTCGTCCAGAAAACGGTACATCTCCATATACTCCTCGATGAGGGAGGCTACATTGACCTCAGTTTCCTGGAACACCTCAAAGAGCAGCGGCTTGATCTCCTCCTCATAGATAGGGAAGGAGGGGCAGGAATCCGCGCCGTTTTTGATCTTGCCGGAGCAGACCCACTTGCTGTTTTTGTTGCCGGCTTTGTCTTTAGACTCCCGACGGTAGTAGGCAGCGCCACAGTGGGTGCAGAACAGTTTGCCGGTGAGCAGGTTTTGATGATTGCAGATGCCTTGACGGCTCTTCACATCGTCACTGCGCCGCTTTAGGATCTCATTGGCCCTGTCCCACAGTTCCTCGGACACAATGGCAGGGACGATCTCACCGGTTTCATCCTTAAACATGACCCATTCCTCCGGAGGGAGGAATTTTTGCTTTTTGGAGAACATATCGATGACCCGGACCTTGTTGCCCACATAATAGCCCTTGTACTTGGGGTTGGCGATCATGTTGGACATAGTGGTGTGAGCGATCTTGTTGCCGTTATGGTTGCGGTAGCCTTTCTGCCAGAAAATGGTTTCAATCTGCTTCATGGAATACTGCCCGGTGGCATAGAGATCAAAAAGCTCCCGGACCATTTCTGCTTGCTCCTCGTCAATGACCAATCTGCCACCGTCTTTTACATAGCCAAAGATCCGGCTGTTACCTAACACAACATTGTCCTTGATGGCCTGTTGGTGTCCAAATTTGACACGGGACGAAAGCTTGCGCAACTCGTCTTGAGCAATGGAGGACATGATGGAGAGTCTAAGCTCCGAATCCTCGTCCAAGGTGTTGATATTATCGTTCTGGAAAAACACGCCTACACCGCAGCCCAGAAGCTGACGGGTGTACTGGATGGAATCCAAGGTGTTTCTTGCAAACCGGGAGATTTCCTTGGTGATCACAAGATCAAATTTATCTTCAGCCGCGTCCTCGATCATCCGGTTAAAATTCTCGCGCTTTTTCGTGGAGATGCCGGACAAGCCCTCGTCAATGTATCCCGGCACGAAGGTCCAGTTTCGATTGCGCTTAATAAGCTCATCGTAATAAGAGATCTGATTGCCCAAGGAATTTAACTGCTCGTCACTTTCCGAAGAAACACGGGCATAAAATGTAACCCGCAGCGGAATATCATATATCGACTTAATTTTCAGCAGTTGCCGCACACTATGTATGTCCATCTTTTGTCCTCCGAAAGATCGTTGTATCATTATCATAAACAGTATAATACAAACAAACGAAAAAATCAACGATGATTTGCAAGGGAGAAACAAAGGGACGCCCAAAGGCGGCCCTCCTTTGTGCCGTAGGCGCTTGGGCAACGCCCAACAGGGGTTATAGGGGAAGGTCTCCTGAACAAGCCTAGGTTGCCAGAGCATACCGTAGGCAGTGCTTGCTAAGCCCAATTTTATTTTTTTATTTGGTCCATTCTCATATTTCGTGTACCAATCATATTGCTGATGCGGTTGCGTTGCGCTTCTGTAATCAAACCCTTTTCGCATAAAGTGGTATTGAAGTAATGCAGCCACAACTGCTCTGCTAAACTTTTTTTCTGCTGCTGATCGGTGCGATTTGCTGTGTTTGCCATCTCCGTTTTGCCCACCTTTCAATGAAAAGTATGAGCGAAAAAATGTTATTTCATGCATTTTGGCAGTGTTGTTTTTCCGTAGCAAGCATTGGCTACGCTATACCCTGATACCGTAGCCGCTTTTAGGGGGAGCAGGCTCCCCGCTATGACCCCCTCCATCTGATGTTGGGTGAGTTGTGCCGTACCGACCCAAGCGCCAGAGCGCAAAGATGCCGGCAGCCCATAACAGGCTGCCGGCAAACTTAATTGTGCTATTCAGAATGTTCGCCAGCAATTGGTGCGCATAAATTCCAGAATCTCTCCGTGGTCACGGTCTTCATAGTACGCTACCAGCAGGCGTTTGAATTCCGGAACATGGCTTTCGGGGATGACGATCAGACCCCTACCCCTGGCGATCATATAGTGGTTGGCAAAGATCACAGAGGCCCGCTTGTTGCCGTCGTTGAAGATCTGGGCCTTCATGCAGTACAGGCACAGCTTGATGGCAATATCCACATCGTCGGAATCCTCCTGAAGGATCCCTTCGATGCTTTCTTTGACGATGGTCTCAATGGGCAGCGGAGGGATATAGCTGGTGCCGCCAATGGTCACCGGCACACCCCGAATCCGACCGCCGTCGGTGTAGAACCCCTCGTTGACCAGCTTGGCGATATGGCAGAGGATGTGATAATCTGTGCCATAGCTCAACACATCCTTGTTTAAAATAAACTCCCAGGCGTGCTTCAGGTTCAGGATCTTCTGCACATCCGTGGCTGTCATGCCGGACACAATGCCGTTTTCGATAATATCCTCTGTCTGGGGGAAGGTGGTAGCCACGCCCTCCAAAACAGCCTGGTCATAGATGTTGGCTTTCATGTTGGCCCGGGCAAAGTCCAGATTCAGCATCACTCGGGCGGTCAGTTCGGTTTCTTCATAGTCCAGCGCGGCCAGTTCTTTCTCTACCTTGCGGATCTGCTTGCGCAACTCCCGTACCTCCCGGGCATTGCGAAGCAACAGCTGATACAGCTCGTCAGAATAGGTATCTACATAGGTGGAGGTCAGCCGGCTGCCCACACGCTTGCGGACATAGAGATATTTCTGTCCGTCTCGGTCTTTGATCTCGGGATTGCCATCGTAAGGGATAAGGTTCAGCCGCGCCTGAAAGTCAGCTTTCTGGTGGAGCAGTTCCTGGATCTGGGAGTAGGTGTTCTCCATAACAAAACCTCCTTGGGGAACTTTCTTTTATAATACTTTACCAAAATGTTCCCCAATATGCAAGTGTTTTATTCGCAATCAGGGAAACTTCCTAATGAAAAATCGGCTAATTTATATCTAAGGAGGAATGTTTTTTTCGACAATTCTCGATGGACAAAGACAATCCTTTATGTCATAATAACCACAGAGGGGAGGAATATAATGGAAAGCACGATAGAAAGAACGCTTTGCCATATATTGCTATTGGTGCGACATTTGGGTCATTATAACCTTCGTGGCGCGATTATTGTAGCCTTGATGGAGCTTGGTGTGCCCACAAAAAACGTTGGTTTTGAGTTTCTTAAAAAAGCAATTGAGCTGCAACGCAGAGACCCAACCCGCGCATTGGCGAAGGATATATATCTGGAAATCTCTCTGTATTATAAGCAGGACTCGGAAGAATTGATAGAGCAAGCCATACGGGACGCAATTAAAATGGCTTGGCGGCACGGTAGCAAAAAGGCGTGGGAATGGTACTTTTCCTATGACGGACGTGCTGTTTCAAATAAACCCACAAATAGTGAATTCATTTCCAGAATAGCATATATTTTGGAAATTTGGCAGGAATGCAATATAACAAGGAGGGATCATAGTGAGAGAGAATAAAACCTGCCCACATCAAGGATGGCAGCAAATGCCTACAGAGGAATTGGACAAAATTCTGCAGGCAGAGCTGGAAAAGGAACATCCCAACGAGGAGGTGGTATTGCCTATATTGCATGAACTGGAAGAAAGAGAAAAGAACCTCACGGTCGAGAAGACACCGGAGGTCTTGGAAATTATGGAAAAATTAAGCAGACATGAAACATCATCTAAACAGTCTATACATAAGCGCAGATGGCTCGCCGGGATCGCGTCTGTTGCAGCTGCTGCCTGTATCGTCGTGATGGCACTACCCCGAACAGTTGGAGCAGAGAGTATCTTGGACGTGCTGTTCCGCTGGACAAGCAGTGTGTTCGAATTTGTAGACCCGGATAGAAGCGAAAGCTATCCCAATGCTGACAGCGATTTTGTTACAGAGCATCCCGGGTTGCAGCAGCTTTATTCCAAAGTGACGCAGATGGGCGTGACGGAACCGGTGGTGCCTATGTGGCTTCCGGATGGGTTTGAATTAACAGAGTTGAAGATGTCACCGGCGCCTGGCGGAGACAAAGTATACGCAAGAATTGGAGATGGCAGACAACTGATCACTATTTCTTATCGTATTTCTACGAGTATTACGGCTCGCTTTGAGAAGGAAGATTCTGCTGTTGAGGTATACGATTATGCAGATATAAGCCACTTTATCTTGGAGAATGACGATAACCTTTCTGTTATGTGGACTATAGACGGTGTGGAATGTTCGATCCTTACAGATATCGAAAAGGATAACGTTTACAAAATTATCAAGTCGATTTACAGGGGAAGTTTGGAATGAAAAAATTCACACGTTTTGTTACAATGATTCTTATGCTAAGTTTTGCCTTAGCAATACCGGCTTATGCAGAAAGCACAGTGGAACCAAGAGGCAGTGCGTTTTTTGGTTCATACGGCACAGATCTTTATAAAACCGATACGAGAAAGTTCCAGATCTGGTTTGATGTAGATTCCAATCTTGCGATTATGGACGAGCTTGGTGTTAGCGAGATCGTCGTTTATCGCTCTGCGGATCAGAGTTCCTGGACGGAAATGAAGACCTTCTGGCCGGAAGACTATCCACAGATGCTGGATTACAATACAGGCTCGTATATCAATTATGTTACATATAACACTGCGCACCCGGGTTACTACTACACAGCACGTGTTACCTTCTATGCCAAGAACAGCACCGGCATTGGTGAAAGAGACGTTTACACAGAAATTCTAAAAATGTAATACTGTTTGTCCCCTCTGCGGATTAGCTTTCCGTAGAGGGGGCTTTTTCTATTAGGGCATCCAGGTGCTCTATAATGTGACGGATCGTGCAAGGGATCAGAATCATATCCTGCACACCTGCGTCAGCGGCTGCCTGCAGCACACCTGGGGTGGCTAGATTTGTAAGTGCCAGAATGTACTTTGGCTTATAGTGGCTCCTGCGAAGAAGGGTCAATCCATCCATAATGGGAAGCGAAAGATCTAAAAGCAATATCTCCGGTTGCAGTATTTCCAGCATAGTAAGGGCATCTGGACCGGTATCACAAATATGTATATCGTATATGGACAGAGCGGATGCGAGAGAATCCGCAATTATTTCTGATTTTACAGCAATCAGCAATTTCAATGTGCAGCCACCTCTTGGGAATAATGTCACAAGGAGCATAGCACAAACATTTCTATGTGAGCAACCTAGAAGAACCGAGAAAAACCGAGTTTTTTCGTAAGGAAAGGCAGAAAAACCCAGAGATACCAGCAGTTTTTCGTCGAACTTGACAGTTGCATAAAAAGGCCGTCTGTGTTAACATTATCCCTAATTGGGAGGTGTTACCAATAATATATTCATCCGCATGCTTGCGTAAAAGCAGGTATGCGGATTTTTGCATTTTCCGTAGTTTACTTGATTTTGGGTACAATATTACTACTATCAAAAATCAAGGAGAAAAATTATGAAACTGTCGACTGAACAAATCAAGGAATTTGCAAATTACCTTTGTCGAGAGGAAAAGAGCACAGCAACACAGGAGAAGTACCTGCGAGATGTGCAAATGTTCTGCGCGTATGCGGACGGCAACGAGATTTCCAAAGAGTTGATTATTGCATGGAAGAAGAATCTAACAGAAAGCGGTTATGCAGTCCGGTCCATCAACTCCATGCTCGCCAGTGTGAATAGCTTGTTGGAATTCTTAGGCTTATCCAACTGCAAGGCGAAAAATATCCGAACCCAACGGCAGACTTATTGCAATGAGGATAAGGAACTGACCAAGGCGGAGTATCTACGGTTACTGTCTGCATCCAAGACAAACGAGCAGTTAAATCTGGTGATCCAGACCATTTGCGGAACAGGCATCCGGGTATCTGAGCTGCGGTACTTTACCGTAGAAGCAATCCGGTATGGTGAAGTAACTGTGGACTGTAAAAACAAAACCCGGACGATCCTCGTTTCGGGCAAGTTGAAGAATATTCTGCTGAACTATGTTAAGCGACATGGCATCACCACTGGCACGATCTTCATTACCCGTACCGGAAAGCCGCTGAATCGCAGCAACATCTGGTCAGACATGAAGAAACTCTGCGAGCTGGCCGGTGTGAAACCAAGCAAGGTTTTTCCGCACAATCTGCGAAAACTTTTTGCTCGCACTTTCTACGGCATTGAAAAGGACATTGCCAAGCTTGCCGATATTTTGGGGCACAGTTCTATCAATACCACCCGAATCTATATCATGACCACCGGCATCGAACACCGCCGTAAGATCGAACGCCTAGGCCTTATAGTCTAAATAAAAGAAAAACCACATAATTCTCATTATGTAGTAAGGCTAGCGCATAATAGCGGTAATTTTCTTGTTAAATTATACCCTAAACACCAACAAAAATCAAGTAGCACCCTTGTTTTAGAGAGAACTCACGGAAAACGCATACATATTTAATACATTTGAGTACGACAAACGCACCCTCAGTGCAGCTTTTTTGCAAAACACAATGAGGGTGTGCCTTTGTGCGCCCAAATTCCCTTACCACAGATGCTAAAAAGCTTCTGTGGTTTTCTTTTTACAACATAATGAGAATTATGTAGTAGACCAGCAAATTCTGGGGAGGTGGGGCTATGGCAATTGAGTTGTTTAAGCACAATCAAGATGCATATATAGCAGCCGTGCAAATGCTGCAGACCACCGGGAAAGCAGCCGTGATCCACCCAACCGGAACCGGAAAATCTTTTATCGCATTCAAACTGTGCGAGGACAATCCGGAAAAGACGATCTGCTGGCTTTCTCCTTCTAGCTATATTTTTAAGACGCAATTGGAAAATCTACACAAGGCTGGTGGCGACAATTTAGAGAATATCCGTTTCTTTACCTACGCCCGTCTGATTAATATGATGCCGGGCGAAATTTCTGCTATCCAGCCGGACTACATTATTTTGGATGAATTCCACCGCTGTGGTGCCGAGGTTTGGTGCAAGGGCGTGCAGACTCTGCTAACGGCTTTCCCGGATGTACCCATACTTGGTCTCTCAGCTACCGCAATTCGCTATCTGGATAATCGGCGGGACATGTCAGATGAGCTGTTTGACGGCAATATTGCTTCTGAGATGACTCTGGGGGAAGCAATCGTGCGAGGTATTTTGAATCCCCCTAAATATGTGCTGTCCGTTTTTTCTTATCAAAAAGATTTAGAGAAGTACGAAAGGCGTGTCCGTTGCGCAAAAAGCAAAGCGGTCCGGGATGAGAGCGAACAGCACCTGGAAGCGTTGCGCCGAGCGCTGGAAAAAGCAGACGGCATGGAGACCATCTTCCAAAAGCATATAGAAAACCGTAGCGGTAAATACATAGTGTTCTGTACAAATTATGACCATATGCAGGACATGATTGCAATGGAACCCCAGTGGTTTTCCGGCGTGGATACTACACCCCATGTCTACTGCGCCTATTCCGACGATCCGGAAACCGACAAGGCTTTTGCAGCGTTTAAGGAAGACCAAAGCGATCATCTTAAATTGCTTTACTGTATTGACATGCTGAATGAGGGCATTCACGTGGAAGATGTGGATGGGGTCATTCTTTTACGCCCTACAATCTCCCCCATCATCTACAAACAACAAATTGGTCGGGCATTGGCTGCAGGAAGAAAGCAGAATGCGGTGATTTTCGACATCGTTTTGAATATCGAGAATCTTTACAGCATCGGTGCTGTTGAAGAGGAAATGCAGATTGCAGCCACCTATTATCGCTCTCTTGGCAAGGATACGGAAATCGTTAACGAGCATTTCAAAGTCATAGATGAAGTTCGTGACTGCATGGAGCTGTTTGAAAAGCTGAACAATTCTCTGACAGCTTCATGGAGCCTAATGTATCACTACGCCAAAAGCTATGCCAAGGAAAATGGCAACTTGGAAGTGCCAAAGCGATATGTGACACCGGAAGGGTATTCTCTTGGTTCCTGGCTGCATACTCAGCGACAGGTTTATAACAAAAAAATCGCCGGCACGCTGACTCAGCCCCAAATTGAACTGCTGGATGCCATCGGCATGCGATGGGAAAGCGTTCGTGATTTGAGTTGGGAACGGAACTATGCAGAAGCAAAACATTTCTATGAGACCCACGGCCATTTGTTGGTAAGTATTACGGATAAACGCACCAATGGCGTTGCCTTGGGCCGATGGATAGCACAGCTACGTTTTTACCGCAAAAGTGGGGTCCAAAGTGCTTACATGACACCGGAGCGGATCCAGGCACTGGATGCCATCGGCATGGTGTGGGATGTTCCGGACTATCTGTGGGAGCAAAATTATAGTGCCGCAGTGCGCTACCACCACGCTCACGGACATTTGAACGTCCCGGCAGATTATGTGGATAAAGACGGTATCCGTTTGGGTGCGTGGCTAAATTCTGTCCGTTCTTGCAAGAAGGGTCAAAACCGCCGGGCGGAATTGACTGCTGAACAAACGGCACGACTGGATGCTTTGGATATGAACTGGGTCGGTAAGCACAACGCCACCTGGGATGTTGCCTACGCGGAAGCCTGTAAGTACCGGCAGGAACATGGTGATTTGAATGTGCCGTCTGCCTATGTAACAGAAAGCGGTATTCGCCTGGGTCGCTGGATTCGTAGCCAAAGGGAAGCATATAAAACCACCCTCAGTGAACCTAGAAAGAAAAAGCTGGATGTGCTGGGGATGGTGTGGCAGCCGGAAGATCCATGGAACGCCAAGTTTCGTCTTGTGCAGCAGTACTACGAGACCCACGGACACACCAACATGCCTACGGATTATGTGGTGGAGGGCGTATGGCTTCGCCGCTGGCTATCCGAGCAAAAGGCGCGCCTCAACGGAAAACCTACTGGCCGGTCGAAGACCGCAAAAGCCCTGACTCCTGAGCAAATTTACTGTTTAAGTACTGTGGGAATCAAGCCACAGAAGGTGGCATTAGAGATTGCGTAGAGCAAAAGGAGTTTTTCGTATGACTTACAAACTAAACCCCATTGTGGGGCAATGCACTTCTCCTGTTATTTTGAGTTTCCAAGATGGCAATGCTCCAGATCGCCATTTTGAAAACGGTGCTACTTTAGCCAGTGAAATATTCGATAGACCATATCTTATCGCTAATATCTGTGCACAAGAGAATCAGATTGTTTTGACGGTTAAGGAAAACAATTTAATTAATGGCACAGAATGGGCAAGTAAAGATAATGTTTCAAATACAAGTTTCTTTTAACTTGAGGAGGAGTTGAAATGACAAATTGCATAGTCGATAGGAAAAACATTCCGTTTTCACCTCCGGATATTTCTGAGCTGGAAGTCCAGGAGGTGGCGCAGGCGCTGCGCTCCGGCTGGATCACCACCGGACCCCGGACCAAACAGCTGGAAAAGAATATTGCCCAGTATGTGGGCACAAACAAGTGTGTTTGTCTGAACTCTCAGACGGCATGCGCGGAGATGGCGCTGCGGGTGCTGGGGGTAGGTCCCGGTGATGAGGTCATCGTTCCGGCCTATACATATACCGCATCTGCATCGGTTGTGTGCCATGTGGGTGCCAAGCCGGTGCTTATCGACAGCCAGTCCGATGCTTTGGAGATGGACTATGACGCAGTGGAGGCAGCCATCACGGAAAACACAAAGGCGATCATTCCGGTAGACCTGGGCGGCGTGCCCTGCGATTACAGCAAACTGTTTGCTATTGCCGAGAAAAAACGTCCGCTTTTTAAACCTGCATCCGACATTCAGCAGGCGTTGGGCAGAATTGCCATTATGGCAGATACCGCCCATGCCTTCGGCGCAAAGCTGGGCGACCGAATGATCGGCAGCGTTGCTGATTTTTCCTCTTTCTCCTTCCACGCGGTAAAGAATCTGACCACCGCTGAGGGCGGCGCTTTGACATGGCGTACCATTGAAGGCGTTGACGATGAAGTGATCTATAAAAAGCTGCAGCTTCTTTCTCTCCACGGTCAGTCCAAAGACGCACTTGCTAAGACGAAACTGGGTGCTTGGGAGTACGATGTGGTGGGCACCTGGTATAAGTGCAACATGACCGACGTGACTGCCGCCATCGGCTTAAAGCAGCTGGAGCGATATCCTGGCATGCTGGAGCATCGCCGGAAGCTGGTCGCGAAGTATGATGCGGCACTGAAGCCTCTGGGCGTGAAGGTGCTGAAACATTACACCGAGGCGTATCAGTCCTCCGGTCATCTGTACCTGACTTGGATTCCTGGCATTACCTTGGAGCAGCGCAACGAAATCATCATTAAAATGGCGGAGGCCGGCATTGCCTGCAATGTCCACTATAAGCCCCTGCCCATGCACACAGCATATAAGCAGCTGGGCTTCGACATCAAGGACTTCCCCAATGCCTATGCCCACTTTGTCAATGAGATCACCTTGCCTCTGCACACAAACCTTACCGATGAGCAGGTGCAGTACGTGATTGACAACTATATAAAGGTTCTCAAAACCTATCTGTAAGAGGAAACCATATGAAAAAAGTACTTGTGATCGGTGCTGGCTTTTTGCAGCGGTACGTAATCCAAAAAGCCAAAGCCATGGGGTATTACACCCTTGCGGTGGACGGCAATCCCAATGCTGTTGGCCTTGCTTATGCTGATGCCTACGGCGTAGTGGATATTGTGGACGAGGCAGCAGTGTGTACCTTTGCCAGAGAGCATCAAGTGGATGGTGTGCTGACCGCCGCTACGGACTACGGTGTGCTGGCAGCGGCCTATACCGCAAGAGAACTGGGACTTCCCGGTATCCGCTACGAATCTGCAAAAAGAATCAAAAATAAATACGAAGTCCGCAAGTGCTTGTATGAGGCAGGCGCTGATGATACCGGCCTTGCCCATGAGGTTTCCGAGGAAACCGACGTTGCGGCTTTGGCAAATGCGGTGACTTACCCCGTAATGGTGAAGCCTTGTGACGGCTCCGGAAGCCGTGGCGCAGCCAAAGTGGAGCGCGCAGAGGACTTTGCTGCCGTCTGCAAGGACGCTATGGCATGCTCCCTGACCCGCAAGGCTACGGTTGAACCTTTCATCATCGGTCGTGAGTACGGCGTGGAGTTTTATGTGGAAAACGGCGAAATCCACGTATTGGCGGTGATGCAGAAATGGATGACTGAACCGCCTTATTATGCGGAATTGGGTCACGCCATTCCCTCCGGATTATCTCTTGCTATGGAAGAAAAAGTCATCGCCTGTGTCACCAAGGCGCTGCAGGCGCTGGAGGTGAACCACGGTTCTGTAAATATGGATCTTCTGATCACCGAAGCGGGCGGTGTCCACATTATCGACGTTGGCGCCCGTATGGGCGGTAACCTCATTGGTTCTCACATCATTCCTTTGGGAAAGGGTGTGGACTATATGGGTAACATGATTCGGGGCGCTGTGGGCGATCCCTGCGATTTCACACCCAGGGCACACCCGGAGGCCGTGGCTACCCGCTTGCTGGCATTTCGTCAGGGCGTTTTGGAGAAACTTCCCAACGCAGAGACACTGGAACGGGAGTATAATGTGGAGATTTGCCACCATATGACAGAGGGGATGCAGGTGAACGAGTATCATACGAATTTGGACGGCTGTGGATACATCGTTGCCAAAGGCGAAAACTTGTCAGAGGCCGTGGAAAAAGCAACGGCGGTGCTGGCGGTGTATCAAGCTGCCGTAAAATAATGGTTTTTATTGCAAGAAAGGGGTTTTAATCTATGCAGTCCACTTTCATGATTGGAAATATTAAGGTCGGCATCGGCCAGGAGCCTCTGGTGATACCCGAAATGGGCATCAACCACGAGGGTAGTCTTCAGGTCGCAAAAGAAATTGTGGACGCAGCATGCCGCGCCGGTGCAAAAGTGATCAAGCACCAAACCCATATTGTGGAGGACGAAATGAGCCATGCGGCCAAAAAAGTCATCCCCGGCAACAGCGATGTGTCCATCTATGATGTAATGGAAAGATGCGCGCTTTCCGAGGAGGAAGAATATGAGCTGATGCAGTATGCTGAGTCCAAGGGCCTTTTGTTTATCAGCACACCTTTTTCCCGCGCAGCGGCTGACAGGTTGGAACGCTTCGGTGTGGCGGCCTATAAGATCGGCTCCGGCGAGCTGAACAACTATCCCTTAATCAAACATGTGGCATCTTTTGGCAAGCCCATGATTGTATCAACGGGCATGAACGATCTTCCAAGTATTCAAAAAGCAGTGGATATTTTGGAAGCGGCAAATGTTCCCTATGCGTTGCTGCATACCACCAATTTGTACCCTACAGACCCTCGCCTTGTGAGATTGGGTGCCATGCAGGAGATGATGCGCGCCTTCCCCGGTGTGCCGGTAGGATTGTCGGATCACACCATGACCAATACAGCCTGCATCAGCGCAATGGCGCTGGGCGCAGCGATTGTGGAACGGCACTTTATTGATGTGATGGACAGACCCGGTCCCGATGTGGTCTGCTCCATGGACGAAAAAGCGTGTGCGGAACTGGTTGCCGCGGCAAAGGATATTCCCCTGATGCTGGGCGGCGAAAAGACTGCCGCAAAGGAAGAACAGGTGACCATTGACTTTGCATTCGCCACAGCGGTCACGATTCGCCCTGTGAAAAAAGGTGAGGTTTTCACCTATGACAATCTGTGGGTAAAGCGTCCCGGAACAGGCGAGATTTTGGCGGAACACTTTGAATCCATCCTGGGCAAAAAAGCAACAGTGGATATTCCCAACGACACACAATTAACCTGGAAGATGGTAGAGGGCTGACAATGGAAAAGAAAAAAGTACTGTTTATCACCGGAACGCGGGCCGATTACGGCAAGATGAAGCCACTGATGAAGGCCATGGACAAGATCGAGCAGTTCAGTGTATATGTTTTTGTCTGCGGTATGCATTTGTCCGACACTTTCGGGAGCACATACAAAGAAGTTCTGAAGGACAAATATGAGAATATTTATGTAGCTTACGGTCTGTCACAGACCCAGAATGCCAGCGTGAATCTGGGCAACACCATTTCCTGCCTGTCCGGCTATGTGGAAAATGTGAAGCCGGACATGATTCTGGTCCACGGCGACCGTATGGACGCCCTTGCCGGCGCTGTGGTCGGCGCATTGCACAATATCCAGATCGGTCACATTGAAGGTGGCGAGGTTTCCGGAACCATTGACGAATCCATCCGGCATGCCATTTCCAAATTTGCCCATGTGCATTTCGTCTGCACGGAAGAGGCACGGGATCGCCTGATCCAGCTGGGCGAAGAGACCAATCGTATCTTTGTCATCGGCTCTCCGGACATTGATATTATGATGAGCGATAGCTTGCCCCAGCTGGGTGACGCAAAGGCACGATATGATATTGATTTTGATCAGTACGGCATTTTGATGTACCACCCGGTGACTACCGAGTATCAGACCGTTGGAACCAAGATCAAAACCGTTGTGGATGCCGTTATGGAAAGCGGCAAGAACTACATCGTCGTATACCCCAACAACGACCTGGGTTCCGAGGTCATTTTGAACGAATACAAGAGATTCCAGGGAAACAGCAGATTTAAGGTGTTCCCGTCCTTGCGCTTTGAGTATTTCCTGACATTGCTGAAAAATGCAGAATTTATGCTAGGCAACTCCAGCGCAGGTATCCGGGAGGCCGGTATTTACGGTGTTCCTGCCATCGATATCGGCACCAGACAGAGCGGCCGCTATTCTGTGAAGGTCAGCACCAATATTCAGCATGCTGACGAAGATGCTGACCAAATCAAAGAAACCATCAACTGCATTGCTGACCACAGAACTTCTTCCTTTACTTTCGGCAGCGGCAACAGTACAGAAATGTTTATACAAATCGTGAAGGAGCCTGCTTTCTGGGAAATGGAGATTCAGAAGCGCTTTGTGGATATGAGTATGTAAACTATGTATAAGAACAAAAAGATTATCGGGTGGATCCCTGCCAGAGGCGGAAGCAAGGGAATCCCCCGCAAGAACATTATTGATCTGTGTGAAAAGCCTCTGATCAGTTATTCTATCACGGCTGCGCTGCAAAGTGAGTATATCGACTATGTTATGGTCTCTACGGATGACGAGGAAATTGCAGCGGTTGCCCGGGAATGGGGCGCGGAGATTCCGTTCCTCCGGCCTGCGGAACTGGCATCGGATACCGCCAAAACCGTGGATGCGGTTGTACATACTGTGCAAGCTTTGCGCGATCAGGGCATGGAATTTGATACTGTGGTTCTGCTGCAGCCGACCCAGCCCTTGCGTACCGCTGAGGATATTGACGGCGCCATCGAAACCTATATGGAAGCAGGGTGTACCCCTTTGGTTTCCGTCAGCCGGGTGGAAGACCATCCGCTGCTGATCCGGTCTATCCAGGAGAATCAGTTGGTACCCTTGCTGAATGTATCCAGCACCTGCCGCAGGCAGGATATGCCGGATTACTACCGTGTCAATGGTTGCATCTACATCAACGAGGCAGACCAAATTGACGAAAACACAAGCTTCAACGATAACAGCCTGCCGTTCGTAATGGACAATAGCCACTCTGTGGATATAGATGCTATGCGCGACCTTTACATGGCTAAGTATTATTTGGAGCAGGCGGAAAGATAAAAAACACCATACGCGTTTTCTTTAAGGGAAGGCAGTATTAACTATGGAAATAGGAAGCATTTTTGAGATTGATCCTTTGGATATTCACCGTGGCGGATCGATCGCAAACGGTCCGCGTCTGCCAATTGAACAAGGTCGCAACTTTGTAACAACACTTTTCAATACGGGAAGATCGGCAATCGAGGCACAGATGAAGCACCTGAAAAAAGCCGGCTACAGCAAACTCTATCTTCCTGCCTTTGTGTGCGATTCTGTAAGCGGTGCCGCAAAAAGAGCGGGCATGTCGCTGCAATACTATGGTGTGAATACAGATTTGTCTGTTGATTTTGGCACCATAGATATCGAAGACAAAGCCGTTATCTATGTGGTGCAGTTTTTCGGACAGAAAATAGAACCGGCGTTTTTAACATTCCTGCAAAAAGCGCAAAAAGCAGGCATGATCGTGGTAGAAGACATCAGCCTTTCACTGTTGTCTGAAGACGAAACTTGCGTCGGTTTTGGCGATTACATTATCGGCAGTCTGAGGAAGTGGTTTCCCATCCCTGACGGCGGCATACTGCTGTCCAAAGAGCCGATGGCGTTCGACCTTGCAGATGCTGCCAATGATTACACACTGAATTATTTCACCGCACAGATACTCAAGCACCAATATCTGACAGACGGCGGAGAAGATAAAGCATTAAAGGAAACATTCTTGTCCTATAACAGAGTGGGAATGGAAGCGTTGTTCAGTGACTACACGATCCGTCGGATGTCCCGTGTTTCCGAAGATCTTTTGAAGCACCAAGATTTTCTTCAGATCAGAGAACAGCGGATCCGCAACTATGATATGCTCCGGGCGCTGCTTGCTCCTATCCCACAGGTGAAAGTGCTGGTCGACCGACAAGGTGCCATGACCCCCCTGGGTATGGTGATCCTGGTTGAAGATCGGGAGGAATTGCTGCGGCATCTGATTTCCAAGGGTATTTACTGTAATGTACACTGGCGGGAAAATGAGGCCATGGAGCACTTCCCGGATGCGCAATATATCGCAGCCCGTTGCATCACCATTCCCTGCGATCAACGGTACGGGGAAAAGGAAATGCACTATATTTCTGAAACTGTTAGAGCGTATTATGGAGGGAAATAAATGTATAAAACCGTGATTAAGCGGCTGCTTGGCATTTTGTTTGCCTTGATTGCTCTGCCGTTTGTTTTGCTTGCGGCTTTGATTTTGAAGCCCATTGTTTATGCGGAGGATAAGGGTCCGCTGTTTTATGTTTCCCAAAGAGCCGGAAAAAACGGCAAAATCTTTGGAATGTACAAGTTCCGCTCCATGAAGGTGGATTCGCCCAACCTGCTGAATGCCGACGGCAGCACATACAACTCTGCCACCGATGACAGACAGACAAAAGTGGGGAAAATTATCCGCAAACTCAGCATCGACGAGCTGCCCCAAGTGTTTAATATCCTCAAGGGTGATATGGCTTGGATCGGCCCCCGACCTGTGCTGGATTCCCAGGCACTGACTTTTACGGAAGAAGAGAGGGATAAGTTCAAGGTGTTGCCCGGCCTGACCGGATATACCCAGGCATATAACAGAAACCAACTGAGTTCCCACGATGAGCGAATGCTGGATGCATGGTATGCAAACAATGTCAGTTTCCTTCTGGATGTGAAGATCATTTTCAAGACGATTGATACGCTGTTGCACCCCGACAGAGTGTACAGAAATAAGGATTAAGAGGTAAACCCTTATGCACATATTAGAATTTAAGGCTTACTATAAACCTGAAGTTGCGGCAGGTATAGAACTGGACGCGAATACTGCGGAAGATTTGGCTGCTGCAGGTCATTATGTGCATTTACATATCCCCGTGCCTTCCAGAGGAGTTGCACGGGAAATTGCAAAGGCGACACCCCGCAAGGAAAATCTGGCAGAGGGCAGATTGCAGATCCGCCGCTACGGCATGTATCGGGAAGGAAAGCGCTCCCCGCAGAGATTGCTCCGGTATGTGTTCTGCTGTGTAAAACAGCTGTGGCACGGCTTACGGGAGAAGAAGGTGGATCTGATCTTTGCAGGCAGCACCCCTCCTTTTCAAGGGATTGTCTGCAACATTATTAAAAAAATCAGAAAAGTTCCCTTTGTTTTCAACTGCCAGGATATTTTCCCCGAATCCATGGTGACGGCGGGCATGATCGGAAAAAACTCCACGCTGTGCCGGGTGGGCAATTGGATTTCTGACATTACTTACCGTGCAGCCGACAAGATCATTGTCATCTCTGAGAGCATGAAGGAAACATTGGTCAATAGAGGCGTGCCGGCAGAAAAGATCACGGTCGTTTACAACTGGGCAGACGAAAATGTGATCCATCCTGTGGAGAAAGCGGACAATGCGCTGATGCGCGAATTGCAGATCCCGGACGAAGCGTTTACTGTGGTATATGCGGGCAATTTGGGCTATGCCCAGGCCATTGATGTGATTCTGGACGCTGCGATGCTGCTCAAAGAGAATGCGAGCATCAACTTTGTGATCTTTGGCAACGGTGTCATGGAGCAGGAAGTGCAGCAGATCATCCGGGACAAGGAGATGCACAATGTCAGATTATATCCGCTGCAACCCCAGGAGCGGGTTTGTGAGGTATACAGCATGGGTGATGCCTGCATCGTTTCCTGCAAAGAAGGCACAGGCAGCTTTGCAATGCCCAGTAAGACCTGGAGCATTATGGGCTGCGGCCGTCCGGTGCTGGCCAGTTTTGACCCCGATACATTGTTGGAGGAAATTGTTTCTAACCACGGCTGCGGTTTGTTCTCCCGTGCCGGGGATGGGGAAGCACTGGCGGAAAATATCAGAAAGCTTGCCCAAAATCCGGGCGCTTGTCAGTCTATGGGCAAGAATGCCCGGACATATATTGAAGAGAATCTTACCAGAAAAAAATGTACGAAAGACATTATTGACTTGATTGAACAGACGGAAAGGGCCTGCAAATCAAATGAAAGCATTATTCATTAACACGGTATGCGGACGCAGTAGCACGGGTGGCATCGTCAGAGACATTGCAGACCTTTTGCATGAAAACGGCGACGAGGCCATGTGCCTGTATGGACGGTATACAGCCCCTGCCCATTTGAATGCACTGCGGATCGATACAAAACTAGCGGTGTATTTCCATGTGCTGATCACAAGATTGTTTGACAGACAGGGGTTCGGGTCGGTTCGGGCCACCAAGAAGGCGATCAAAGCCATCGAGGAATACCGTCCGGATGTGATCCATATGCATAATCTGCACGGCAGTTATTTGAATATCCGTCTGTTGTTTTCTTATTTGAAAAAAAGCAATATTCCGGTAGTGTGGACACTCCATGATTGCTGGCCCTTCACCGGACATTGCACCCACTATATTTACGATCATTGTGAAAAATGGAAAGATTGTTCCTGCGATCGGTGTTCCAGAAAGACAGAATACCCGGCCAGTTTCCTGCTGGATCGATCCAAAAAGAATATCGCGGAGAAACGGGAGATCTTTACCGGCTGTGACAATTTGGTGATCACAACGGTCTCTGACTGGCTGGCAGATCAGACACGGCAATCTTTCCTGAAGGAGTATCCTGTCCGAAGAATTTATAACGGTGTGGATTTGGAACAGTTTGCCCCTGCGGAAACGGAAATGAGAAAGATTTTGGGCATTACAGAGGAAGAGACCATGATCCTCTGTGTCACAGACGGCTGGTCGAAAAGAAAAGGCCTGGACCATATCCTCAAGGCATCGGAAGAGATCCGCCGCAGAGAACTGCCGTACAGAATCGTCATGGTGGGTGTTCAGGACTCCGTGCGCAAGCAATTGCCGGAGGAAATCATCGCCTTTTCCAGAACGGACAACCGGCAGCAGCTGGTAGAACTTTACAGCTGCGCCGATGTTCTGTGGAATCCTTCCCCGGCGGAAACCTTTGGCCTGGTGAATGTAGAAGCCATGGCTTGCGGAACGCCGGTTATCACAATGGACACCACTGCCTGCCCGGAAACCATTGACAAAACCTGCGGCAGAGTGATCCACACAGACGGAAATGTGGTGGAAGAATTTTTGGATGCGGTACAGTCCTTGCATTCCCAGGGTCCTTCGATTATGACCGCCTGCACAGAACGGGCGAAAGTGTTTTCAAAGGAAAACTCGTACAGCAACTATTTAGACCTCTATAAGGAAATAATGCAATAAAGGAGCTACTTATTATGCATGATGAACTTGTTTTTTGGTTTTCCCAACCGCCCAAGGTGGAACGTGGCGCCTATAACGAAATGACCTACTTGTGGGATAACAAGGTATATTACATCTGCCTTGGCGAATGGGGCGAAGACAGAAAAAAGTTGAATTGGGATGACAACAACTACGGCAATGCCCAGGTGATTTATCTCAATCAGGTTGGTGATATGGATGCATTCATCAAGAACTTTATGGAAGAGCATCCGTCTGCTATCAACATCGTGGCAGGCATTTCCAGCGCAATTGCGAAGAAAGTGTATATGCACTGCAATGACAAGACCAAGATCTGCACGGTCACGGAAAGACCCGTTCCATTCTATACAAAGACGGGAACGCTTAACAGAATCCTGCGCGCCATCGTAAAGACCGTAAAGTATTCCGCTCTGTGCTGTAAGTACAGAAACAGAATTGACGTGCTGCTTCCTTTGGGTCAGTTGGGCGTGAAGGAGTACCATAGAGTCGGTTGGCCGAAAGACAGAATGTATCCGTTTATGTATTGTCCCGAGCTGCAGATGTACGAGCCGGTTTACCACAATGAGGAAAATCGTGAGATCCGCTTTTTGTATATCGGCAGATTCATGTATTCTACCAAGGGTATTGACTACCTTGCCAAGTCCGTGAAGATGCTCAAAGGCGACAACTGGGTGTTGGACATGGTGGGCGGTTACGGAAAAGACCGGGACAAGATCATCGAATGGATCAACAGCGAAGAGCACGTCAACTTTATGGGCAGCTGGAAGTCAGAGGAGGTTGTCAAGAACATCCGGGATTATGATGTGGTCATTGTCCCCAGCAAGGGCGAAGGCTGGAATATGATCGTCTATGAGGCAATGGCGGCTTCCGTCGGTGTTATCTGCACAGACCTTGCGGTAAGTGATGAGATGATCGCCGCCAGCGGTGCCGGTGTGGTTGTGCCTGCATTTTCCGCCAAGGCTATTTATAAAGCCATGCAGAGCGTGATCGATAATCCAGGCCTTATCAACGAATGGAAAGACAAGGCGCGGCAATACCAGAGCCGGATCACATCGCGGGATGTCGCCCAATACCTTGCGGCAATTCTGGAGCATACTTATTATGGCGGCGAAGAGCCGGTTTGCCCGTGGATAAATTGATCCACGAAAGGATTATTTCATGTATATCAGATTCAAAAAAAGAAGAATCACGATGTTCATCGTGTTCGCACTAATCTTTATATATACATATTTGGATGTCAAAACGGGATCCACCAGCTACAACTTTACAGGGCAGAGCAGAGGCGCGTCCCATATTATGCTGGCGCTTACCATTATGGGAATTGTGTTGAGCGCAATGCTTTATAAAACAGATTTGGCTAGAGGCTATGGCCCGTACACGCCGGTTCTCCTGGGAATGACTGTGTGGACGACCATGAACTGCCTGATGTTTCAGATTCCGCTGTGGACCACAGCAACCTATGTGGGCTTTACCGTTTGGTGGATGTTTGCATTCCTCTTGATGAAACGGTATTGCGTAAAGGACATGAGCGACGAGCGGTTTGTGATTGCTCTGTGTATGTTGATGTTGGGGTACTATGTATACGAATTCGTCAAAACATTTAACTATGCCCACGTAGCTGTGGAGAAAGAGCGCGCGGTTCTGAATATCGTCTTCCGCATTTTGGTATTTGTGCCATTGATTTTGATGATGCGCAAGGGCTGGCTGAAGAAGGCACTGATCGTTCTAATTGCAGTTCTTGTGTGTGCTTCGTTGAAAAGATCGGCATTGATTGCCTATCCTTTGATGCTGCTGGTCTATATTGTTGTTAACAACAAGGTGAGAGGGAAATTCTTTACAGGTGTTTTCGGAATGATTGCGGCACTTGTACTGATCTGTATTGCGTTTGTTATTGCGGATAATTACTTTGACGGTTTTATAAGCGATAGATTTACAAGAGAGCAACTGGAGAGCGGTTCCGGCAGAGTGGAAAGATGGACGGACGCGCTGGCAGAGATCGGTCAAAGAGGCTTTTTCCAAATGCTGTTTGGTACAGGTATTGGCAGTGCGGGTTATTCTCAGCATAACGAGTGGGTGGAGCAGCTGTATTCCTTTGGCCTGGTTGGATTTGTCCTGTATATGCTGTTTGCCATCCGGTTGATCGGTGTGTTCTTGTTTTACTACAAGGCAAACTCCGAGTTGGCAGGACCTTATGCGGCCTTTGTAGTGTTTTTCTTGATTATTGGTATGTTCAGTGGCTTTATGTATATGCATAGTACACTGTATCTGTTTGTTTTTGCCGGCATATGTGAAAGCCGACATCCGTATAGGGGGAGGAATAGGATTGAACGTTGCAAAGCTTAAAAATGTGCTTAGAGACATGCGAAGATTGAGAACTGTGTTTTATTATTTTCAGTTCCATAACTTCAAAAGAGCAATTCCTGTCGCTATGAATAAGGATCAGCAGCAGAAACTCAGACAGATGAAGAATTGTGCAAAAACCGAGGAATGTTATATCATCGGCAACGGCCCCAGCCTGCGAGTGGGGGACTTGGAGAAGCTGTCCGACAAAGTAACCTTTGGCTCTAACGGCATCTACAGAATCTTTGAGAAAACAAATTGGCGGCCGACTTATTATTTCGTGCAGGACTCCATTGCGGTGGAGAATGTATTTAAGACCTATCCCAATATCGCTGAGGAAGTAGAAAACCTTTTTGTGTCCATGAATTTCTACAAGCAGTTCCCAGCACAGGTCAAGGAAAGTGATAAACTGAGGGTGCTCTATGTGCGCTTCTGCCCGCCGAAGAACAACGAATACCGGTTCACCCGGGACGTGTCTAAAAATGTGTACGAAGGCCTTACCGTGACCTATTCCATGATGCAGGCGGCGGCTTATATGGGCTTTAAAAAAATCTACCTGCTGGGAATTGACCACAGCTATGCTGTGGAGGTGGACAAGGACGGAAATGTTCTGAAAACAAATGATAGTCAGGTCAACCACTTCTACTCCAGCCAGGGTGTTGCCGAGCAGGGTCACGCCACAAAGATCATAGAGATCACAAACGCTTATTCCAGCGCAAGAAAATGTGCGGACTGCAGCGATTTTGAGATACTCAACGCAACAAGAGGCGGTAAGCTGGCAGTGTTTGAGCGGGTGGATTTTGACGCGCTTGTGTAACCGTGCGGGAAGGAAAAACCTGCATACTTGGCTGCATTGCGCCCAATTTTATCTAAGCAATAGGATGTTTAATGCAAGATGAAAATAAGTGGTAACGGCAAAAAAACACTGGGTAATGTTTTATGGATGTTATTCGACAAGGTGTTTAAATTTGGGTTCAGTTTTCTTGTGACCCTTTTGGTTGCAAATCATTACGGTGCAAATGACTACGGAACCTACCAATATGCAATCAGTATGGTTGCCATGTTTGAACTTTTGACCTACCTGGTGGATGCCACAGTGGTCAAGAAATTCTATGTGGATTACGATGAAAAAGAGGTGGTTCTGGCCTCCACTCTTGCTAGGGTACTCATGTCTCTGGTGGCGGGCCTTGTCGGTACAGTCTATTTGCTGCTGTATAAAGGCGACAGCGAATACAACTTCATATTTGTGGTGCTTCTGTGGAGCTCTCTGATCGGCAGTATTCAATTTGGCATTACAAACCGGTTTGAGTATCTTCTCAAATCCAAAAAAATTGTGTTGGCTTCAGACTGCGCAGCTTTTGTCAGTTTTGGATTGCAGCTGCTGGCGGTATACCTGGATCTTCCGGTTTCCTATATTGCTGTGATCGCCCTGATCTCCACAACCATCACAATGCTGATCACTTATGTTTTGTACAGATGTGAGTTCGGTAAGATCGCTGTAGGCAGGCTGAATAAGGCACTATTTAAGCAGATTATCATAGACAGTTTGCCCTTTGCGGTGGCCACTGCGTGTACCACGATCTATACCAAGTGTGACAGTATCATGATCGGTGAAATGCTGTCCAAGGCAGATGTTGGTATTTACGCCATCGCGATCAAGCTGATCAGTGTGGTGGAAATCGCAGTGTTTCCCATCCGGGAGTCTGTGTACCCTAATCTGCTGAGGCTGAATGCACAGGACAAAAAGGAATACGAGAAGTATTATATAAAAGTATCTTCAATTCTGACATGGCTTTGTATTGTGGGCGTAGCACTGTCCTTTGTGGTTCTGCCGTACATCTTTACAATGATGTCTGCGGAATATATGGAGTCTTTGTCAGTGTATAGAATCTATGTTTTGGGCTCGTTCTTTGTGTATAACTCCTGCTTGCGGTCCGGACATTTCGCTATGACTAATCAAGGTAAGGTCGTGATGATCTCTCAGATTGTCAGTGTTGTGCTCAATCTGGTTGTCAATTATATCGCTATCCAATTTATCGGCATCCTTGGTGCAGCGGTGGCTACTGTGGTGACCCAGTTCGTGTCTTTGTTTGCACTGAACATTTTCTTTGCCGAGGGACGAAAGGTATTGGTGTGGCAACTCAAGGCATTGAATCCCGTGCATTTTTTAAGAAAAGCCAAATGACATAAAATCTTGTTGATACATAAGGAGAATACTATGGGACTGTTTACAGGAAAAACACTTTTGATTACCGGTGGTACCGGTAGCTTCGGCAATGCGGTGCTGAACCGCTTCTTACAGACCGACATTGGCGAGATCCGTATTTTCTCCCGGGATGAGAAGAAGCAGGACGATATGCGCCATGAATTCCAGGCGAAGATGCCCGAAGTG
>JAZSDS010000035.1:0-3849 GCA_045531275.1 Faecousia sp.
CACATGCTGGCAGGCATAAAGTGTCCGGTGCCGGTACCCAGATCAAACTCTTTGCCGGCCCAGGCATACAGGTCAGCATCACCGGTGCAATCCACAAAGACTTTGGCCCGGTAAGCTGTCAGACCGTGCTTGTTGGACACCAGGATCACATCGATATTCCGGTCGTCCTTCATCTCCACACCGCAGACCATGGAATGGAACAGGATCTTAGCACCGGAGGCGACTACCTCCTGATCATAGATCTGCTTCATGCGCTCATAGTCGATGGGAACGATGCGCCATTCCTCCGGGTCCACATGGGGCATATAGCTTTTCAGTCTGCGGACCAGCTTATCGGCCAGACCGCCGTAAACATTGCGAATGCCATCACCCATGTTATGGAACATATTGACCATACCGTTGGTGCTCATACCGCCCAGGCAACCGCTTGCTTCCAAAATCAGAGTCTTTGCGCCCTCTCTGGCCGCGGAAATGGCTGCAGTAACACCGGCAGGACCGCCGCCGCATACGATCACGTCGTACTCTTCATTCAAAGGCAGCGTATTTCTTTTCAGGGTATATTCCATTGCACATCTCTCCTTATTTAATTATCAGGACTATTATAGCATAAAAGCGGTGGAGCCGCAATACTTCTTATCTATTCACTATTACTTATTACTTTCCAAAAATCCGAATGCGAGGTTTAGTGAAAAGTGAAGAGTTAAGAGTGAAAAAGTAAAATCCCGAACGCGTTCGCATTCGGGATTTTTGGAGGTACCGCCCAGATTTGAACTGGGGAATGAGAGTTTTGCAGACTCTTGCCTTACCACTTGGCCACGGTACCATTTATGAAAATAGGAACGCCTAGCGTTCCTATTTTATTTTATTGGAGCGGGTGACGAGGCTCGCTTGCATTTTCGCTTTTGCGAAAATAAATGTTGCGCTCCGTCAAGCCGTCGCGCGTAACAGTCCACAGGACTGTTACAACAAATCATTCGAGCCTTATGGCTCAGGATAATAAAATTGGAGCGGGTGACGAGGCTCGAACTCGCTACCTCCACCTTGGCAAGGTGGCGCTCTACCGGATGAGCTACACCCGCATCTCGGTTCCTAAAAAGAAACCGTGGTGCCTCCGGTCGGAATCGAACCAACGACACGTGGATTTTCAGTCCACTGCTCTACCAACTGAGCTACAGAGGCATATTGAGCAGAGCATATCGCTCTGCTCAGATGCAATATGGCGACCCGGAACGGACTCGAACCGTCGACCTCCAGCGTGACAGGCTGGCGTGCTAACCGACTGCACCACCGGGCCAGATATGGTGGGAACAACAGGGCTCGAACCTGTGACCCCATGCTTGTAAGGCATGTGCTCTCCCAGCTGAGCTATGCTCCCTTACCTGTGCGAAATGCGTTTACATCTCAGCGACGGGTATCATTATACCGAAGGAAGCCTTATTTGTCAAGCACTTTTTTTGTTTTTTTAGGGACAATTTTCTCCCCTGATCATTCAAAGTGTTACCACCATTTTTACGTGTATTTTAAACTTTTTTCAAGATTTCCAAAATATCCTCAGGTTCAAACTTATAAACCTCATCACAAAACTGACATTCCACAGGAAAAGGCTTCCCCTCCTGGGCAATTTCTGTCAGTTCCTTTCTGCCCAGACTGATAAGCGCAGCAGTGACCCGCTCTCTGGAGCAGTAGCATTTATAGCTTACCTCTGTAGTCTCCATGAACACAACGCCCAGATCTCCGCAGACCTGACCCAGGATATCCTCGGGAGTCATACCCTGCTCCAGCATTGCTGTTACTGCGCCAGCCCTTTGGATCCCCTTTTCCACTGTTTCGATGGTCTCCTCGGTTGCGCCAGGCAACAGTTGGATCAAATATCCTCCAGCCACCTTAACACGCATATCCCTGTCCACAAGTACACCAAGGGCGCAGGCTGTGGGTGTCTGCTCGCTTTGGGCAAAGTATGCCGTAACATCATCGCCAATTTCACCGGATATCAGAGGAATAGAACCAACGTAGGGTTCTTTCATCTGCAGGTCACGGATCACCGTCAGTGTTCCGTCAGCACCTACAGTAGCGCCCACATCCAGCTTTCCGGGATGCTTTTCTACCAGAGGGACCTTAGGTTCCAGCACATAGCCCCGGACATTACCTATGGCATCAGACACACACACAATGCTGCCAATAGGTCCGCCGCCCTTGATCTGCAGGGTCATAGAACCGTTTTCGACCTTCTGCATATTGCCCATCATGGAAGCAGCAGTCAGCGCCCGTCCAAAGGCCGCTGTGGCATTAGGGGTAGTGCCCTGAATTTCCGCGCCTCTGCGGACAAGCTCTGTGGAACGGATGGCTACCACCTTCACAAGGCCGTCCATACTCATACCACGTACTAAATAATCCTTCATTTTACAATTCCCTTTCTTGCTTTCAAATAGATCCGCTGTTCGCCGGGTTCAGGCGCCTGAAACTGTCGGTCTCCATAGACCTCAATATGGGTAAAGCCTGCCTGGCGTAGAAATTGTGTCAACTGTTGGGCTGAGTATGCGTACTCCCTATGCTCCTCAAAGCTGCGTTGCCACACTGCCCCCATACGCTGAAACAGGTCCATGCCATAGGAACAGATATTGCTCTGCCAGTCAAATTCACCCCGCCAGACGCAATACACATCGTCATCTTCGTCCAGAAACACCTGACCGTCCATAGCCTGGAGCTTCAGGGGCGTGTTTACATCAAAGATAAAGCAGCCCCCTGGGTTTAGCGCCTTATATACACGCTTTATAGCAGCCTGACAATCCTCAGGATCCACGATGTAGTCGATACTGTCCAAGGCGCACACAGCCAGGTCCACGGCCTTAGGCAAATATAATCCTTGCAGCTTCTGACAGATAAACCGGGGAGGATCTTCCATTCCCTGTGCCTTCTGCGCTGCCACGCAAAGCATTTCCTCGGACATATCCACTGCTGTTACGGATAACCCCCGTTCTGCCAGAAGCAAAGCTACAGAGCCGGTTCCGCAGGCCAGGTCTACCGCTGTTCTGGGCTGTAAGCCTTCCCTGTCCAAAATTTGGAAATAGAAGTCCACCACAGCGGCATAGTCCACATCGTTTGTCAGCCTGTCATAACTGGCAGCCAATGCATTATACGCACCCATAACTACTCCTTTACAAAAAAGCATCCCGGACATTACGCCCGGGATGCAGCAATGTGTCAATTAGCGGTTGAAGATCTTGAAGATGTCCTCAATATCGTCAGCAGACTTGGAAGCGCTGCCGGAAGCGGCCTTTTCTTCCTTCTCCTCTGCCTTCTGCTCAAAGCCGGTAGCGATAACGGTAACACGCATCTCATCCACGAACTCATCGGAAGAGGTAGCGCCGAAGATAATGTTAGCCTCGGGGTTAGCAGCCTCCTGAACGATGCCGGCAGCTGTCTCAACATCATCCAGAGTCAGGTCAGCAGAACCGGTAACATTGACCAGAACGCCGGTTGCGCCGTTGATAGAGGTCTCCAGCAAGGGGCTTGCAACGGCAGCCAGAGCAGCCTGCTCAGCCTTCTCGCGACCGGATGCGATGCCCACGCCCATATGTGCGCGGCCTGCTTCTTTCATGACAGCAGAAACGTCAGCGAAGTCCAGGTTGATGATAACACGCTCAGAGTAACCGACCAGTTCAGAAATAGAGGTAACTGCCTGCTTCAGAACATCGTCAGCAATGCCGAAAGCGTTGGCAAAGGTGATCTTCTGATCGGTGACGTACTTCAGACGATCGTTGGGGATGATAACCAGAGAGTCAACCTTCTCAGACAGAGCGCCAATGCCCTGCTCAGCCTGACGCATACGGTTGGCACCCTCAAACTTAA
>JAZSDS010000044.1:0-28573 GCA_045531275.1 Faecousia sp.
GTCCGACGATCCCACTAAGAAGGGCGTTCCCACAGGCTGGAAGCTGACCATCCGTGACATTCTGGAGTACGGCGGCGCTAAGTTCCTGTGCCCCATGGCCGGTACCATCTCCATGATGCCCGGTACTGCTGCAGACCCCGCATACCGCCGTGTTGACGTGGATACCGAAACCGGCAAGGTCTCCGGTCTGTTCTAATTCGGATTTTCCAATAAGCAGAGGCGGTTTACCGCCTCTGCTTTTGGAGCGTTAGGAAACAATTAAAATGTAGGGCAGGGGCTTGCTCCTGCCGCGTAATGCGGACGTTGTTAAGTGGGGCGTGTCCTCGGTCCGTGTCACATATCGATTCGGGCATAGTCAGGAGTACTGACGGGATAAACCAGAGTGTAGTCCCGTAGTGTCACCGGGTACTGCCCGGCGGCGGGAGCAAGCCCCCGCCCTACAAAAAAGATTACATAATAAGGAGAAATTCCCTATGGATATGACAATGGAAACTTGCCGCAAGTTTGTGGAAGTTCTGGCATCTGACGCACCCGCTCCCGGCGGTGGCGGCGCTGCAGCTCTGGTAGGTGCTATCGGCACTGCTCTGGGTAACATGGTCGGTTCTTTGACTGTGGGCAAGAAGAAGTATGCTGAGGTGGAGGCCGAGATCATCGAGCTGAAGGCCAAGTGCGATGCGCTGCAGAAGGAACTGCTGGACCAGGTTGAGGCTGACGAGGTGAACTTCCTGCCTCTGGCTAAGGCGTATGGTATCCCCAAGGACGATCCCAACCGGGACAAGGTCATGGAGGAAGCTACCATTATCGCCTGCTCCACGCCCATGAAGATCATGGAGCTGTGCTGCCAGGCCATCGAATACATCGCTGTGTTTGCTGCTAAGGGCAGCCGCCTGGCTGTTTCCGATGCAGGCTGCGGCGCTGTGTGCTGCAAGGCCGCTCTGCAGGCAGCAAGCCTGAATGTGTTTATCAACACCAAGACCCTGAAGAACCGTGAGGTTGCTGAAGAAATGAACGCCAAGGCTCTGGGTATGCTCAGTAAGTACGGCCAGATGGCAGACGAGATCTTCAATTCCGTCAAGGCCGGCTTCGGCGTATAAGCGCGGAGCCCGCGCAGGCAATTCGTGCACAGCCAGGTGTGTGTCGATACACATTCTGATGGTGCTCCGTGTCGCTACATTGTAGAATAATTAAGCTTTTTATAAGGAGAAAACAACTATGGCAAAGAGATTGCTGGGTAAAGAAGTTAATGAGGCACTGGTTGCCAATCTGCAGACCCGTACCGCTGCTCTGCAGGCTAAGGGTGTTACCCCCACACTGGGCATTATCCGCCTGGGGGAGAATCCCTCTGACCTGTCCTACGAGAAGGGCGCTACCAAGCGGGCTGAGGAAGTGGGCGTTGCTGTTAAGAATTTTGTTCTGCCCGAGGATGCTTCCAAAGAAGCTGTGCTGGCTGTTATCGACCAGGTGAATGCAGACGACAGCATCCACGGCGTACTGATGTTCCGTCCTCTGCCCAAGCATTTGAAGGCAGACCAGGATGAGATCTGCAACCGTCTGGCACCCTGCAAGGACGTGGACTCCATGACCCACATGAGTAACGCCGGTGTCTTCGAGGGCCAGGATCTGGGCTACGCTCCCTGCACCCCCGCAGCCTGTATGGAAATTCTGGACCACTACGGCATCGACTGCAAGGGCAAGAACGCCGTTGTTATTGGCCGCTCTCTGGTAGTTGGCAAGCCTGCCGCTATGATGCTCATGGGCAAGAACGCCACCGTTACCGTGTGCCACACCCGTACTGTGAATACCGCTGAGATCTGCAAGAGGGCAGACATCATCGTCACTGCTGCCGGTGTGCTGAACAGCCTGACCAAGGACTTTGTCCGTGAGGGCCAGATCGTTATTGACGTTTCCATGAACTGGAACCCCGAGAAGATCACTTCCAAGGGTAAGGGCGGTATGTCCGGTGACTGCGTATTCGACGAGGTGGAGCCCATTGTTGAGGCCATCACCCCTGTTCCCGGCGGCGTTGGCGCTGTTACCACCTCCGTGCTGATGAAGCATGTTGTGGAAGCTGCTGAAAAGGTCTAAGAAAATAAACCTTCTACATAACTGGCGAAATAAGGTGGGCAACCACCGGGGAGTGTAGGAGTGTAAAATGCCGATCGCCTGGGCAATTCGAACTTTTGGGCTCGGATTGCCCAGTCTTATTTAAGAGGTGTTTATTATGAAAAAGCTAAATCAACTGGAAGAAAGTAAATTTCTGCGGGTATTCTTTGCTTTTGTCTCCCTGTGCTTTATTGCGGCGGCAGTTATCATGCCGGACAGAGGCACTATGCTGCAAGGCTTTGCAGAGATCCTGCTGAAGCCCTGTAAGATATCTACCAACTATTTTGCCCTGGGCGGTTTCTCTGCCACATTCCTGAACATGGGTCTGGTGGGCGTTATCTGCACATTGCTGACCCTGCTGCCCGGTGCAAAGCCCAACAATGTGACTACCCTGGGTGTACTGCTGACCATCGGCTTTGGTTCCTGGGGCATTAACCCCCTGAATATGCTGCCCTCCATTCTGGGTGTGTGCCTGTATGCCCTGGTGAAGAAGGAAAAGCTGGGGGCTGTTTCCAACGCTATGATGTACTCCACCGGTATTGCACCGCTGATTTCTGATTTACTGTTCCGCTACCCCGGCGTGGAGTATGTTGGCTTTAACTGGCTGGGTCTGGGTCTGGGACTGTTTGTGGGCATCATCATCGGTTTTTTCCTGCCTGCAGGATTGGCCCATGCGCCCAACATTCACAAGGGCTATGACCACTATTCCGCCGCTGTGCCCATCGGCATGACTGCTTTCTTCCTGCGCTCTGTACTTTACACGGTGATGCTGGGAATGAAGACCGGCGACCTTTCTGCTATGCCCGCATTGGATGCGGTATCCTGGCCTATGACTAATGTTTTCTGTTTTGCTGTTTTTGGCCTGTGCATCATTTTTGCCCTGCTGATGGGCTGCACTCCTAAGGACTACTGGAATCTTTTGAAAGATTCCGGCCACAGCGTCAGCTTTACCACCAAGTATGGCAACGCTCCTTTTCTGATGAATGTGGGTATTTTCGGCCTGATGATCGTAGGCTATTTTAATCTGGCGGGCGCTATTGACGGCGCTAATGTCTGGACCGGCATGACCTTTGGCATCGTGTTCTGTATGCTGGCTACCTGTAACTCCGGCAGCCATCCCGGCAATGTATGGCCCATCATGGTGGGCTATATTGTGACATCCTTCCTCTTTGGCTGGATCGCAAAGCTATTGGGCAACGACAGCTTCGGACTGACCATCGGCAGCCAGTCTATCCTCATTGGCCTTTGCTACGCCAACGGACTGTCTCCTATCTCCGGCAAGTATGGCTTTGGCTATGGTATGCTGGCAGCAGGATTGCATTATCTGCTGGTGACAGCTGTTCCCGATATGCATGGCGGCTTCTGCCTGTACAACGGCGGCTTCACCGCAGCACTGATCTGCCTGCTGTTTGTGCCGCAGCTGGAAAAATTCTGCAAGACAAAGGAAGAAAGAAAACTGGCAAAAGCTTCTAAATAATAAACAGATCCGCCTAGGCCAAAAGGCTTGGGCGGATCTGTTTATTTCATAAACTTGTCAATAGCCTGGCACAGGTCGTAAATGGCATCCTCGTCGCCGGCGGCTACGGCATCTACCATGCAGTGGCGCATGTGGTCCTTCAGGATCACCTTACCGGTGTTGTCCAGAGCGGAGCGAACAGCCGCCAGCTGGATAAGCACCTCAGAGCAGTCATAGCCCTCCTCCACCATGCGCTTTACCTTTTCCAGGTGGCCGATGGCTCGGGCAAGGCGGTTTATTACGGCTTTCTGATTTTCGTGGACATGCCCGTGGCTGTGGGCGATGCCGTGGGCGTGCATATAGGCGTGATCGTGGTCGTGGTCGTGATGATGACCGTGCGCGTGGGAATGTTCTGCCATCATTTCGCCCTCCTTTTGTATTTTTTCCTATCATAACCGATTTTTCGGAAACTTGCAAGCCCCTATAGGGGATGTAGATTTGTTTTGACTGTTTTTGCGCAATCTGTTATAATTATCTATCATATCATTGTGTTTCCCATCAGGAGGAATTGGTTATGAGAATGCGGAGAATGAAAAATCTGGAGCCCAGAATGGAGCGCTGTGGCGACTACCGGATCCTGGAGCCACAGGAGTTAAAGGGAAAGTGGCGCACCCTTATGCCGGAGGCCCAGGCTTTATGGGTAGAGGTTGGCTGCGGCAAGGGCAAGTTTACCGCCGAGACAGCCCAGGTAAACCCGGATGTTTTGCTGATTGCTGTTGAGCGCTGCCGTGAGGCAATGGTGGTGGCTATGGAAAAGGCCCGGGATATGGGGCTTAAGAATGTTTTTTACATCGATATGGATGTAGAGAAAATTGAGGAAATTTTTGCAGCAGAGGAAATAGACCGCCTGTTTATCAACTTCCCGGACCCCTGGCCCCGGAAGAAAAATGCAAAGCGTCGGTTGACCCACCGAGGCTTTCTTGACAAGTATTGCCGGGTAGTCCGTACCGGCGGCGAATTCCATTTCAAGACAGACAATGCCCCGTTGTTTGAATTCAGCGTGGAGGAGTTCGGAGCTTGTGGGCTGGAGGTTAAGAATCTTACCCGGAACCTCCACGAAAACGGCATTGTTGGCATTATGACCGGCTATGAGGAAAAATTCCATAGCCTTGGTACGCCTATTAACCGCTGTGAGGTGGTCTGCAAGCCCTTTGTTATGCCGCCGGAGGAGAAGAAAAAGACTGTGGAGGGGCAGGTATGACCGGCTATCATGCAGGCAGCTGTGATGTTGCTGTGGTAGGCGCAGGTCATGCAGGCATTGAGGCGGCACTGGCTGCAGCCCGGTTGGGCCTACACACCATCCTGTTCACCATCAACATGGATGCCGTGGGCAACATGCCCTGCAACCCAGCCATTGGTGGCACCGGAAAAGGACACATCGTCCGGGAACTGGATGCCCTGGGCGGAGAAATGGGAAAAGCCGCAGACAAAGCCTGTATCCAGTACCGGATGCTGAACCGTGGAAAAGGTCCGGCTGTTCATTCTCTCCGGGCCCAGGCAGACAGACGGCAGTACCAGCAGGTCATGAAGCATACCCTGGAGCTACAGGAAAATCTGGAGCTGAAGCAAGCGCAGATCACAGAGGTTTTAACGGAAGACGGCGCAGTCACAGGTGTCCGTACCCAATTGGGAGCCCGGTATTCCGCCAAGGCTGTGGTCATCGCCACCGGAACATTTTTAGACAGCACCGTCGTTATTGGAGAATCTGTTCAATCCTCCGGTCCGGACGGAATGCATGCCTCCGTAGGACTGGCGGATAATTTGCGGGCATTGGGACTTTCCCTGCGTCGGTTCAAGACCGGGACGCCCCCCAGGATCAACCGCAGAAGTATTGATTTTTCCCAGATGGAGCTGCAGCCGGGAGACGATACCCCTGAGCCTTTTTCGTTCCACACAGAGCATAAGCTGGAGAATCAGGCGGTTTGTTACCTTACCTATACCAATGCTGAGACCCACCGCATTATTCAGGAGAATCTCCATCGCAGCCCTATGTATGACGGAACCATCTCCGGCGTAGGTCCCCGGTACTGCCCCAGCATCGAAACAAAGGTCGTCCGCTTTGCCGACAAGAGCCGCCATCAGCTGTTTATTGAGCCCTGCGGCCTGGATACGGAAGAAATGTATATTCAGGGTTTCTCCTCGTCTCTGCCGGAGGATGTGCAGCTGAAAATGCTGCGTACCATTCCGGGGCTTGAAAATGCGGAAATGATGCGCCCTGCCTATGCCATTGAGTATGAGTGCGTTGACCCGACCCAGTTGCTGCCTACCCTGGAGACAAAGTGTATTTCCGGGCTTTACGGCGCAGGACAGTTTAACGGCACCACCGGCTATGAGGAAGCAGCGGCTCAGGGCTTGGTGGCAGGCATCAATGCGGCGCTGAAGCTCCAAGGCAAGCCCCCTATGATTTTGACTCGGGATACCAGCTACATCGGTACGCTCATTGACGATTTGGTGACCAAGGGTACAGAAGAACCCTATCGGATCATGACAAGCCGTTCTGAGTACCGGCTGCTTCACCGGCAGGACAACGCCGATCAGCGGCTTACTGCCATCGGCGCAGCGGTGGGCCTGGTGCCCAAAGAACGGCTGGAGGCGGTGGAGCGCAAGTATGAGATGGTTCGCCGGGAGATCAGTCGGCTGGAGGCCAACGGCGTTCCTGCGTCTGAGGAGCTGAACGCCATGCTGGAGGGTTGCGACTCTGCTCCGGTAACCAATTCCGCCCGGCTGGCAGACCTGCTGCGCAGACCCGGGTTGACATATGCCCATATTGCCCCCTTTGATCCGGACCGGCCGGAGCTTCCCCGGGCAGTTACGGAGGAAGTGGAGATCCAGGTGAAGTACGCCGGCTACCTTGCCCGACAGGAAAAGCAGGTAGAGGCATTCCGCAGGGAAGAGGAGCGACTTCTGCCAAGAGACATTCCCTATGAGACCATCGCAGGTTTGCGGTTGGAGGCCAGGGAGAAGCTTATGCAGATCCAACCGGTATCCATCGGTCAGGCCGGGCGAATTTCCGGCGTCAGCCCCGCGGATATTGCGGTTTTGCTGATCTGGCTGGAACAAAATAAGGAATAAATATTTGCACAACAATCGCCTCTGACGCGTAGGATAGTCGGAGGCGATTTTTTATGGCCATCGTAAACACCACTGTACCCATTACTTCCACAAGCTGTGATGAAATGATTTTGGAATTGGTAAGAACCTATCCCTTTTGTCGCACCGAGTTGCTTGCGACAACGGATTTTCAGCGGCCGGTGCGGACGCTGGTGATTGGACAGGGGGATAGAAAGGTTATCTTTTCCGCTGCCCACCACGCAAACGAGTGGATCACCGCCCTGGTGCTGCTGAAATTTGCAGAGGAGCTGGCAGAGGCCATCCGGTCCGAAGGCAATATATTTGGCGTAAGCGCCCAGACTGTTGCCCGGGCTGCCACTATTTACATGGTGCCTATGGTGGATCCTGATGGGGTGGACCTGGTGGTAGGAGCGATCCCGGAGGGGAGTGTTCAATTTGATCTGGCACAGCGGCTGGCCCAGAACTATCCGGCGATCCCTTTCCCCAAGGGCTGGAAGGCGAACTTGTTAGGCGTGGACCTGAATTTGCAGTATCCTGCCGGTTGGCTCCAGGCCCGGGAGATCAAGTTCAGCCAAGGCTTTACAAGACCCGGTCCCCGGGACTATGTAGGCAGAGCGCCACTGAACCAGTTTGAGAGCCGGGCCCTGGCAGGCTATACCGAATTCATTGATCCAGACCTTGTGCTGGCTTACCATTCCCAGGGTAAGGAGATTTACTGGGAGTTTCAGGATTATCAGGTTCCCGGCGCCCGGGAGCTGGGGGAGGAATTTGCAAGGGTCAGCGGCTATACACTGACAGAAGTTGCCTATAACTCCAGCTTTGCCGGTTATAAGGACTGGTTTATCAAGCAATTCCGCAAACCGGGCTATACCATTGAAGTAGGCTCCGGCACAAACCCTCTGCCTATCGAGCAGTTTGATGAGATATACAGAGATAATTTAGGGATCCTTGTCACTGCGGCACTGGGGCTGCCGAATAGTGGGAATGAAGATTTGAACGAATCGTAAAATTCCGGTCTGCAGGGTTGCGGATTTGGCTATGTGGGGCTATAATGAAAATAATCCCAGAAAGCCAAGGTGAGCCCGATGGAAAAAATGTTATTCATTTTAAATCCCTGTGCAGGTATGCGCAAGTCCAACAAGATATTGCCGGAGATCCTGGCGGTGTTTAACAGAGCCGACTACGATGTCAGCGTGTACATTACCCAGGGCCAAGGGGATGCCTGCAGGGTGGCCCGAGAGCGGGCCGGAGAAATGGATCTGCTGGTCTGCTGCGGCGGAGACGGCACCTTTAACGAGACCATAGCGGGGCTGATGCAAAGCGGGGCGGAGACACCTGTGGGATACATTCCTGCCGGTTCTACCAACGATTTTGCAGGAAGTCTGGGGCTGCCCACAGACCCTGTGGAGGCAGCCCGGCAAATTGTCCGGGGGAAAGCCATAGCCTATGATGTAGGCAGCTTCGGCGGGCGCTACTTTACTTATGTTGCATCCTTTGGCGCTTTTACCAAAGCAAGCTATACAACGCCCCAAAATGTGAAGAATGCCCTGGGGCATACGGCCTATATTTTAGAGGGTATCCAGGAGCTGTCCCAGCTGCGGTCTGTTCCTGTCCGGTTGGAGCTGGACGGGGAAGTGGTGGAGGATCGGTTCCTGTTTGGCGCCATTTGTAATTCCACCAGCGTAGGCGGCATTCTGACGCTGGATCCTAAGCAGGTAGATATGAGCGACGGCGTGTTTGAGCTGTTGCTGGTCCGGGCGCCCAGAGAGCTTTCTGAGATCACTGAGTGCATCCAGGCGGTGCAGCGCCAGCAGTATAATTGCAGGATGATGACATTCCGCAGTGCAAGAAATGTGATGATTCAAGCGCCACCGGAGTTGATCTGGACATTGGATGGCGAGCGGGAACCGGGACATAGCTCCGTAGAGGTAAAAAATATCCACCATGCCTTCCGGTTGGTGAAGTAGGAGAAATTATGATCAATACTACACTTTGCTATATTACACGGGGGGATGAGGTCCTTATGCTCCACCGGGTGAAGAAGCAAAATGATGTGAACAAGGATAAATGGATCGGCATTGGCGGCAAGTTTGAGGGGGAGGAATCCCCCGATGAATGCCTTCTCCGGGAGGCAAAGGAGGAAACAGGCCTGACCCTGACCCGGTGGAAGTGCCGGGGTGTGGTCACATTTCTGAATGACTGCTGTGAGGGAGAATTTATGTACCTGTTCACAGCGGACGGCTTTGAAGGACAGCTGAAGGAATGCGACGAAGGAGAACTGAAATGGGTCAGTCGGTCGTTCCTGGATAGCCTGCCCAAGTGGGAGGGAGATAAAATCTTCCTGGACCTTTTGTGGCAGGATGCGCCCTTTTTCTTGCTGACCCTGCGCTACAGCGGCGACAGTCTTGTGGAAGCTGTTCTGGACGGCAAAAAGGTACACGAATCGTAACGGAATAAAAAACAGCACCGGATCAACCGGTGCTGTTTTTCTATGCTCTTAATTAGCCTTCGGCGCGCATCTGAGCGAAGCACTCGCTGCAGTATACGGGACGATCGGACTTGGGCTCGAAGGGAACCTTTGCCTCGCCGCCGCAGCGTGCGCAGGTAGCGGTGAAGAACTCACGGGGGCCACGGGCGCTGTTCTTGCGAGCGTCACGGCAGGGCTTGCAGCGCTGGGGCTCGTTCTGGAAGCCGCGCTCTGCGTAGAATTCCTGCTCACCGGCGGTGAAAACGAATTCGTTGCCGCACTCTTTGCAAACTAAAGTCTTATCTTCGTACATTGTGTTTACCTCTCTTCGGTTAGATAATGCCCCGTGAAAGCCCATCGAATCGACTGGATATAACGCAGGGTTGGTAATATTGGTGATAACACACCACGAAACGAATTATACATAAAAAGTTTGATTTTGTCAATACTTTATGAAAATTTTATTTGAAAATTTACCAATTTGTGCAATTTTATCAAATTGAGAATTGGGATTGTCCTTGGAAGGGAATGTGTAAATGGTCGTAGGCCAGTTGGGTCACGCAGCGCCCGCGGGGAGTTCTGGTAAGGAAGCCAAGCTGCATCAGGTAGGGCTCATACACATCTTCCAGGGTGATGGCCTCTTCTCCTATGGTGGCAGCTAAAGTCTCTAAACCTACCGGGCCGCCGCCGTAATTCTGGATAATGGCAGTGAGCATCCTGCGGTCAATGGTATCCAGACCCAGATGGTCCACCTCCAGACGGGACAGAGCCAGATCGGCGGCCTCCTTGGTGATGACGCCGTCGCCCATGATTTGGGCGAAATCCCGGACACGGCGCAAAAAGCGGTTGGCAATACGGGGAGTGCCCCGGCTGCGGGATGCAATTTCCATAGCGCCCTGAGGGTGGATTTCCATGCCCAGTATGGTGGCAGACCGGGTGACGATCTGGGCAAGCTCCTCATGGGTATATAGCTCCAGCCGCAGACTTACGCCAAAGCGGTCCCGTAGAGGGGCCGACAGCTGACCTGCCCGGGTGGTGGCGCCCACGAGGGTAAATTTGGGAAGATCCAGGCGAATAGAGTTGGCGCTGGGTCCCTTGCCCACAATAATGTCAATAGCAAAGTCTTCCATGGCAGGATAGAGAATCTCCTCAACCACCCGGTTCAGCCGGTGGATCTCGTCAATAAAAAGAATATCTCCGGGATTCAGGTTTGTCAGCAGGGCGGCAAGATCACCGGGCTTTTCAATGGCAGGGCCGGAGGTGATGCGGATATTTACGCCCATTTCGTTGGCGATGACGCCGGCAAGGGTGGTTTTGCCCAGGCCGGGAGGGCCGTACAGCAGTGTGTGGTCCAGAGGTTCATTCCGCTGTCTGGCGGCTTCGATATATACTGAAAGATTTCCTTTCGCTTTCTCCTGTCCGGTATAATCCGACAGCAGCTTGGGCCGCAGTCCGATTTCGCCGGCATCCTGAGGCGCAAAGGTGGGGGAAATAATAGGGGCGCCGATGTCTTCGTTAAATTCCAAACTCATAATTAACCTCTCATTACCATAGCCCGCAAAGCGAACCGTACCATTTCTTCAGTGGAGGCGCCGGGGTCTACACCCTTCAGGGCGGAGGCGATCTCGGCGGGGGAGTAGCCAAGCTCCTGCAGGGCGGCAGTAGCCAGGGCAGTATTGCTGCCGGAGGCTGCTGCAGGGGATACGCCTGCAGAGAAGTCCAGCTCTATGTGGGAGCCGCCCATCTTGTCTTTCAGCTCCAATATGATCCGCTGGGCCAGCTTTTTGCCTACGCCCTGGGCGGCAGTCAGGAGTTTTTCGTCTCCGGTCATAACAGCCATGGTAAAGTTTTGGGGGCCGGAGCTGAGGATGGCCATTGCCGCCTTGGGACCTACGCCGTTGACAGAGGTCAGCAGCTCATAGCAATTCTGTTCCTCTTTGCTGGAAAAGCCGTACAGATCAAAGGCATCCTCTCGGATGGATTCTGTGATGTACAGGCGGGCAGGCTGATTCAGCTTCAGCTGGGCGGCGGTATAGGCGGTGATGCGGCAGCCGTAGCCAACGCCACCGCAGTCGATGACGGCAAGGCCGGGCTCCAATAGGGTCACAGGACCGGAAACATAGTATAGCATAAAATAACCTCACAATTATCTGTCAGAGATCTCTCATGGCCTTTGCCAACAGGGAGGTGCTTGACCGGGCGTGGCACAGGGCGATGGCAATGGCATCTGCGGCATCGTCGGGCTTGGGCATTTTTTCAAGACGCAGCAGCCGCTTTGTCATATCCTGTACCTGATGCTTGGTGGCGTTGCCGTAGCCCACCACCGCCTGCTTGACCTGCATGGGCTTATATTGAAATACAGGAAGTCCTGCCTGACGGATGGCAAGCAATATGACGCCCCGGCTTTGGGCAACGCCAATGGCGGTGGTTACATTGTGGCCAAAGAAAAGCTCCTCAATGGCAACAGCATCCGGCTTCGCCTTATCCAGAAGTGTGCGCACATCCTCGTAGATGATTTCCAGCCGGGCTGAAAAATCCATTCCTGCAGGCGTGGTAATCGCGCCGCACTGCAGCAGCTGGGCGCTACCGCCCTGGGCCTGGATCAGGCCAAAGCCTGTGATGCCATAGCCCGGGTCGATTCCCAGGATCCGCATTACAGACCACCCCGCATCATCTGGATATAGTAAAGAATCAGTATCAGGATAAACAGAGCCGCCCCGATCCGGGCTGCCCACACCTGCCACCGGGGCCGGGGAGTATAAACAGGCTCCTCCTGGGGGTTCTGGTCCAAGTGTTCGTTTTCCATAAGGTTCACCTCTTTTTATATGATAGCACATTTGTTTTGTTTTTCCTAACACTTTTTTTGCAATTTGCTTTTTGATACATGTTTTGCAATCATTTGGAAATACTGCTTGTAAAAGGCGGTGGTTGTGTTGGAGAGGTTTTCCTGCAAGACTGAAATTTTTTCCGGGGCAGGAAGTGTAGCCCGGCTATCCGAGCTGGGCATTAGGAGACTGCTGTTGGTAACGGATCCTTTCTTTGTCCGTAACGGCATGGCCCAGCAAGTGGCAAAGCTGGCAAAAGCGGAGGAGGCGGAGATCTTTGATAAGGTAAGTCCGGATCCGGAGGTGGAGCTGGCTGCGGAGGGAACAGCAGCGGTGCGGCGGTTTCAGCCGGATACTATTGTGGCACTGGGTGGCGGCAGCGCCATGGACTGCGCAAAGGCCATGGCCTATTTTGCGGGAGTTCCCCTAAAATTGGTGGCCATTCCAACGACCTCCGGTTCCGGCTCGGAGGTTACGGATTTTGCTATTTTGACCCACGGTCAGGTCAAGCATCCTCTGGTGGACGAAAAGATCCGCCCGGATGTTGCCATACTGGACAGTGACTTTTTAAAGGAACTGCCCAGATCCCTGGTAGCCGATACCGGTTTTGATGTGCTGTGTCACGCCCTGGAGGCTTTTGTAGCAAAACAGGCAGGTGCTGTTACGGATGCGCTGGCAAAGGAGGCCTTTGCCGTCACTTTTGCGTTGCTCCCTGCCAGTTATGCGGGACGGTTAGAGGTTCGTGGGCGTATCCACAATGCGGCAACCATGGCGGGAATGGCTTTTACCCAGGCGGGCTTAGGGCTTTGTCACGCCATGGCCCACAGTTTGGGAGGAGCGTTTCATGTACCCCACGGACGGCTCAATGCCATACTCTTGCCGGCGGTTATCGAGTGCAATGCCCATGTTTGCCCGTCAAAATATGCAAGCCTCGCCAGAGCCGCTGGGCTGCCGGGGGCGGCGGATTCTGTGGCGGTGCGAAATCTCAAAAATGCGCTGATCCGTTTGCGCAGGGAGTTGGGAATGCCTCAAACCCTCAAGGAGGCAGGGGTAGATCCACGGGAGGTGTGGCACCGCTCTGCCCAGCTGGTGGAGGATACCCTTAAAGACCCTTGCTGTGAAAGTAACCCCATAAAGATTGAGGATTTTATGGTCCGCAGGATTCTGGAAGAGGTGACGGGGCGTGTCTGACAGCCTGCTGTCTGTGGGGCTGGATGTGGGAACCACCACCACCCAGCTAATCCTGTCCCGCCTGACAGTGAAGAACCGGGCAGGCAGTTTTGCTGTTCCGGAAATGGAGATCACCCGGCGCCAGGTTATTTACCGCAGTCCGGTCCACTTCACCCCTTTGCTGGATGAAAGCCATGTGGATGCCCAGGCGATCCGGGATTTGGTGACCCGGGATTATGCCCAGGCGGGTATCCGCCGGGAGGATGTGGATACCGGCGCGATCATTATCACCGGGGAGACATCCCGGAAAGAAAATGCGGCGGCAGTGCTGGAGGCCCTTTCGGGCTTTGCCGGAGAATTTGTGGCAGCTACGGCAGGACCGGATCTGGAAAGCGTTCTGGCCGCCAAGGGGGCGGGGGCAGTAAGCTATTCCCGGCAGACCGGTAAGCATGTACTGCATATGGACATCGGTGGGGGCACCAGCAATCTGGCGCTGATAGAGGATGGCAGGATCCTGCGGACAGGTTGCCTGAATGTAGGTGGCCGGTTGCTGAAATTCGGCACCGGGGGGGAGATTACCTATATATCACCGGTGCTGCAGGGGCTGACGGATATTCGCCTGGGCCAGATCCCCTCGCAGGAACAGGTGAACAAGGTTGCAAGACTGCTGACTCAGGGGCTGGAGATGGCGGCAGGCCTTTCTCCCCGGGGGGAGCTTTTGCAGAGACTGCTGACCCGGGAGACGGGGCAGCAGTGGCAGATCCCGGAGGCTGGAGCAGTGATCTCCTTTTCCGGGGGCGTGGCAGATTGCATTGAAAAAGAAGGTACAGCCCAGCAGTATGGAGATATGGGAATGGAGCTGGGGAAGGCCATCCGGGAGAGCCTGCTGTGCCGGGGAGAATATATGCTGGGGCAGGAGACGATCCGGGCTACGGTCATCGGCGCAGGCAGTCACAGCGCTCAGCTTTCCGGCAGTACGGTTTTCCATCGGGGTGTTTCTCTACCTATAAAAAATTTGCCGGTGGCAGTGTTTACAGAGCAGGAGCAGGAGGACCCGGCCTTGCCGGAGCTGATTTGTCGGCGGATTCGGGAAAAGGATGCCCGGCATGTAATGCTGGCAATGCCTGGGTTCCGGGATGGCGGTTATGACCGTGTGGTGCATCTGGCGGAGAGGATCCTGCAAGGGACAGCAGGAAAGCCGGTTTTTGTATGCTTGGAGGCAGATATGGCAAAGGCTCTGGGACAGACCCTGTGTATCCGCATGGACACAGATGCGCCCTGTCTGTGCATTGACAGGGTGCGGCTTACGGAGGAAAGCTTTCTGGATGTAGGCAGACCGGTGGGACCTGCGCTGCCGGTGGTTGTGAAGACGCTGGTGCTGCAAAATGGAGGAAATGTATGAAGCTTAAGACCACATTGTTGGGAAAAACCTATGTGTTTAAGGACCTGAAAGAGGTGCTGGCCAAGGCAAATGAGGAAAAGACCGGTGACTCTCTTGCAGGACTGGCGGCTCAGTCTGCCCAAGAGCGGGTTGCCGCCAAGGTGGTTCTGTCTGCGGTGACGCTACAGGACCTGCGGGAGAATCCTGCTGTGCCTTATGAGGAAGACGAGGTCACCCGGATCATTCAGGATGATGTCAATGAGGCGGTGTACCAAAAGATCCGCAACTGGACAGTGGCGGAGCTGCGGGAATGGATTCTCAGTGAGACTACCACCGGGGCGGATATTCGCCGGATTAGCCGGGGACTGACCTCTGAAATGGTGGCGGCGGTTGCTAAGCTCATGAGCAACCTGGACCTGATCTACGGGGCAAATAAGATCACAGTCACCGCCCACTGTAACACCACCATTGGCTTGCCGGGCACATTAAGCTGCCGCTTGCAGCCTAACCACACCACCGACGACCCCGATGGCATTACCGCTTCTGTGCTGGAAGGTCTTAGCTTCGGCGCGGGCGATGCGGTGATCGGTTTGAACCCTGTAACGGACAGCCCGGAGCAGGTGGGCAAGGTCCTGCGGCGCTTTCAGGAGATCAAGGAGCATTGGCAGATCCCTACCCAGATCTGCGTTCTGGCCCATGTCACTGCCCAGATCAAGGCGGTGAGGGACGGAGCGCCCTGCGATCTGATCTTCCAGTCTATCGCAGGCAGCCAAAAGGGTAATGAGGCTTTTGGTTTTAACGCAGCTACCATTCAGGAGGCAAAGGAGCTGCTTTTGCATCAGGGCACAGCAGAGGGACCCAATGTGCTGTATTTTGAAACAGGGCAGGGCTCTGAGCTATCCTCCAATGCCCACCATGGCACAGACCAGGTGACTATGGAGGCCCGCTGCTACGGTTTTGCCAAGCGGTTCGCACCCTTTTTGGTCAATACGGTGGTAGGCTTCATCGGCCCGGAGTATCTGTACGATGCCCGTCAGGTCACAAGAGCGGGTCTGGAGGACCATTTTATGGGCAAGCTTACCGGCATTTCCATGGGCTGTGACTGCTGCTACACCAACCACATGAAGGCAGATCAGAATGATATTGAGAATTTGGCGTCGCTACTGACCATGGCAGGGTGCAACTATTTTATGGGCATTCCCCACGGCGACGATATTATGCTCAATTATCAGACCACCGGCTTCCGGGAAACGGCGGCCTTGCGGGAGATCACAGGAAAAACGGCCATCCCGGAATTCCAGCAGTGGCTGGAGAAAATGGGCTTTGTGGAAAACGGAAAGCTGACAAAGAAAGCCGGAGACGGCTCCAGTCTGCTTTTTTAGGGGGCAGTATAGATGAATAAAAGTGAATTAAGCGCCATGATCGCGGAGATCCTGCAGGGTATGGACCGGGAGCCTATGGTAAAGGGCAGTGAATATAAGCCTACAGACCCGGGCCCTCAGCCCCAGGATACCCACTACCGCGACGGAGATTTCGTGGAGGATGTTACAAAGCTGGACCTGCGGAAGCTTTACCTTGTGGAGGAAGCCCAGGATCCGGAGAAATACCGACGGCTGAAAGAAAAGACTCCTGCCCGTCTGGGTTCCGGCCGGGCAGGCCCCCGGTATAAGACCCTGACCATGCTGCGGTTCCGGGCTGACCATGCGGCGGCCCAGGATGCGGTGTTTTCCCAGATTCCGGAGGATTACGCCCAGAAGCACGGACTTTTGGCGCTGCAGACAAAGTGTCATGATAAGGACGAATATTTGACACGGCCGGATCTGGGCCGCTGTTTTGATGAAGAAAATCAGAACAAGCTCCGCAGCGCTATCGGCGGAAAACCCCGGGTGCAGATCGTAGTGGGGGATGGGCTATCCTCTGCCGCCATCCTTGCCAATGCGGCGGATTGTATGGCGGCTATCCGGGATGGACTGAAGCTTAAGGGCATTGAAACCGGACAGGGGGTCTTTGTCCGCTATTGCCGGGTAGGAGCCGGAGATGCTGTGGGTGATGTAACAGGCTGCGAGGTGGTTTGCGTGTTGGTGGGTGAAAGACCAGGTCTGGTGACAGATAAGAGCATGTCTGCCTATATCACCTATCAGCCCCATACCGGTGTATCGGAATCTGCCAGAACGGTGGTGTCCAACATCCACGCCCAGGGCACGCCGGCGGTGGAGGCAGGAGCTTTTGTGGCAGACCTGATCGACACGATTCTAAAGCGCAAGGTATCCGGTGTGGGTCTGCATCTGGAGGCAAAGGCATGATTCCTGTAAAGGTCCTTTCGGTGCGGTATTTACCCGGTGCATCTACGGCTCTTTGTCAGGCACTGGGAGCCCCTAAGGGGTATCGCAGCCTTGCTATGCTTACAACAGACAGTGATGATGCCACCTATATTGCCCTGGATGAGGCAACCAAGGCGGCAGATGTAAAGGTGTGTTATGGCCGCAGCTTTTATGCAGGAGCAGCCAACGCCTCCACCCCCAATGCCGGTGAGGTCATTGGCATCCTGGCAGGGGTGACCCCCGGCGCTGTCCGCAGTGGTATGGAGGCGGCCCTGGCGGCATTGGAGCATATTGGCTTTGAAGGAGCAGGGGAGGTGCCTTACCTTGCCTATACCGTCAGCCGCAGTGGGTCCTACCTTGCCAAGGAGGCGGGGGTAGCGGAAGGTACACCCCTTGCCTATCTGATCGCACCGCCCCTGGAAAGTATGTATGCTATGGATGCTGCTTTGAAGGCAGCGGATGTAAAGTTATGTAAACTATATGGCCCCCCCAGCGAAACCAATTTCGGCGGTGGGCTTTTAAGCGGGACCCAGTCTGCCTGTAATGCTGCCTGCGCAGCCTTTGCGGCTGCAGTTCAGGAGGTCGCCGCAAGACCCAAATAAAATATTATACCTTCCCTGGGGGAAGACACGGATAAACAGGAAATTGCGGGAGTGATGTTATGGAACTTGATAAGGACCTGCAGGCCCGGCAGGAGGCCCGGGAAATGGCCAAACAGGCAGCCCAGGCCCAGAGGATTCTTGCAGATATGCCCCAGGAGAAGCTGGACGCCATCGTGGAAAATGTGGCAAAGGTTTTCTCCGGCGCTGCATTGGAGCTGGCAGAGCTGGCGGTACGGGAGACCGGCTTCGGCAATGTGGAGGACAAGATCACAAAAAACCAATTTGCCTCCAGAACAGTCAGCCAGGCGGTTCGGGGTATGAAGACTGTGGGCGTATTAAAGGAAGATTCGGGGGAGAAACTGTGGGAGGTAGGTGTGCCTGTTGGCATGATCGCCGCCATCGTACCCAGCACCAACCCCACTTCTACAGTGTGTTACAAGGCAATAATCGCCCTGAAAGCGGGCTGCAGCATTGTGTTCTCGCCCCATCCTAAGGCCATAAACTGTACGTTGCGGGCGGCAAAGATCGTAGCCCGGGCGGCAGAGGAGGCAGGGGCTCCGGCAGGAAGCGTAGGCTGCCTGTCTATCCCCAGCCTGGAGGGCTGCAGGGAACTGATGACAGCGGAGCAGACAAAGCTGATTCTGGCCACCGGCGGTCCTGCCATGGTCCGTTCGGCCTATTCTTCCGGCAAGCCTGCCATCGGCGTAGGCGCAGGCAACGGCCCAGCTTATATCCACCACAGCGCAGATATTCACAAGGCCCTGGATTGTATTCTGCGGTCCAAAACCTTTGATTACGGAACGGTATGCGCTTCGGAACAGAGTATTATCGTGGAAAAGGATATGGAGCAGCAGGTCCGACAGATCGCCAGAGAAAAGGGCTTTTACTTCATGGATACCCAGGAGGCTGGATGTCTTGCAAAGCTGCTGTTTAAGCCCAACGGAACGCTGAATCCCCAGATCGTGGGAAAACCGGCAGTTCAGCTTGCCCAAATGGCAGGTTTCAGCGTTCCTGCAGACACCGGCGTACTGGTAGCCCGGGAGCAGGAGGCAGGCCCCACCAGACCCTATTCCATGGAAAAGCTGTGCCCTGTGCTGGCGTTTTTTGTGATGGACAGTGAGGATGCGGTGCTCCAAAAGGCGGTGGAGGTGCTGACCCATGAGGGCAGCGGACACACCTTTGCCATGCATTGCAATGATATTGAGGTGATCCGTAAATTTGCGCTGAAGATTCCGGTGTCCCGATTCCTGGTCAACACACCGGCAGCCCTGGGAGGCATTGGGGCTACCACACAGCTGTTCCCTGCCCTGACATTGGGCTGTGGCGCGGTGGGAGGAAGCTCCACATCCAACAATATTTCGCCTTTGGATTTGGTAAATATCCGCCGTGTGGCATGGGACAGCGAAAATCAGGTTCCCCAAAAAGCAAATGTGGACGAGGGCCTGGTGGAAATACTAACGGCAAAAATTTTGGAAAGACTAAAGTAAGCGCTAAAGAATTGAAAGGGGTAAAATGTAATGGATACAAATTCTCTGGGAATGATCGAAACAAAGGGTCTTATCGGCGCCATCGAAGCGGCAGATGCTATGGTCAAGTCTGCCAATGTGCAGCTTGTGGGCAAGGAACAGGTTGGGGGCGGTTTGGTGACCGTTATGGTCCGTGGTGATGTGGGCGCAGTAAAGGCAGCCACAGATGCCGGCGCCGCAGCAGCGGAAAAGGTAGGGGAGCTGATCTCCGTCCATGTCATCGCCAGACCCCACACAGAGGTGGACGCCATTTTGCCTAAGGGCCGGCTGAGCCAGGGTGGCAGCCAGAGCAGTAAATAATGCTGTTTTCCTTAGAGGCAGCCCGGGCCAATATTCGCAATCGGGATGGTAAGCGGGTGTTTTATCTGGGAAAAGGCGATCAGCTGACCAGTGATGCCCGGGATTTTTTAAACCGGGAAAGGATCGAGATCCTTTCGGCAGAAAAGGCAAGACCTCAACGCTATCGGCTGCTGTCCGGGGGATACCTGGAGGAGAAGCCAGAGTATATGACTCACTTAAATGGGGATGTTCTGGTGCAAAAGACCCATCCCCGCATTGTATTCCGGGGCGCTATGGATACGCTGGAGGCAGAGCTTTTGCTGTGTATGCAGGCAGCGCCCCGGTGGCGTACAGAGTTGGGACAGATCCTGGATCTGGCCCGGAATATTCTGCGCTGGGAGGTCATGGGTGAGCCGGTCCGGGAGGAAAAGCTTTGCGGTATGACCCAGGAGGAGCTGCGGCAGCGTAGTCACCGCCCCCAGGATTTTTACGGACAGCCCCACTTTATGCCTCAAGTGGCTGACGGGGAGACAGTGCTGCGGCTGAACCGGGTACGCTGCGCTGCCAGAGAGGCAGAGCTGAAGGCGGTGGCAGCCTTTACGGATCCCCGGGGCGGCGTGGACCGGGAGGATATTCTGCGGAGCATGAACCGCATGAGCAGTATGCTTTATATTTTAATGATTCAGGCGAAATCTGTGGAGTGATGGTATGGAAATGGAAAGCCTGGTGCAGCAGGTTTTAGGACGGATATTTGTGGAGCTGGAGGCATCCGGCAGACATGTGCATGTGACAAAGGAGCAGGCGCAAGTGTTGTTCGGTCATAGCCTGACGCCTAAAAGGCCCCTGTTACAGCCCGGCCAGTACCTTGCCAACGAGCGTGTTACGGTGATCGGTCCAAAGGGTGAATTTAAAAATGTGGCGGTTTTGGGTCCGGAACGGAAGGAGGCCCAGGTGGAGGTGTCTCTTACCGATGCCAGACAGTTGGGCTTGCAGCCGCCGGTTCGCCCTTCCGGAAAGACGGAGGGGAGTCCCGGAGCGGTTCTGGTAGGACCCGCTGGCAGGACAGCGTTGTCCCAAGGGGTGATTGTGGCCCAACGTCACATCCATATGACCCCGGAGGATGCATCCCGGTTTGGGGTCAGGGATAAGCAGGTGGTAAAATTGCAGACTTACACCGACAGGCCGGTTGTTTTCCACGATACTGTGGTGCGGGTAAGTAAGGATTATGCAACTTATGTCCACCTGGACTATGACGAAGCTAACGCCTGCGGCTTTCAGCCGGGGGATCTGGGGAGGATCCTGCCATGAATGCGCTGCTGATCGGTAAGGAGCCCCTCTGTTCTCTGGGCTACGCTTATGTTCGGGAGGGCAGTTATGATGCAGTGGTGGTAGGCTCCCTGTCTCTGTCCCAGCTCCTTTGCTTTTCGATAGAGCCGGTTTTGGAGGCTCTGGCCCAGGGGAAGCCTGTGGTGTTGTATGAGCCGGGGTTACCGGAGGCAAAGGGAAGCAGAGGGTTGTCTGCAACATTGGCATCCCGGCGGCGGGAGCTAAAAAGCTGGGGCGTGGTATTCACCGACGGCGGACAGAAGAAGCTGATTACTGCCCAGGAGGCAAGGGTCTTGCGATCAGCAGGAAAAATGCCCGGTCCGGGAGCAGTTTTAACACCGTTGGCAAAGGAAATTTTGGAGGAACAGGGATGAAGATCGGAACAGTAAAGGGGTCCGTGTGGGCCACCCGAAAGGCCGCTTGTTTGCAGGGACAGACATTTTTGATCGTGGACACCCTTGGAGGCACCCTTGTAGCGGCTGACCATGTGGGCGCAGGCGCAGGAGACAAGGTCTTGTTGGTTACCGGTACTGCTGCCAGCAGGTTTTCCATGGATGCCCCGGTGGACGCGGCCATCGTGGCAATTATAGACCCGGAGAAGTAGAGGGGGAGATGTATGTCAGCCCATGAATTGCTGATTACAGTCATGGCAATCTTTGCGGTATTGGGAGCTGTTGACCGAATTCTGGGGAACAGGTTGGGTCTGGGAAAGGAATTTGAAGACGGCATTCATGCTATGGGATCCCTTGCCTTGGCTATGGTAGGCATTATCGTCCTGGCACCGGTATTGGCAAGACTATTGCGGCCTGTGGTGGTACCGGTATACGAGTTTCTGGGCGCTGATCCGGCTATGTTCGCAGGGACTATTCTTGCCTGTGATATGGGCGGCGCAAACCTTGCCAGAGAACTGACAACAGATCCTCAGGCGGCGCTGCTGGGCGGTGTTCTGGGAGGTTCTATGCTGGGCGCTACCATTGTGTTTACCATTCCGGTGGCTATGGGAATTCTGCCGGAAGCAGACAGACCTGCCCTGGCAAAGGGGATTCTGGCAGGGATCGTAACCATCCCACTGGGTATTCTGGCAGGAGGTTTGGTGGCGGGATTTCCGCTTATTAAGGTGCTGCGGAATTTGGTGCCCATTGTGCTGATCGCGGTGATTATCGCCCTGGGCCTGTGGAAGGCGGAAAATGCCATGATAAAGGGCTTCAGTATTTTTGGAAAAGCGGTTGTTGCCATGATCACGGTTGGTCTGGTGGCTGCCATCGTTCAGTCGCTAACAGGCTATGTAATCATCCCCGGCCTGGCACCCATTGAGGACGGTTTTCTGACAGTGGGCTCTATTGCCATCGTTCTGGCAGGCGCTTTTCCTTTGGTGTATGTGATTACCAAGCTGCTACGAAAGCCCCTGCTGCGACTGGGTAGAATGCTGGGTGTCAACGATACGGCGGCGGCAGGGTTAGTGGCAAGTCTTGCCAATTCTATTGCTGCTTTTGGTATGGTGAAGGATATGGACAGGCGGGGCAAGGTGGTGAACATTGCCTTTGCGGTGTCTGCTGCATTCGTCTTTGGTGACCACCTGGGCTTTACCGCCGGTTTTGCCCCGGAAATGCTGCCTGCTATGATCGTGGGAAAACTGGTTGGCGGTGTCAGCGCTGTCGCGGTGGCCCTATGGCTGACAAAAGCGGAAATTACTTGACAAATTCCGGTAATTCAGGCTATAATGCATATATTATGCAAAGGCTTTGAAAAGAAGAGTATGCCGCAATAACCGGCCAGAGAACCCCGGCAGCTGGAAAGGGGTACGGCGAGAACGGCAGAACATGGTCTTGGAGCTGAGTTGTCGACAGGTAGGCAGCTACGGGTGCGCCCGTTAAAGCGCTGTTGAGGCAAATGTCAGCGGGTCTACGCTGCTATTTGCGAAACAAGGTGGTACCGCGGTAAGTTTTATCGCCCTTGCGATCGGCAGGGGCGATTTCTTTTTTTATAGGAGAGCGAAGGGAGCACTGCCGGCGGCAGATACAGCCACCCCAGCGATGTGCGCCCGCAGGCGCTTGCGCCAGGGAGAGCACCGGGCATCGCAACAGGAAACGCCTTCCGACAAATGTGAAAGCTATATTATAAACAATCTCTAAAACGGAGGAGAAACTATATGAGCAAAGGCAATTTTTACATCACCACACCCATCTATTATCCCTCGGCTAAGCTGCACATCGGTCATACCTACTGTACAGTAGCCACTGACGCCATGGCCCGGTATAAGCGGCTCCAGGGCTACAATGTCAAGTTCCTTACCGGTACTGACGAGCACGGCCAGAAGATCGAGGACAAGGCAAAGGAAGCCGGCATCACTCCCCAGCAGTTTGTAGACGGCATCGTAACCGGCGAGGGCGGTGTTCTGGACTTGTGGAAGCTGATGAATATCAGCCATGATCGTTTTATCCGCACCACCGATGATTACCATGTGGCTGCGATCCAGAAGATATTTAAGAAAATGTACGAAAACGGCGATATTTACAAGGGTAAATACACCGGTAAATACTGCAAGCCCTGTGAATCCTTCTGGACAGAGAGTCAGTTGGTGGACGGCAAGTGTCCCGACTGCGGCAGAGAGGTTCAGGATGCAGAGGAGGAGGCATACTTCTTCCGTCTGAGCAAGTACGCCCACCGGATCCAGGACCTGCTGGAGAATACCGACTTTCTGGAGCCCCGGAGCCGTGTTCACGAAATGGTGAACAACTTCATTAAGCCCGGTCTGGAGGACCTGTGCGTCAGCCGTACCAGCTTTACCTGGGGCGTTCCTGTGGACTTCGATCCCGGCCATGTTGTCTATGTTTGGATCGATGCTCTTTTCAACTACATGACTGCTCTGGGCTTTGAGAATGATAAGTATAACGATCTGGCTGATTTCTGGCCTGCGGATGTGCACTTTGTGGGCAAGGAGATCGTCCGGTTCCATTCCATTATCTGGCCTGCTATGCTCATGAGTCTGGATCTGCCTCTGCCTAGGAAGGTGTTCGGTCACGGCTGGCTGCTGCTGGACGGCGGAAAAATGAGCAAGTCCAAGGGCAATGTAGTGGACCCCTATATCCTGGCGGAGCGCTTTGGCGTGGATGCCCTGCGTTTCTTCTTGCTGCGGTCCTTCCCCTTTGGCTCCGACGGTAACTTCTCTAATGAACTGCTGATCTCCACCATCAACACAGACCTTGCCAACGATCTGGGCAATTTGGTATCCCGTACCGTTGCTATGGCACAGAAGTATTTCGGAGAAAGGCTGCCTGCCCAGCAGCTTGCGGATGAGCAGATGGACGCAGAGCTTGTGGGCATGGCTGCAGGCCTGCGGGAGAAGTATCAGGAGCAGATGGAGGGCTATGCGTTCCAGAACGGCCTTTCCGAAATTTTCAAGGTCATCTCCCGGGCCAATAAGTATATTGACGAGAATGCACCCTGGGTGCTGGCAAAATCCGAGGAGAACAAGCCTCGCCTTGCCAAGGTGCTGTATAACCTGCTGGAAACTGTGCGTATCTGCGCAGGCCTGCTGACCCCCTTTATGCCCGCTACAGTGGAGGAGATCGGCAAGCGTCTGGGAGGCGCGGATATGAGCTGGGATACACTGGACCGGTTTGGTGTTCTGCCTGCGGAAGTGGCAACGGTGAACGGCCCTGCCCTGTTCCCCAGAATTGATATGGAAAAGGAGCTGGCTGCTTTGGAAGAGCTGAGTAAGCCTAAGTCCGATATTGAAATTGAGCCTTACGCTGAGGAAAATGTGGATTTTGATACTTTCTGCAAGAGCGATTTCCGGGCGGTGAAGGTCAAGGATTGCCAGCCGGTGAAGAAGAGCGACAAGCTGCTGTGCTTCACCCTGGACGATGGCACCGGTACAGACCGGCAGATCCTGTCCGGTATTGCCAAGTATTACAAGCCGGAGGAACTGATTGGCAAGACCCTGGTGGCCATCACCAACCTGCCTCCCCGGAAGATGATGGGCAAGGAGTCCTGCGGCATGCTGATCTCCGCTGTCCACACCGAAAAGGGTGAAGAAAAGCTGAACCTGCTGATGGTGGAGGATGTTATCCCCGCTGGCGCGAAGCTGTGCAAAAGCAAAAATCCCGCCTTTGGAAACCAAGGCGGGATTTTTTGCTTTATTCCAGTTCAAATGCGCCGGTATAGAGCTGGTAGTAGGTGCCTTTCTGGGCAATCAGGTCGTCGTGGGTACCACGCTCGATGATCCGCCCATGGTCAAGGACCATGATGCAGTCGGAGTTCCGGACGGTAGACAGCCGGTGGGCGATCACAAAGGTGGTTCGTCCTTTCATCAGGGCATCCATGCCCTTTTGCACAAGGGCCTCTGTGCGGGTGTCGATAGAGGAGGTAGCCTCGTCCAGGATCATCACCGGGGGGTCTGCCACTGCCGCCCGGGCAATGGCGATCAGCTGCCGTTGTCCCTGGGAAAGCCGTCCACCGTTGCCGGTGAGCATAGTGTTGTAGCCTTCAGGCAGGCGGGTGATAAAATCGTGGGCGTTGGCAAGCTGGGCTGCCCGGATACATTCTTCGTCAGTGGCATCCAGATTTCCGTAGCGGATATTCTCCATGACAGTGCCGGTAAACAGGTTTGTATCCTGCAGCACCACACCGAGAGAGCGGCGCAGGTCCGGCTTTTTGATCTTGTTGATGTTGATGTTGTCGTAACGGATCTTGCCGTCGGCAATGTCGTAAAAGCGGTTAATTAGATTGGTGATGGTGGTTTTGCCTGCGCCGGTGGCGCCTACAAAGGCAATCTTCTGACCCGGATGGGCATACAGCGTCACATCATGCAAAACCGTCTTTTCCGGCACATAGCCAAAGTCCACATTGAACATGGTGATGTCGCCTTTTAGCTCAGTATAGGTCAGGGTTCCGTCCTGGTGGGGATGCTTCCAAGCCCAGACACCGGTATGCTGGCTGCATTCTGTTAGCTGTCCGTCGACATATTGGGCGTTAACCAGAGTTACATAGCCCTCATCTACCTCAGGCTCCTCATCCAGAAGCTGGAAAATACGCTCAGCGCCGGCAAGAGCCATAACGATGGCGTTAATCTGGTTACTGACCTGACCAATGGGCTGGTTAAAGGTCCGGGAGAACAGCAGGAAGGAGCCCAGAGCGCCGGTAGTCAGCAGGGCTTCCTTGCTGCCAATGACCAGCAGCGCGCCCACCACAGCCAGAATGGAGTACTGGATATAGCTTAGGTTGTTGTTCACGGGACCCATCATGTTTGTAAATGCGCCGGCCTTAAAGGCGTTTTTGCGCAACGTATTGTTCAGTTCGTCGAACTCTTCCTTACAGGTCTGCTCGTGGGTAAACACCTTTACCACCCGCTGGCCGCTGACCATTTCCTCCACATAGCCGTTGACTGCGCCCAGGGATTTTTGCTGTCCTACAAAGAATTTTGCGGAATGTCCTGCCACCTTGGCGGTAATCAGGAAGATGCAGAATACCGACACAATGACAATGGCAGTCAGAATGGGGGAGGTGAACAGCATGGCAAAAAATACCACGATGATGGTGATGGCGGAGGTGATGCACTGGGGGATAGCCTGGGAGATCATTTGCCGCAGGGTGTCGATGTCGCTGGTGTAGCGGCTCATAAGATCGCCTACAGGGTGGGTGTCGAAATAACGGATGGGCAATTTCTGCATATGGGAAAACAGGGCATCCCGGATGTTTTTCTGGATTCCCTGTCCCACAGGAACCATAACCCAGCTTGCAAAAAAGTTTGCAGCCATACCAATCAGATAGATAACGCCCATCACACACAGGAAGCCGACGAGCGGACCAAAATCCGGGCTTTGCTGGGAAAGCATAGGTTTGATATAATTATCGATCAGCAGCTCCAGAGAGCCGTTGCTGGCCACAGAGGCCACGGTGGCAAGGATGATGCACACCACCATAACAATCAAGCGGGGGAAATAGGGCTTCAGGTAGCTAAGGAGACGGAGAAAGGTCTTTTTTGGGTTCTTGGCTTTGCGGCCGTCTCCGCGCATTCTTACAGGGGGCATTATTCCTCACCGCCTTTCGCCTGAGATTCATAGACCTCACGGTAGATGCTGGAGGTGGTCAGCAGAGTGTCGTGGGTACCCTGGGCCACTACGGCACCGCCGTCCATCACCAGGATCAGGTCCGCATCCTGAACAGAGGCAATGCGCTGGGCAATGATCAGCTTTGTGGTGCCGGGGATCTCCTGAGCAAAGGCCTTGCGGATTTGGGCATCGGTATGGGTGTCCACAGCGCAGGTGGAATCATCCAGAATCAGGATTTTGGGCTTTTTCAGCAGTGCCCGGGCAATACAAAGCCGCTGCTTCTGGCCGCCGGAAACATTTTTTCCTTCCTGCTCGATATATGTATCGTAGCCCTCAGGGAAGGAGGAAATAAAATCGTGGGCGCAGGCAAGCTTACAGGCGTGCTCCATTTCTTCATCGGTGGCGTTGGGGTCGCCCCACCGCAGATTGTCTTTGATAGTTCCGGAGAACAACACATTCTTTTGAAGGACCATTGCCACCTGGTCCCGGAGAGCCTTCAGTTCATAATCCCGGACATCAATACCGCCTACCTTAACAGAGCCCTCTGTTACATCGTAGAGCCGGGGGATCAGTTGGACAAGGGTAGACTTGGAGGAGCCGGTGCTGCCCAGTATGCCAACCGTCATGCCGGATTCAATGTGGATGTTCACTGTTTCCAGAGCGTTTTTGCCGGCTGTTTCTGAGTAGCGGAAGCTGACATTTTCAAAGTCAATAGATCCGTCGGGCACCTCTGTTACCGGAGTATCCGGGGAGCGGAGGTTAGGTGTTTCCTCCAATAGCTCGCAGCAACGCTTCATAGGCGCCCGGGACATGGTAAGCATCACAAACACCATGGAGAGCATCATCAGTCCGGAAAGGATCTGTGTGGTGTAGGTGAACATGGAGGTCAGGTTGCCGGTGGTGAAGGTGGTGTTACCGGAGGAGACGATCATGTTGGCGCCCAGCCAGGAAATGGCGATGATGCAGGCATACACTGCCGTGGACATCAAGGGACTGTTAAATGCCATGATCTTTTCTGCCAGAGAGAAGTCCTTGTAGATCAGGTTAGATACCTCGGTGAATTTCTCCGATTCCTTTTCCTGCCGCACAAAGGATTTCACCACCCGGATGCCGTGAAGGTTTTCCTGGACCACGTTGTTGAGCCTGTCGATGGTTTTGAAGCCCCGCTCAAAGATGGGGAATACCAGCTTTGTCAGAGTCAGCAGGCCAATGGCAAGCAGGGGCAGGGCAATGAGATATACCATACACAGCCGGGGGCTGAGGCGATATACATTGATGCTTGCAAGCACCACCATCATGGGGCAGCGTACCGCCATGCGGATCATCATCTGAAAGCACATCTGGATGTTGGCCACATCGCTGGTGAGCCGGGTGATGATAGAGGAGGTAGAGAATTTGTCGATGTTGCTGAAGTCGAAGGTCTGCACCCGATAGAACATATCGTGGCGCAGGTTCCGGGAGAAGCCGGTGGCGGCATTGGCGGCAAAAACAGCAGAGCCAACGCCGAAAAGCAGACTGCACAGGGCGGTCAGAACCAGCAGGATTCCCTGCTGCCAAACCACCTGGATGTTGCCTGTTTCGATGCCGTGATCCACAAGCTGTCCGATGATGCCAGGGATCTTTACTTCCATATAAACTTCGCCGATCATGCACAGGGGGCTCAGCAGAGCGGCCCATATGTTTTCCCGGACGCTCCGGGCAAGCTTAAGAAGCATAGGCAGATGCCTCCTTTCAGGGACTGTTTTCTATCTTTTTATTGTATATGCTGATAAAGGAAAAAGCAAGCAGGACAAAGAAAGTTTACATTTCAAAAAGGACTTGAATTCTACAGGATGCTTTGTTATAATACATCCAGCGTGCAGGGTTCGTATATCGGTAATACAACGGCTTCCCAAGCCGTGAAGGCGGGTTCGACTCCCGTACCCTGCTCCA
>JAZSDS010000084.1:0-3652 GCA_045531275.1 Faecousia sp.
GGGACGGGGCATACCGCGCTTGCCCTCGATGGAGTTCAGCAGAGCAGTCTCCTCACCGCAGACGAATGCGCCTGCGCCCAAACGGATATGTGCCTGGAAGCTGAAACCGGTACCCATAATGTTCTCACCCAGGATGCCAGCTTCGTTCATCTGCTTGATAGCGTTGCGCAGACGATTCACCGCAATGGGATACTCAGCACGGACATAGAAATAGCCTTCGGTAGCACCGATAGCGTAACCGGCGATCATCATACCTTCAATAACCGCATAGGGATTACCTTCCAGAATGGAACGATCCATAAATGCGCCGGGGTCGCCTTCGTCGCCGTTGCAGACCACATACTTCTGGTCAGCTGCGTTGGCAGCGGCAAAGGACCACTTGCGGCCGGAGGGGAAGCCTGCACCGCCACGGCCACGCAGACCTGCAGCCAGAACTTCGTCGATGACTTCCTGAGGCTTCATATTCAGAGCGCGCTTCAGGCCCTGGAATGCACCATAGCCCATAGCCTCGTTAATGTCTTCGGGATTGATGACACCGCCGCCGTGGAGAGCAACACGCTTCTGCTTCTTGTAGAAGTTGATGTCCTCCTGCTTGGCAACCTTCTCACCGGTGTTAGGCTCTACATACAGCAGGCGATCAACGATCTCACCGCCCATGATATCCTTTTCGAAGATCTCATCCACATCGTCCAGAGAGACCAGACGGTACAGCGTATCCTCGGGGAAAATCTTAACGAAAGGACCCTGGGAGCAGAAGCCAAAGCAGCCAACAATGTTGACAGTAACCTTTTCCTGCAGGCCCTTCTCCTCTACCAGCTTTTCAAACTTAGCTTTAATATCCATGGAGTTGGAGGAGATACAACCGGTACCACCGCACAGCAAAATCGCACGCTTACCGTTGGAGCCATCCAGCTTGGCAGTCAGCGCGTCGGTGCAGCTACAAATCTTTTGATCGAGTTCAGCGAAATTCTTCATTTACTTGCCCTCCTTATCCAGATATTCCTTCACGACACCAGGAACTGCGTCCACAGTCATCTTGGGATAGACCTTGCCGTTAATGGTAACAGCAGGAGCAATGCCGCAAGCGCCGATGCAGCGCAGGGCATCGATGGTGAACAGGCCATCGGCGGTGGTCTGGCCGGGCTTTACACCCAAAATCTCGGAGAACTTGTCGATAATCTGCTGTGCGCCCTTGACATAGCAGGCAGTACCCAGGCAACAGCCGATGACATACTTGCCCTTCGGCTCCAGGGAGAAGAAGGAATAGAAGGTGACAACGCCGTAGATCTCAGCCACGGAGATGCCGGTCTTCTTGGAAACGATTTGTTGAACTTCCAGGGGGATGTAGCCATACTCGTTCTGGATATCACTGAGGATCATCATCAGAGGAGTCTTTTCGCCAATGTAACGATCGCAGATCTCATTGATCTTCTTGACACCGGCTTCGTTAATATGCGCCATTGTTTACCTCCACATATATCGTAATTTATAAATTAACTACCAACTTTCGGCCGGAAAAACACGAATTCCGCCGCAGTAAGCGACGGAAGGCCTGTTTTTTCACAAAAACCTCAGTAATTATACAGATTTTAGTTGCAAAAACCAATAAAGTTGTGATACTTTATTTATAACTTGTACTTATAGATTTGCGAGGTAACTTATGAACTACAATTATCTTCTCTATTTTTCTGTGTTGGCACAGACAGAGCATTACACCACAGCAGCTGCCCGACTCGGAATTTCCCAACCTGCCCTCAGCAGCGCCATACACAATCTGGAAAATTCGCTTGGCGGTGTGAAGCTTTTTGAAAAAGTCGGCCGTAATATCCGCCTGACCGACGAAGGCCGCTTCTATCAGCAAACTGTGGACGAGGCCATCAGCAAGCTTCACGGTGCATCGCTGCTGTTGCGTGACAGCAGAACCCAAGCACCCGTAGTCATCCGCATGGGCATAGTCTCCGGCACTTTGGACGGCGTCCTGGCCCGAGAGATGGTAAAGTATACCCGAAACAATAGTCGCATCCGTTTCCATATGACGGAGTCCTCTTCCGAGCAGCTAATGGATATGGTTCGGCAAGAGAAGCTGGATATGGCGATTGTAGACTCCTCCGATCGAGACCGCAGCCTTCACTTCCGTAAATTGTATGAACGGGATTTCTTTGTTGCTGTTCCCTTGGCCCACCCGCTTGCCGACCGGGATTTTATCAACCCAAAGGATGTGGTTGGAGAACCTCAGGTAGTTTTTAATTATGATGTAGGCCGCAGTTTTAAAGAATGGACTACCGGTGCGCCTACGGATGAAGCCGTGGTTTGTACCGTGGATACCGCTCGGGCCGCATTGGATTTAGTAGCTAACGGTATGGGTATTGCCTTTGTTCCCAACGAGTGCGTTGAAAACCGACCCGGTATTCGCTTTATCCCTCTGCACAACTGGCACCAGGCACTGTATATGTGTATCCTCTATGACAAATGGTTGGAACCCCCGGTATGGGATTTCATAGAGATCGTTGTAAAAGGTTTCCGCAAGAGGGGGCACTAACAAAAAACACCTGGCCATGGCATTTTCTGCCATAGTCAGGTGTTTGTTTATTATTGCAAGTTTAGCTCTCGGTTTTCATTGGTAAACCGCCCCAAAATGTTAAAACAGAAGTGGAATTTCCTTAGAAGCACAAGCACTTTTAGAAATTCGGAGGAATCCTCCCGTGGCAGACAAACAAGACTTTTACCATAAGAAAACCTCCCATTCGTGGGAGTATTATAGCATAGTATGTGGCAGAAGTAAGCCCCTGTCCATCCCGTCGTCAAGCGTTATGCTATTAACATAGAAGCTAAAAACGGCTTTTGAGCAGATGGACAAATATCGATAAATACAAAAATCTCGCTACCATCATTATAGCTGGTTTTCCAGCAATTGAAGGGCGGCAATGCATTGTCGTGAAATTGCATCCATTGACTCTGATCAATCAAAAAATCCGCGCCGACACATTATGTGCCGGCGCGGGTTTGGTCAGTATCAATTTCAGGTCTCATCCGCCCTTGCCATAGCAAGCTGGAAGTCCTTGGTTTCAGTAAAGATCTCGTTCTTATAGGGATTCTTTTTTTGCTCAATGGAGCGCTTGATAATCAGAGCCAGTGCCAGCACATTGATGGCCAGGGAGGCGATGGAGATCACGCCCTGGGGCACGGGATTGACCAGCGTAGGACGAATGGCGGCATCCATGAAGCCGTCGGCATACAGCACGGGAAGGGTGGTGAAAATGCTACGGTCCTGGAACAGAGGGAAGACCTGGGCAAACATACACCACAGGGCCAGGGTGTTGGCACGGTTCTGGATCCAGCCACCCTTGTTCCACAAGGCATTGGCAACGGTGGGAGCCAGCAGCAGTGCCACACCGCAGAACCAGGCATGGGTGGGCAGATTCAGATACGTGTACTGGAAGTTCCACACATCATAGGCAAGAATATACAGGAAGGTCATATCGGGCCACAGCATATCCTTCTTATCCTTGGACCGGTAAATACCCCACCAGCCGGTCATGCAGAAGATATTGAGGATACCGGCGATGCCGTTGAGCCAGTTCCACCAGCCGCCGTAGAGCCATACATTCTCGCTGGACAGCCACCAGCCATCGACGGACTGTGCGCCCTTGAT
>JAZSDS010000073.1:0-6064 GCA_045531275.1 Faecousia sp.
TGTTCAAAAACCGGATCCCCTGGCTGCTGCTTCTGATGGTGTCCGCTACCTTTACGGGCATGATCATTACCTCTTTTGAAGGAGCGCTGGCTGCCCAGGCAGCCCTCACTGCCTTTATCCCCATGCTGATGGGCACCGGCGGTAACTCCGGCTCCCAGTCCTCTGTTACCATTATCCGCGCCCTGAGTCTGGATGAGCTGCGGTTTATGGACCTGCCCAAGGTCATATGGAAAGAGATCCGCACCGCTGTCCTTTGCGGCGCGGCGCTGGCCATTGTCTGCTTTGCAAAGATCTGGCTTATCGACCGGCTACTGCTGGGCAACACCCAGATCACCCTGATGGTGGACCTGGTGGTATGCCTTGCTCTGCTGGTGACGGTGCTGGCGGCAAAGCTGGTAGGGGCGGCGTTGCCTCTGGGCGCGAAAGCCCTGGGCATGGACCCGGCAGTTATGGCAAGCCCCTTTATTACCTCCATTGTGGACGCCCTGTCCCTACTGGTATATTTTCTCTTTGCCAAGCTGCTTCTCGGTGTCTGACCCGGGAAAACAACATAAATTAAGAGCGTGCTGACATCTGTCAACACGCTCTTTATCTGTCATTCCGAGCCGGTGTACACACTGGCGTGGGAATCCGTTCTCCTATTGCCCCTTTGGGGCAATGCACTGCGAAGCAGTGCAAGAAAAGCGGATTGCCACAGGGCTAAAGCCCCTCGCAATGACAGCGTTCTTTCGTTGGAGCGTATTTTGCGGCACGCTCTTTCTTGTATATTCTAACTTATTTCCACAGACCGTCAGGATACTTGCCCTGCCGGGTCAGCTCTGCCAGAGCCGCCACCACCATGGGCTTATCCGCAGCGTAGGTAACGCCGTACCATCTGTCCTCGGACTTGAGGACCTTTACGGTAGCCTGTCCTGCCTGCAGCAAAGTATCCACGCTCCGGGGCAGCAGGAACTCCGCCTTTTCCGGGTTGGCAGGTACCTGCTCTGTCAGGAATCCGGGGAACTGCTCCTGGAGCTTCTCCAGGAAGCTGGGGGTAAAGCCCCACATATTCATGGATACAATGGTATCCTCCGGCAGGTCTGTCCAGTTTTCCCCATCCTCGGTGAAATGGATGCCGCCGGCGTACTTTTCAATGCGGGTTCGCTCGGTGATCTCCGCCAGATTGCCCTTATCGTCTGCCACGCAAACACCTCTTGCCACAGAGCCGTTGTCTGTAACGGTGTTGCCCAGCCGATAGCCCACCATGCAGTAGTCCAGCACAGCGCCGTCCCGGGCATTGCTTAAGTATTCGTAGATGACCTTAAAGGCAGACTTGCCGTAGTAGTCGTCGGAATTGATGACTGCAAAGGGCGCGCCGCCGATCTCCTCTTTGGCGCACAGCACAGCGTGACTGGTGCCCAGGGGCTTCACCCGGCCCGCGGGAACAGAAAAGCCCTGGGGGATCTTCTCCATTTCCTGATAGGCATAGCGGATCTCCATGGGGCACTTTTCCAGGCGCTTGCCCACCGTGTCCATAAAATCCTGCCGAATGGCTTCCTTAATAATAATCACCGCTGTTTCAAAGCCCGCCTCATGGGCATCGAACAGAGAATAATCCAGAATCGCCTCCCCCTGAGAGCCTACAGGGTCAATCTGCTTCAGTCCGCCATAGCGGCTTCCCATGCCGGCAGCCATAACCACCAAAACCGGTTTCTTTGCCATAACATGACCTCCTAATAATTGGTATATTCATTATACCTTTAATTTTATCAAAGCGCAAGGAAAATTCCGCTGTCCAGGTAAATGTCCTGCTTTCCCAGCTTTTCCCAGGAGAATTGGTTCGCCAATTCTCTTGCAGAAATCTCACAGGGCCGGTCTGTGAGCCCTGCGGAATAAGCAAGGCTTCCCAACAGCTTTTGTGCAGTCATTACCTTCCGCAACTGCCCCAGATCCAGGTCTTTGTCCCGCTTGCTGAGCCTGCGGCCGTCAGGAGCCAGCAGCATAGGCACATGGCCGTACACCGGATGGGGAAAGCCTAAAAGCTCCTGCAAATACATCTGCCGGGGGGCAGAGCTTAAAAGGTCCGTACCCCGGACCACCTCCGTCACCCCTGCCTCGCCGTCGTCCACCGTCACCGCCAGCTGATACACAAAGACCCCGTCGGCCCGGCGCACTACAAAATCGCCGCAGTCCCGGCTGAGATCTTCTGTGTAGTCTCCCTGGACCAGGTCCCGGAGCTGCCACAACCTGTCCGGCACCTTTACCCGCCAGGCCGGAGCCCGGTGAAAGTCATCCCGCTGGGACTGGGTCAAATGCCGGCAGGTGCCGGGGTAAACATAAGTGCCGTCAGCCAGGTGGGGAGCATTGACGCTATGAAGCTGGCTGCGGGTGCAGTAACAGGGATACAGCAGGTCCATATCCCGGAGCTTTTCAAAATAGCCTTCATACACCCCGGAACGCCGGCTCTGGGGAGGCGTTTCCTCGTCCCAGTCCAGCCCCAGCCACTGCAGGTCCTGCCGCAGCACCTGGGCATATTCGTCGCTGGTGCGCTGGGTGTCCAGATCCTCCATCCGCAGCACCATTTTGCCTCCCTGGGAACGGACAGATGCCCAGGCGATCATGGCGGCAAACACATTTCCCAAATGCATCCGCCCGGAGGGGGTAGGGGCAAAGCGCCCCACCGGGGCCGTCAAAACAGCCCTCCGGCGTAGATCCAGATAATGACCCCCAGCACCGCCGCCATCAGCCCCAGCACCGCTGCCACCAGCCAAATAGCCGGGGATTTTTTCTCCTCCAGCACCTCCTGGCTAAGCTGCTCCAGGTCTGTGTCAGTTTTGTCTGCGTTGTAGGCCTTATAGCCTGTGGCGTAGTTCCGCAGCTGACTGCCGTAGCCGTTGGAGAAATTTTGATAGACCACAGGACCCTGGGGTGCTTCCCCCTCCTCCTGCAGGAACTGGGAATAATCCTCCTCTTCCTCCTGAGGAACTTCCACTTCCTCCGTCTCTTCCTCCCGCAAAAGCTGCTCCAGACGCTCCAGCTCTTCCTTTGTATCCCGGAACATCCCACCACCTCCTTTGTATAGCTCTATCTTACAGGAAAAGGAGGCTATAGTCAATTCCTCTTGACAAAGACCGGGGCTTTGCATATAATGTGGTAAACCGCTGAAGAAGAGTAAGTAGGCTTTAACCGTTTTCCCCAGAGAGCTGTGGATGGTGGGATCACAGCGAAAAACCTGAAGCTGAATGGACTTCCGAGGGCAACCGGAAAAGCACCCTGCCGGGTGTAAAGTATGCGCGCCGGAGCAGACGCTCCGTTATCAAAGGTCAGCGTATGTCCGTACGCGTTAAGTGGGCGCTTTGCGCCAAGCCGGGTGGCACCGCAGGATATTTCTTCCTGTCCCAGCAAAGTTTTTTGCTATGGGATGGGTTTTTTTATTCATAAAAAACCATCCCCAAAGAAAGGAGAATCCCCATGTCCGAACAAACCATACCTTATAAAATTTACCTCAGCGAGGAGGAGCTTCCCAGAGCCTGGTATAACCTCCGGGCGGATATGAAGAACAAGCCCGCCCCGCTGCTGGATCCCGCCACAGGTCTGCCCATGCAGGCCCAGGCCCTGGAAAGTGTTTTCTGCAAGGAGCTGGTACGCCAGGAGCTGGACGACACCACCGCCTATGTGCCTATCCCTACAGAGATCCGGGATTTTTATAAAATGTATCGCCCCGCGCCCCTGATCCGGGCCTACTGCCTGGAAAAGAAGCTGGGCACCCCCGCCAAGATCTACTATAAATTCGAGGGCAACAACACCTCCGGCTCCCATAAGCTGAACTCCGCCATTGCCCAGGCCTACTACGCCAAGGAGCAGGGCCTGAAGGGCGTCACCACCGAAACCGGCGCCGGTCAGTGGGGCACTGCCCTGTCCATGGCCTGTTCCTACTTCGGTCTGGACTGCAAGGTGTATATGGTAAAATGCTCCTACGAGCAGGAGCCCTTCCGCCGGGAGGTCATGCGTACCTACGGCGCTTCTGTCACCCCCTCCCCCTCCATGGACACAGAGGTGGGCAGACAGATCCTGGCAGCCCACCCCGGTACCTCCGGAAGCCTGGGCTGCGCCATTTCCGAGGCTGTGGAAGTGGCCTCCAAGACACCGGGCTACCGCTATGTGCTGGGCAGCGTAATGAACCAGGTGATGCTGCACCAGTCCGTCATCGGTCTGGAAACCAAAACCGCGCTGGATAAATACGGCGTCAAGGCAGACATTGTCATAGGCTGCGCCGGCGGCGGCAGCAACCTGGGGGGTCTCATCGCTCCCTTTATGGGCGAGAAGCTCCGTGGGGAAGCGGACTACCGCATTATTGCCGTAGAGCCCACCTCCTGCCCCAGCCTGACCCGGGGCGCTTACGCCTACGACTACTGCGACACCGGTAAGATCTGCCCCCTGCAGAAGATGTACACCTTGGGCTCTGGCTACATCCCCGCCCCCAACCACGCCGGCGGCCTGCGTTACCACGGCATGAGCTCCACTCTGTCCCAGCTGTACGACGACGGTCTCATGGAAGCCGTGTCCGTCAGCCAGACCGATGTGTTCCAGGCAGCCGAGTATTTTGCCCGGATCGAGGGCATCCTGCCTGCCCCGGAAAGCTCCCACGCCATTAAGGTGGCCCTGGACGAGGCCCTGCGCTGCAAGGAGACCGGGGAAGAAAAGACCATTGTATTCGGTCTCACCGGCACCGGCTACTTTGATATGTACGCCTACGAGAAGTTCCACGACGGCAAAATGGAAAACTATGTCCCCACCGACGAGGAGATCCAGAGAAGCCTCAGCAAGCTCCCCACCGTGTAAATCCTACAGCGCTGTCCCCCACTATCATTAAGTTCGTGTCATTGCGAGGGTTGCTTGCAACCCGTGGCAATCCGTCCCCTTTTTTGTTTATACCAACGACCGAAATCGTTATCTAAGCAGACTTGACTACGGCAATGGAGATAAGGTACAATATATTTACGATAAGAAGGGTCGGCTATTGCGGGCGACGGGACAAGAGAACCGTCCCCTTGTCCCCACACAAACTCCACGAGAAAGGTTTGTCAATCAGGCAAATCAGTCGTTTGACAGGTGTTCCGAAGAAAATAGTTGAACGAAACTCTTAAGAGATAAGGGGACAAGAGAACCGTCCCCTTGTCCCTTAAACAATAACGAAGGAGGCAAACGCATGGTTGTTTTTAAACTTATTTGGTCCTTGGGTATAGTGTAGAAGGAGGGGTATAATGAACAAGCTATTATGTCTTTTTTTCTTAATAGGAACGACCCTTGTTTTGGGCCTTTTGTGTGCTTGTGGTTCAACTCATATATATGAATCAAAATCTGATTATCTAAAGGCAGATGTGCCCCTGACATATTCTGAACACGCAGTTTTTCCGGACGAGAAAGCTTTGAATGATACTACAGTGGAGTTTTATCGAAGTGAAAGCCGGTCAACATTTCTCTTTGATGACATATACTTTTTGCTGAAATGCACATTTTCTCAGGAATCCTTGCAACAGGAAATAAGGCGGATAGAGAAAACAGGTGCGGTATATAATGAAGAACCGTTTTCACTCCCTGCCTATATCGTACAGTTTCGTTCTGATCGTTATTATGAATATGCATTGATTGACACAGAAAACTGCTCCATCATTTATGTCTCAGCCGAAATTTCAGATTGGGAAATGTTTCCAAATTTTCCCGCTGAATATTTGCCGATTACGCAAGAGGATTTGGGAATTTGTGTATATAACTACTAAAAAACACAGAGGGCGGTTCTCCTGTCACATCATCCCCCCAATGTACTAACCAACCGGACGAATAACCCCTAATCAGCACCCCGGCGGGAACGGCTTTATTGCTGTTCCCGCCTTTTTGCAGGAGTACGGATTCCCACGCCCCTGACGGGCCTCGGAATGACAGTAGGTCAGCCTATGGAAACAAGGAACCCGGCAGCCAAATGGCTGCCGGGTTGTCGTGTTAGAATGATGCCTTAATTCAGTCTGACCTGCAGGAACAGGTTCTCTACATACCGGGTAATATCCTCCGGCAGGAAGCCGTAGCT
>JAZSDS010000026.1:0-37699 GCA_045531275.1 Faecousia sp.
TGGGCATTTGTGGGTGATGGGATTCGAAAGGCCGGCCCAACCGCAGGTTGGGTAAAAATATGCTGGGGAGAGCATGTTTTTAGGCCGTGGGAGAATCCATTGATGGCGGAGCGCAGTCCGCAAGGACTGTGAACCGGCATCAATCTCACCCACCCCAGAAAAGAAAAAGTCGTCCCGATAGGGACGGCTTTTTTCTTTTCTCTGGGCATTTGTGGGTGATGGGATTCGAAAGGCCGGCCCAACCGCAGGTTGGGCAAAAACATGCTGGGGAGAGCGTGTTTTTAGGCCGTGGGAGAATCCATTGATGGCGGAGCGCAGTCCGCAAACTTATTGCTTCTCAAAGGCCTCCGCGCCGTGCTTGCACAGAGGGCAGATAAAATCCTCCGGAAGCTCCTCTCCCTCATAGACATAGCCACAGATCTTGCAGACCCAGCTTTCCTTTTTTGCAGGGGCGGGCTTGGGCTTAATATGGTCAAAATAATACTGATAGGTAGCGCTGGGCTCCTGGGAAAGGACCTGGGCCTCTGTTACTTCAGCAACAAACAGGGTGTGGGTGCCGCAGTCCACCGCAGAGATCACCTTGCCGGAGATCACCGCGTTGGTACAGCCCTGGATATAGCGCAGACCATTGGCTGTTCGGGCTTCCGGCAGGCCGGCAAATTTATCCACATCCCGTCCGGACTGGAAGCCGTAATGCTGGAAAACCCAAAAAGTAGCCTCCTGGGTCAACACGGACACATTGAATACGCCGGTTTCCAGAATCATATCGTGGGTCAGGTTCTGTTTGTTCACCGCGATCTGAATCTGCAAAGGCGTATTGGTAAGCTGCCCTGCGGTATTGATGATACATCCGTTATCCCTATCTCCCTGCCGGGCTGTAAGAACATACAGACCGTAACTGAACTTAAACAACGCGCTTTTATCCATAGTTTACCCTCCAAGCTCTGTAAGTAACAACTTAAACGCTCCGTAAATGCCTGCGTCATTGCCCAAAGCAGCCAGGGCAAAGGCCACATTTTTACAAGCGTGGAATACATGTTCATCAAAATAAGGCCGAATTCCGTCCGGCAGAGGCTGTCCTGCCTTGCTGACGCCGCCGCCGATAACCACCGCTTCCGGGTCCGTCACGGCGCAGACATTTGCCAGGAAAATACCCATATATTTATAGACCTGCTCCAGGATTTCCCGGGCCGGTCCGTCTCCTGCGGCAGCCTGCTGAAAAACATCTTTGCAGCTCAGTTCCGGGATAGACGACAGGGAAGAAGGGGCGCTGTTTTTCTCCAAATACCGCCTTGCCAGCTCCACAATGCCTGTGGCAGAGCAGTACTGCTCCACACAACCCCGCTTGCCGCAGCTGCAAAGGGCCTTTTCTGCCGGGTTCAGCACCATGTGCCCGATCTCTCCGGCAGCTCCGTGAGCGCCGGGGATCACCTTTCCTCCTGATACGATGCCACCGCCTACGCCGGTGCCAAAAGTAACAAACACCATACTGCTGCAGCCCTTGCCACCACCCTGCCAGCACTCACCCAGGGCAGCCACAGAGGCATCGTTACCTGCTTTTACGGGGAAGCCCGTCATCTCCCGGAGGGTCTTTTCAATATTAAATACCCCCCACCCCAGATTGATACACCGGTTCACCGTTCCGTCGGCAAGAACAGGACCGGGAACACCGATGCCGATGCCCAGGACCTTGTCCCGGGGGATGGCTTTTCGGGAAAGATACTCCGCCACCGCATCCGCTATGTCCGGCAAGATATAACTTCCGTTTTCGCAAACATCTGTAGGGATCTCCCATTTGTCCAGCAGCTTCCCGTCCTGTCTGAAATAGCCCAGCTTCACCGTGGTGCCGCCTACATCCACACCAAAGCCATACCGCATACGTCGCACCTCCCGGGCTTTTTCTTTATTATATCCTCCACAACCGAAAAAAGCTATCACTTTTCTTTGTTTAAAGCAAGAAACTTTCCACAGAACCCTTGCGTTTGACGCAGTTTTAATGTAACATAGTATTAGAAACATTTGAAAGGAAGGTATCCCTTTATGATAAAAGTAGATATTTCCAATGTTTGGGGACAGCTGTCCCTGCCCGACCTGCTGGCTACCGAGAAAGAGGTTTTTGCCGCCCACCAGACCCTCACCGAGGGCAGCGGCGACGGTAACGATTTTCTGGGCTGGCTGGACCTGCCTGTGGAACAGGAGACCGACGAGATCCGCCGGATCCGTGCTGCGGCCCAACGCATCCGTGAGACCTCCGATGTATTCGTGGTCATCGGCATCGGCGGCAGCTACTTAGGTCCCAGAGCCGCCATTGAGCTGATGCAGGGTCCCAACCACAACATCGGCAAGGGCAAGGGCAACCCTCAGATCTATTACGCAGGCAACACCCTGTCCACCCGCCACTGGAACGAGCTTTGCCGTCTGCTGGAGGGTAAGGATTTCTCTATCGCCATTATCTCCAAATCCGGCACCACCACCGAGGCTGCCATTGCTACCCGGGCGCTGCGTTGGATGCTGGAGCGCAAGTACGGCACCGAGGGCGCAAAGCAGCGCACCTACGCCATTACCGATCCCGCCAAGGGCGCTCTGCGGCAGATGGCCACAGAGGAGGGCTGGGAAACCTTCGTGATCCCCCCCAATGTAGGCGGCCGTTACAGCGTGCTGACTGCTGTTGGCCTGCTGCCTATGGCAGTTGCCGGCATCGATCCTATGGAAGTTATGCGGGGCGCCGCGGAAGCGAAAAAAGCCTACGACATCCGCTCCTTTGAAAACCCCGTCTGGCTGTACGCAGCTACCCGGAATCTGCTGTACCGCAACGGCAAGTGCATCGAGATCCTGGAATCCTTTGAGCCCGGTTTCAAGATGATGGGCGGCTGGTGGCAGCAGCTCTACGGCGAATCCGAGGGCAAGGACGGCAAGGGTATTTTCCCCGTTACCGCCGAGTTTACCCCGGACCTCCACTCTCTGGGTCAGATGATCCAGCAGGGCGAGCGGAACATTTTTGAAACTATGGTCCGCTTTGATGCGCCTCAGCAGAAGCTGACCATCGGCTCTGACTACAAGAACCTGGATGCCCTGAACTATCTGGAAGGCAAGACCCTGGACTTTGTGGATGAGAAGGCCTATCTGGGCACCCTGGCCGCCCATGTAGACGGCGGCGTTCCGGTGATCACCATGGACATGGGTGAGCTGACCAACGAAAAGCTGGGCGAAATGTTCTATTTCTTCGAGCTGGCCTGTGGCGTTTCCGCTTATATGCTGGGTGTAAATCCCTTCAACCAGCCCGGTGTTGAGTTCTACAAACGCAACATGTTCCAGCTGTTGGGCAAGCCCGGTTACGAGATGTAAAATTTCTACAGATAATTTCAGAATTAGGTGTTGCAAAATTGCTGTTTTACTGATAGAATTACCATACAGCAACAAGCTGCACAGCAAAGGAGGAATTTCCTATGATCAATATTATTATGGGCCTGAAGGGCTCCGGTAAGACCAAGAAGCTGATCGATTCCATCAACGAGGCCGTTGCCGGCGCTCAGGGCGATGTAGTTTGCATTGAGTACGGCAAGAAGCTGACCTATGATGTCAACTACCGTGTCCGCCTGGTTGATTCCAAAGAGTACGGCATCAACAATCTGGACATGCTGAAGGGCTTCCTCAGCGGTCTGCATGCCGGTAACTTCGATATTACCAATGTGTACATCGACAATCTCTACAAGACCATCGGCACCGACCGTGCCAACGGCGAGGCTTTCATTCTGTGGTGCGCCGCGTTTGCAGAGGCAAACAACATGAACATCACCATCACTGTTTCCGACGACCCCGCCGGCGCTTCCGAGGAGATCAAGAAGTTCCTGTAATTTTAAAGGAACACTCCATGTCAAAACCAACAAAAACACACAGGCAAAAAACAGTGCCTGTGTGTTTTTTGCTTTTTTTCGTGTTTGCTACAGAATAAAGCAAAAAAAGGGTTGACAAAACCTTTTTATATCGATATGCTAATATCGTTAATAAAATACGGAAGAATTTTTCTTGAATTTGTATCGCTGTAAAGGAGCTGTTTTTTTTATGAGTAAGATCAGTGTTGTAGGTGCCGGCAGCGTCGGCGCAACCATTGCCAATGACCTGATGGTCCAGGGCGTTGCTTCTGAGATCGTCCTCATCGACATCAACAAGAAAAAAGCCCATGGTGAGGCCATGGATATTTACCAGGGCGCTCCCTTCCATTCTCCTGCCATCGTCCGTCCCGGCGATTACCCCGATGCTGAAAATTCCGACATTGTCGTCATCACCTGCGGTATGCCCAGAAAGCCCGGCATGTCCCGTCTGGACCTGGCACAGACCAACGTCAACATCCTGAAGGAAGTTGCCAAGAACATCGTGCCCCACGCTCCCAATGCGATCTATGTTATCGTTTCCAACCCTGTTGACGTGCTGACCTATGTGTTTACCAAGGTTTCCGGCATCCCTGAGCGTCAGATCATCGGCTCCGGCACCATTCTGGATACCAGCCGTCTCCAGTCTGAGCTGGCTAAGCGTTTCTGCATCAGCCCCAAGAATGTCCACGCCCATGTATACGGCGAGCACGGCGACAGCTCCTTTGTGCCCTGGTCCCTGGTGCACATCGCCAACAACCATGTGGACACCTACCGTTCCGTTTCTCCTGATAAGGACCGCATCGAATGGGATGGCGACTACGAGGGAATGGAGCAGTTCGTCAAGAAGTCCGGCGGCGTGATCATTGAGAACAAGGGCGCTACCTTCTACGCCGTAGCTATGTCCGTGTGCCACATCTGCAAGTGCATCTATGCTGACGCAGGCACCGCGCTGACTGTTTCCACCATGATGCACGGCGAGTACGGCATTGAAGATGTGTGCCTGTCCACCCTGGCTCTGGTTGACCGTTCCGGTGTCCGGGGCAAGATCCTGACTCCCCTGACCGAGGCAGAGAACGAGAAGCTGAAGATCAGCGCCGGCAAGCTCAGAGAAGTTATCGACCAGATCCAGATTTGATTTTCTAAAAATATTTTGGGAGAGACCTCACGGTCTCTCCCTTTTTTATTCAATTACCCATCAGGATCTTGGCAAGCTCGGAATCTTTGTCCAGAATCACAGTCTTTTCGTCGCCGGTAAGGCTTTGCTTCAGGGCATCCAGAGCCAGGGTGAATTCATAAAAATCCTTTTTGTCCTGGGTGTCGTATGCCGCTGCCAGCAGCCGCATATATTCGGCTTCGCCTTCCGCCTCCAGCTTTGCTGCCTCTGCCTGGGCATTGGAAACAATGATATTGACCTGCTTATCCACATCGTTGCGGATGATAGATGCATCGTAATTGCCATCGGCGGTATACTTTTCCGCCATCTGGTTCCGCTCGGAGATCATGCGGGAGTACACCGCGTTCAGATTGGACTCCGGCAGATCAAATTGCTTGATCTTCACATCCTCCACACGGATGCCATAGGTTTTTGCCTGGCCATCCACGGTACTGGAAATGCCTTCGTAGATCTGGTTCCGCTCTGCGCCGTCATTCATATTGATAATATCCGCCTGAGCCAGGGTGCCCATGGCCGTTTTCAGGGCGTTATAGGTAATGGCGTTAAGCCGCTCCTCTGCCTTGACAGTGGTTCCCAATGCCCGGTAAAACTGCTGCGGATCGGAGATCTCCCACAGGATATAGCAGTCCACGGTCATGTTCTGCTTATCGGAGGTCAGTACCTCAGAGGGAGGAATGTCGTAGAACTGGGTAGCCTTGGAGAAATACTTTACCGTATCCACGAAAGGCACCTTAAAGTGCAGTCCCGCGGAATCCACGGTGTTGACGATCTCAGAAAAACGGAAGGTGCAGGCGTACTGGTTTTCCTCTACTGTATACACAGTGTTTCCGATGACGATTGCCAGGGCAAGCACGATCACCGCGATCAAAATACCTTTTTTCACTGCTCATCGCCTCCTTCAACATTTACGATAGATTCCAGGGGCAGCAGCATATCCACGCCGGAGCCGTCCCCTGTGTTAATATACAGCTTCACACCGGGCAGGATCTGGGAAATTGCCTCGTAGTACATACGGCTCCGGGTGATCTGGGGATTCCGGGCATACTCGCTGTACATTGCCTCAAACATGGCAACCTGCTGGGTAGCCTCGTTGATACGCTTCTGCCGCAGATATTCGGCGTTCTGCAGCAGCTTATCTGCCTGGGCCTGGGCATCCGGCAGCTTGGCATTTTGGTATGCCTTGGCATCGTTAACCACGGTCTCTGCCTTCTGTTTGGCTGTCTCCACTGCCTTAAATGCCTCGATAACCTCCTGGGTGGGAGGCTCAGAATCCTGGATGCGAACATCTACCAGTGTCAGGCCGATGTCATAGGTCTCCAGGATCTGGGTCACCAGCTCCTTCACCTGCATCTGGATGTTCTCCTTGCCATCGGTAAGCACCGCATCCACAGAAGTGGAACCTACCACATTGCGCACCTGGCTCTGGATCAGATTCCGCAGGATCATCTCCGGATCGTTGGAGGAATACAAATACTGCTCCGGGTTGGAGATCTTGTATTCCACAAAGAAATCTACATTTACAATGTTATAGTCGCCGGTAATCATGGTGCTTTCGTTGGTTTTTACCGCGTAACTGCCATCATTTTCTGTGCTGTAGCCCAGTTCTATCTTCTGATAGACATTTACATCCACAGTCTGTACCTTCTGGATGCCAAAGGGCAGCTTGAAATGAAGGCCTGCATCGGTAATATCCGTTACCTTACCAAAGGTGGTGACTACTGCCTGCTGCTTATCATCCACCGTGTAGTAGCAGGTGGTTGCAGCAATGAGCACTGCTACAGCCGCCAGGGCAATCAGGGCGATTCTGCCCAGCTTCTTCCAATCTCTGGGCTGGCCCTCCTTGGGACCCTTAGGCGTAAAGCTGTAGGTTCCGTTATTTTCCATAATAACGCCTCCTGTTTTGTTATTATTGTAATGCATCTAACATTTTTTCCGCTTCCTGGCGCATCCGGGCCGCTCCATAGGCTGTGAGCATAATGCCCAGCACCTTCCTGACACGGTCCTTGGCACCGGGTACCGGCTCCCGATAATCTGCCAGAACCCCTTCAAAAAGGGCTTCTGTGTTTTGGGAGGGGTCACCAGCCTGAGCCGCCAGACGGACAAACATAAAATACAGCTGGGAATCGTCGATCATATCGTCGCTTTCGTCATTGAGATGGCCGTTGATATAGCCCAGCATCCCACAGATACGCTCCATGGGAAATACGCCTTTGAGCATATTGATATTTATGATCCGGCAAAGCTGCCGCAGGGTATAGCGCTTCCGCTCCGGCGGCACCAAAAAGCCCCGCTTAACCCAGTTCTGGACCGTGTAGGGCTCCAGCCCCGTTATGCCGGATACCTGGCTCAACACGATGCCGCCGCCCAAAAACATGGATGAAAAAAGCTCCGGGATCCGGTCCGCCTCCCCACGGGGGATCTGTAGCACCGTTCCGGGAATCGTCCACTCCATTGGTCACACCTCCATTTCTTGTGGTGATTTAATATTATCATATGGTTATATAATTGTCAATAGTTTTTTTGTTTATAAAAAAGTACAAATGCGCCCCTTTTCCTCTTTACGCAGCGGCAAAAATGGTGTACAATAGAGAGGATTATAATGAGGAGGTATGGACAGATGAACTGTTTGAAGTGCGGCAAAGAAACCCAAGACACCCAGGTGTTCTGCCCGGATTGTCTGCAGATTATGGAACAGTACCCCATAGCACCTGAAACAGTTATCCATCTTCCTAAAAGAACATCAGGCACTACAGAAAAGACCCCCTCCCGCCGCAGGGACCTGTCCACCGCAGAAACCATCTCCCAGCTGCAGGGTATGATACGCTGGCTCACCGCAACGGTGGCTATCCTCTCTCTGCTTCTGTGCATTGTTGCAGGATTGCTGCTCTATAACTTGAGCACCCCTTCCAGCTCTGGGACCATCGGAAGAAACTATACCACAATCGACACCGGCGCTCAGCCCTGAAATGTTTCACATGAAACATTTTGATTTGCTGTGTTTCACGTGAAACAACGAAAGAAAAGGAATAAGATATGGGTAAAGTATTAGCAGTGGTCAACCAAAAGGGCGGTGTCGGCAAGACCACCACCGCTGTAAATCTGACTGCCACCTTAACTGCAGCAGGAAAAAGAGTCCTGCTCTGTGATTTTGACCCCCAGGCAAATGCCACATCCGGTCTGGGTGTAGACAAACGCAAAACCAAAAAATCTGTATACGATGTAATTATTGATGAGACCCCTGTGAAAGAAGCCATTGTGCAAACCAAATTTGGGGATGTGCTTCCATCCTCTGCGGATTTGGCAGGCGCAGCAGTGGAGCTGCTGTCTGTTCCGGAGCCAAACTACCGGCTAAAAAAGGCGCTGCGCTCTGTAGCAGGGGAATACGATGTGATTCTAATCGACTGTCCACCCTCTCTGGAGCTGCTGACAATTAACGGACTTGCCGCCGCCGACGGGATCCTGGTGCCTGTGCAGTGCGAATATTACGCGCTGGAGGGTCTGGCGGACCTGATGACCACCCTGCGGCTTATTAAAAAGCGCATTAACCCGGCTTTGGAGATCTTCGGCGTGGTGCTGACTATGTTTGACGGCCGCACCAACTTCTCTACCCAGGTGGCCCAGGAGGTGCGGAAGCATTTCCCCGGAAAGGCTTTTGCTACAGTGATCCCCAGAAATGTCCGTCTGGCGGAAGCCCCCAGTCACGGCCTGCCCATCACGGTCTACGACCGCAGCAGCCGGGGCGCAGCCGCCTATCGGTTGCTGACCGATGAAATTCTGAAAAAACTGTAAGGAAGGTTAATTATGGCAGGTGCAAAAGGTTTAAACAAAGGACTCGGGGCGCTGCTGGGTGATTTCACAGAAACACCTGCGGAGCAAAGCGCCTATCAGATCCTTCCCATTCATAAGGTAGAGCCAAATCCCGGTCAACCCAGACAGGATTTTGATCCGGAAGAGCTGCAGGCTTTGGCAGACTCCATTGCAACCCATGGCATCGTGCAACCCCTGACTGTGCGGGAGGTTTCGGGAGGCTACTACCAAATCATTGCCGGTGGGCGCCGCTGGCGCGCCGCAAGGCTGGCTGGTCTCCATGAAGTTCCTGTGGTCATTATGGAGGCAGACGATAAGACAACTATGGAGCTGGCATTGATCGAAAATCTCCAGCGCCAAGACCTGAACCCGGTGGAAGAAGCCCTGGGCTACCGGACTCTGATGGAGGAATACGGTCTGACCCAGGAGGACACCGCTACCCGGGTAGGAAAATCCCGCCCTGCTGTAGCAAACGCCCTGCGGCTTTTATCTCTGCACCCTCAGGTGCTGGAAATGGTCCGCAGCGGTAGGCTTACTGCCGGTCACGCCAGAGCCGTCCTTTCCCTGAAGGAAGAACGGCAGCAGCTGGAAGCGGCCCAGAAAATCAGCAATTTGGGGCTTTCTGTACGGCAGGCTGAGCTTTTCTGCAAAAATTTATCCAAGCCCACCGCCCCTAAGAAAGAATTTTCCTTTGCTGTAGATTATGTGGCTGAGTGCGAAAAAACACTTTCCAAACACCTGGGCCGGGGCGTAAAGATCGTCAATGGCAAGCGCAAAGGCCGTTTTGAATTGGAATTTTACGGACAGGAGGACCTGCAGGTCCTACTGGACGCATTAATGGGTCTGAAGAAATAAGAGAGGAGCCTGTTATGGAAAAGAAATTGTATCGTAGCATTGAAGAAAAGAAGATCGCCGGCGTCTGCGGTGGTATTGCGGAATATTTCCACATTGACCCCACCATTATACGCCTGATCTGGGCCGCTGTGTGTTTGTTTGCCGGCACCGGTGTTTTGGCATACATTGTTTGCGCCCTGATCATTCCCGAAAAACCCGCTGAACAAATCGAAGAAAAGTAATCCCTAAGGAGAGGTAATCATGTTAGATATCAAGCGTATTAAGGAGAACCCGGAGGCCGTCAAGGCCGGTCTGCGGGCTAAAGAAGTAGACTGCGACCAGACCGTTGATCGGATCCTGGAGCTGGATGACCAGCGCCGGGCCCTCATTGCAGACACCGAGGCCCGGAAAGCCCGGCAGAACAAGGTCAGCAAGGAAATTCCCCAGTTAAAGAAGGCAGGCCAGGATGTTAGTGCCATTTTTGCGGAAATGGCAGAACTGAAGGCAGGCCTTGCCGAGGACGCCCAGAAGCTGGACGCCGTATTGGCAGAACAGCGAACCCTAATGCTGAGCCTGCCTAATCTGCCGGACCCCGACCTGAAGCCCGGCGGCAAAGAAAACAACGAACCTCTGCGTTATGTGGGCGAAAAACCCAGCTTTGATTTCACGCCCAAGCACCATGTGGATCTGTGTCAGGATTTGGGCCTGATTGACTACGAGCGGGGCGTAAAGCTGGCAGGCGCTGGCAACTGGATGTACACCGGCATGGGCGCAAGATTGGAATGGGCGCTGCTGAACTACTTCATCGACACCCACACCGCCGACGGCTACGATTTCATCCTGCCTCCCCATATGCTGGAGTATCAGTGCGGCGAAACTGCCGGGCAGTTCCCCAAGTTTGCGGACGAGGTCTACAAGATCGCCAATCCCACCGACGACCGTATGCACTTTATGCTGCCCACCGCCGAGGCCGCCCTGGCCAGTTTGTTCCGGGACGAGATCCTCAGCGAGGCAGACCTGCCCAAAAAGCTCTTTGCCTACACCCCCTGCTTCCGCCGGGAGGCCGGTTCTCACCGGGCAGACGAGCGAGGCATGGTCCGGGGCCACCAATTCAACAAGGTGGAAATGTTCCAGTTCTGCAAGCCCGAGGATTCCGACGCAGCCTTTGACGAGCTGGTCACTAAGGCAGAAAAACTGGTGGAAGGCCTGGGCTTCCACTTCCGTACTGTGAAGCTGGCAGCAGGCGACTGCTCCGCTTCCATGGCAAGGACCTATGATATTGAGATCCTGATACCTTCTATGGACGGCTATAAGGAAGTCTCCTCCGTATCCAACGCAAGAGATTATCAGGCACGCCGGGGCAATGTCCGTTTCCGCAGAGAATCCACCGGCAAGCCCGAATTCCTCCACTCCCTCAACGGCTCCGGCCTGGCAACCTCCCGTATTTTCCCCGCCCTGGTGGAGCAGAATCAGCGGGCCGACGGTTCTATCGTTGTGCCTGAGTGCCTGCGCAAGTATCTGGGCGGCTTGGAGGTCATCGAAAAGAAGTAACTTGTTTTTCTATATTATGTAAACCATATATAAAGGAGATCTGCATATGAAAAAGAAAGTATCCAACTTCTGGGAAGAATTTAAAGCCTTTGCCATTAAGGGCAACGCCATGGCGCTGGCTGTTGGTACCATTATCGGCGCCGCCTTCTCCACCATCACCAAAAGCCTCACTGACGACATCATCATGCCCATCGTTTCTATTTTCCTGGGCGGCATCGACTTCTCCGAGCTGAAGATCGTTCTCCCCCGCCTCTGGGGTGAGGCTCCTCTGGACGAAGCCGGCAACGAGCTCCTGAACACCCTGAACTGGGGCAACTTCATCTCGGCTGTGATCAATTTCTTCATTCTGGCTTTTGTTGTCTTTATGCTGGTAAAGGGTCTGAACAAGCTGTCTGAAATGGGCAAGAAAAAGGAGGAAGAAGCGCCTGCCGAGCCTGCCGCTCCCCCCGCTCCCTCCAACGAGGAAGTTCTCCTGACCGAGATCCGGGATCTGCTTAAGAATAAGTAATTTGAGACGCCTAATAATTTGACAAATACTGTCAGTGCGCCTATAATAAATCTGTTTAGGTAATTTCCAAAGAAGGAAGGAAGAGAAAATGTTTAAAATCGTTCGTAAAAAGGAGCTGAACCCCTCCGTTACCCTGCTGGAGATCGAAGCTCCCTTTATCGCCAAGAAGGCAAAGGCCGGCCAGTTCATCATTTTCCGTATTGATGAGCAGGGGGAGCGTGTGCCTCTGACCATCGCCGGCTACGACCGGGAGAAGGGCACCGTTACCATCATCTTCCAGAAGGTTGGCTTCTCCACCATCGCTCTGGGCAACCTGAATGAAGGCGACTACATCCGCGACTTCGTTGGTCCTCTGGGCAAGCCCACCCCCGTGGAAGGCAAGAAGCGCGTCTGCGTGGTTGGCGGCGGTGTTGGCTGCGCCATCGCACTGCCCTCTGCCCAGGCTTTTAAGGAAGCCGGCGCTGAGGTGGACGTGATCGTAGGCTTCCGCAACAAGGACATCGTCATCCTGGAAGAGGAGTTCAAGGCCGCTTCCGACAACATGTACCTGATGACCGACGACGGCTCCTACGGCGAGCAGGGCTTCGTTACCGTAAAGCTGCAGCAGCTGCTGGAAAGCGGACGGAATTACGACGAGGTTCTGGCCATCGGACCTGTTCCCATGATGAAATTCGTCTGCAAGACCACTGAACCCTTCGGCGTACATACCAGCGTTTCCCTGAACCCCATTATGGTGGACGGCACCGGCATGTGCGGCGGTTGCCGCGTTACCGTTGGCGGCGAGACCAAGTTTGCCTGTGTTGACGGCCCTGAGTTTGACGGCCACAAGGTGGACTTTGCCGAGCTGATGAGCCGCAACAGCACCTACCGTCAGCGGGAAGCTGAAGTAAACGAAAAGCATGTCTGCCGCATGGAAGCCATGGGCAAGGCACTGATTAAGTAAGAAGGAGGAAACTGTAATGGCTAATATGACTTTGGTTAAGACCCCCATGCCCGAGCAGGAACCTCAGATCCGCGCCCGGAACTTCAAGGAAGTCGCCCTGGGCTACACTGCCGAAATGGCTATCGAGGAAGCCAACCGCTGTCTGGGCTGTAAGAACCCCAAGTGTGTGGAGGGCTGCCCCGTTAATGTCCGCATCCCCGAGTTTATCAAGAAGGTTCAGGAGGGCGACTTCAAGGCCGCTTACGAGATCATCACCTCCACCAACGCCCTGCCTGCCCTGTCCGGCCGTGTCTGCCCCCAGGAAAGCCAGTGCGAGTGCAAGTGTGTCCGCGGAATCAAGGGTGAGCCTGTTGCCATTGGCCGACTGGAGCGCTTTGTTGCAGACTGGTACCGTGAAAATGTAAACGCTATGCCCGAAAAGGCTGCCTCCAACGGCAAAAAGGTGGCTGTTGTGGGCTCCGGCCCTGCCGGCATGACCGCCGCCTCCGACCTGGCAAAGAAGGGCTACGAGGTCACCATGTTCGAGGCTCTGCACACCGCCGGCGGCGTGCTGGTCTACGGCATCCCCGAGTTCCGCCTTCCTAAGGCAATTGTTGCCAACGAGGTAAAGAAGCTGGAAGCACAGGGCGTTGAGGTCATGACCAACATGGTCATCGGCAGAGTTCTGACCATTGACGAGCTGTTTGAAATGGGCTATAAGGCTGTCTTTGTTGGCAGCGGCGCAGGCCTGCCCATGTTCATGAACATTCCCGGCGAGTCCCTGGTGGGCGTTATGTCCGCCAACGAGTACCTGACCCGTACCAACCTGATGAAAGCTTACGACGACAACGCCGATACCCCGGTGATCCAGTCCAAGGCTGTGGCTGTGGTTGGCGGCGGTAACGTTGCTATGGACGCTGCCCGCTGCGCAATGCGTCTGGGCGCTGAGCATGTTTATGTTGTGTACCGCCGTGGCGAGGCTGAAATGCCTGCCCGTGCCGAAGAAAAGCACCATGCCAAGGAAGAGGGTATTGAATTCAAGACCCTGTGCAATCCTGTGGAGATCGTGGGCGACGAAAACGGTCGCGTATGCGGCATGAAGTGCATCCGTATGGAGCTGGGCGAGCCGGATGCTTCCGGCCGCCGCCGTCCCATCGAAGTCCCCGGTTCTGAGTTCATGCTGGATGTGGATACCGTCATCATGTCCCTGGGCACCAGCCCCAACCCCCTGCTGCGGACCACCACCCCCGGCCTGGAGACCAACCGCAAGGGCTGCCTGATTGTCAACGAGAACGAAATGACCACCCGTGACGGCGTGTTTGCCGGCGGCGATGCCGTTACCGGCGCTGCCACCGTCATCCTGGCCATGGGCGCAGGTAAGAAGGGCGCTGCCGCCATCGACGCATACCTGAATCAGTAATATTATGTAAACAAGCCACCCTGTATCCAGTGATACAGGGTGGCTTTTTGCATACCCGGCAGAAATGCCGCATAGATTGTCCCAGGAGGGGATCATCTATGCGAAAAAAAGACTTATGGATACTGGTTATAGCCCTTTGTTCCGCTTTGGTTCTGGCCATCAGCCAATTCGCCTACAGCGCAGTTACCACCGGCTCCTGGGGCTTAAGCTTTCGGCAGGAGGGACAGCCTCCCATCGGTCCTGCGGGAGCAGATACTTTGTCAAAATACGACGCCGTTTATGTAGGGGATACCTCCAGAAAGGTATTGTACCTGACCTTTGATTCCGGCTACGAAAACGGCGCCACAGAGAAGATCCTGGATGTACTGAAGAAGCACAATATAAAGGCGGCCTTCTTTTTGGTGGGCAACTACATAGAAAAGAACGCCGATCTGGTGCGGCGAATGGTGGAGGAAGGACATATTGTGGCAAATCACACCATGCACCACTACGACATGAGCAAGCTAACAGAAAAGGAAAGCTTTGCCAAGGAATTGCAGGGGCTGGAGGAGCTGTTCCGGCAGGTCACCGGCAAAGAGCTGCCCAAATACTACCGTCCGCCCCAGGGTATTTACAGCGAGGATAACCTGAAAATGGCGCAGGAGCTGGGCTACAAGACAGTATTCTGGAGCCTTGCCTATGTGGATTGGAACAACGATTCCCAGCCTACAAAGGAACAGGCCTTTGCCAAACTGCTGCCCCGGGTACATAACGGCGCGGTGGTGCTGCTTCACTCCACCTCCCAGACCAACGCCGAAATCCTGGACGAACTGCTGACAAAATGGGAGGATCAAGGCTACACCTTCGAGAATATAGACGCACTGTTCGGATAAATAACAAAACCGGGGCGGTTCTTGTGAACCGCCCCGGTATGTTTTGTTATGCTTATGTATTATCTGCGGAGGTTTTCGATAATAGTAGCAACACCCAAACCGCCGCCGCAGCAAGAGGTGAACAGGCCGTACCGGCCGCCTCTGCGCTCCAGCTCCTTCATGGTGAAGATACAGATCCGTCCGCCGGAAGCGCCGTTGGGGTGACCGAAGGAAATAGCGCCGCCGTTGGGGTTCCACTTCTCCTGGTCGATCTTCATGCCGGAGGCTTCCTCAATGCCACGGATGACACCCAGGTTCTGTACAGCAAATGCCTCGTTACATTCCCAAACATCGATGTCGTCCACAGTCAGGCCTGCCTTCTGCAGCGCGTCCAGGCTGGACTTCACAGGGCCCAGGCCCATGTACTTGGGATCCAGGGCAGAGTTGCCTGCCATGACGAACCGGGCATAAGGCTTGTAGCCCAGCTCGGCTGCCTTCTCCTCAGACATCAGCAGCACCATGGATGCGCCGTCGTTACGGCCGGAAGCGTTGCCGGCAGTGGTGACGCCGTCGGGCTTGACGCTGCGCAGAGCAGCCAGACCTTCCATAGTGGTGGTGGGACGGAGGAACTCGTCCTTATCGTACTGGATCTCAGGGGTCTTCTTAGTAGCAGGGATTGTAACAGGTACGATCTCATCCTTAAAGTAGCCCTTCTCGGTAGCTGCTGCGGCACGCATCTGGCTGCGGTAAGCAAAGGCGTCGCACTCCTGGCGGGTAATGCCGTACATCTTGGCAATGTTTTCGGCAGTGGTGATCATGTCGCAGGCATCCTCAGGATTGGGAGCCAGTCTCTGCTGAATGGGAGCAGGGGGGATCATCTTGTAGGGCTCGGTGGCCATAGAGAACTTGCAGTACATCTGGCTGTAGCACTCCGCGCCGCCGGCGATCATCACATCTGCGGTGCCGATGGCGATAGCAGCGGCAGCATGGTTGATGGAATCAATGGCAGAGCCGCACTGACGCTCAATGTAGCTGGTCCACACATCGTAGCCCAGGCGGGACTTCAGGGTAGCAAACCGGGCAGGTGCGTTGGTCTGGCAGTCATGCAGAGCGCTGCCCATGTACAGGCCGTCTACCTTACCGCCGCGCTCCAGCAGCTGGGTCTTTTCCAGCAGGCCGTCGATAGCAACTGCTGCCAGGTGGGTCATAGGGAACTGGCGCAGGCTACCGCCCATCTTACCGAAGCCGGTACGCACGCCGTCCACAATCACAACATTTCTCATAATGAAACGCCTCCGTTTAATATTGTCATAGCAAGCATACCACGGCAAGAAAAATTTGTCAATGCGTCTGGACAAATCTTTGAAAATCCAAATATTTCAATAATTTTTTCTGTCGAATTGACTTTTGTTGCCCCGGTGCTATAATAGCATCAGCATAGAAAAGGAGGCGGTTCCATGGAAGGACCCCTTTCCGGAATCAAGGTTCTGGATCTGACTACATTTGTTGCCGCGCCGGTCTGCGCCCGGCTGATGGCAGATATGGGCGCTGATGTTATTAAGGTAGAGCGTCCCGACGGCGACACCTGGCGAAAAACCGGTATTGGCTACCACAAAGACCGTTTTTCTGACCAGGAGAACCCTGTTTTTGATATTTACAACAGCGGCAAAAAGCATATTGCCCTGAATTTGAAAGACCCGGAGGGTATGGCTGTTTTCCGTAAGCTTCTGAAGGAAGCGGATGTATTTGTCACAAATACCCGTCCCGCTGCCCTCCACCGCCTTGGCATCTCCTACGAGGACCTGAAGGACGAATTCCCCAGCTTGATCTACGGCATTGTGGTGGGCTACGGTGAAAAGGGCCCCGATGCAGACAAGCCCGCCTTCGACACCACCGGCTACTGGTCCCGCAGCGGCTTTTTGCGGGATATGGCCCCCCTGTCCGACCATTACGCTCCGGTACTGCCCCCCTTTAGCGTTGGCGACACCATCACCGGCTACATGCTGGCTGTAGAGGTCTGCGCCGCCCTGTACCGCCGCTCCCAGACCGGCAAGGGCGATTATGTCCGGTCCAGCCTTTACCACAACGGCATCTTCACCATGGGCACCATGGAGATCATGACCCAGAAGCCCTGGGGCAAGCAATTCCCCACCACCCGGGTGGGTCACAGCGTCCCAGGTGGCTATTACCGCTGCGCTGACGGCGAGTGGATTTTTATCGCCGTGGGATATGCGGAGGCGAAGCTGGTGCCTGTGCTTTACAAAGCCATTGGCAGGGAGGATCTTCTGGAGGATTCCCGATTCTGCAACGCCAACGCAGGCCGGCAGCACCCCCAGGAATATTATGCAATTTTCCGGGATGCTTTCCTGGAGAAGCCCTGCGCCCATTGGCTTAAGATCGCAGAGGAGCTGGACCTTCCCATTGTCCGGATGCCCCATTTCAGCGAAGTCACCGAAGATGAACAGGCCTGGGCAAACGGCTATCTGGAGCATGTCCGGTTTGCCAACGGCAATGTGGACATTATGCCCACCAGCCCCATTGAAATGCAGTCCGTTGGACCGCTGAAAACCACCCCCGCCCCGGCCATTGGCGCGGATACCGACAGTGTGCTGGAAAGTTTGGGCTATTCCAGCCAGGATATTGCCCGCATGAAGACCTCCGGCGCAATCAAATAACAGCGGCAGTAAAATCACCAATGTCACAAAGTTAGCTGTCATCCCGAGCGTAGTCGAGGGATGACAGCTTTTCTTAACCTAATAACATTGGTAAAATCACTGCCTATATTTTTTCATCGGTAAAGTAAATATTAAGGGCGTGTTCGTACTGAACACGCCCATTAGCTTATTTTACAGGACCGGTGGAGCGGAGGGTCACATCGTGAGCGCCGCCCTCGACGATAGACACAGAGGATACCAGGGTCATCTTGGCATCCCGCTGCAGGTCGGGAATGTTGGTCACGCCCACATTACACATGGTGGACTTGACCTTGTAGAGGCTTGCCTCCACATTGTCGTGCAGGCTGCCGGCGTAGGTAACATAGGAGTCCACGCCTTCCTCAAAGTTCAGCTTGGATGCGCCGCCCAGGTCGTAGCGCTGCCAGTTCCGGGCGCGATTGGAGCCTTCGCCCCAGTACTCCTTCATATAAGCGCCATTGACCATAACCTTGGGTGTGGGGCTTTCGTCAAACCGGGCGAAGTAGCGGCCCAGCATCATGAAGTCTGCGCCCATAGCCAGCGCCAGGGTCATGTGGTAATCGTGTACGATACCGCCGTCGGAGCAGATGGGCACATAAATGCCGGTCTCCTTAAAGTACTCATCCCGGGCTGCCGCCACTTCGATCAGCGCGGTGGCCTGTCCACGACCAATGCCCTTGGTCTCACGGGTGATGCAGATAGAACCGCCGCCGATACCGACTTTAATAAAGTCTGCGCCGGCGTCAGCCAGGAATCGGAAGCCCTCCCGGTCCACCACGTTGCCTGCGCCGATCTTCACGGTGTCGCCATAGTTCTCACGGACCCAGGCGATGGTCTTCTGCTGCCAGCAGGTATAGCCCTCAGAGGAGTCGATGCACAGAACATCCGCGCCGGCCTCCAGCAGAGCAGGGATACGCTCAGCGTAGTCGCGGCTGTTGATGCCTGCGCCTACCAGGTAGCGTTTCTTGCTGTCCAGCAGCTCCAGGGGGTTTGCCTTGTGGGAGGCGTAGTCCTTACGGAACACGAAGTACAGCAGGTTATCCTTTTCGTCTACGATGGGCAGAGCGTTCAATTTGTTTTCCCAGATAATGTCGTTGGCCGCCTTCAGGGTGGTGTCCGCAGGGGCTGTAACCAGCTTTTCCCGGGGGGTCATGAAGGTGGAGACCTTCTCGTTTACATCCATGCGGGATACCCGGTAGTCTCTGCCGGTGACGATACCCAGCAGCTTGCCGTTGGCGCTGCCGTCAGCAGTGATGGCAATGGTGGAGAAGCCGTTGCGCTCCTTCAGGGCCAGCACATCTGCCAATGTAGCGTCGGGCGTCAGGTTGGATGCGGAGACCACAAAGCCTGCCTTATGGTTCTTTACCTTTGCCACCATGGCTGCCTGGGACTCAATGGACTGGGAGCCGAAAATAAAGCTCAGGCCACCCTCCTTTGCCAGGGCAATTGCCAGAGAATCGTTGGAAACAGACTGCATGATCGCAGAGGTCATGGGAATATTCAGGGAGATCGCAGGCTCTTCTACGCCCTTGCGGTATCTGGTCAGAGGGGTGCGCAGAGAGACCCGGTCGGGGACACATTCCTCAGAAGTGTATCCGGGGATCAGCAGGTACTCACTGAAGGTGTGACTGGGTTCGGGATAATAGTAAGCCATACAAGAAACCTCCGTAAAAAGTATAATTCGTTTATTTGTATGAATATACCACACCTTTCCCTTTCGGTCAAGGGTCACAAAGGCTTTTACAAAAGAAAAAGCGTTGGTTTTCCTTTGTAATTTTTCACGAAAATATTGCAATCGTTTTGTGAATATGGTATATTCTTGAGTTAGATAAGATAATAAGGAGAATGTATATGGCGGTTCAGGAAAATATTCGTAATATTGCCATCATTGCCCACGTGGACCATGGCAAGACCACCCTGGTGGACGAGATGCTGAAGCAGGGCGGTATCTACCGGGAAAACCAGACCACGGTGGACCGGGTCATGGACTCCGGCGATCTGGAGCGGGAGCGTGGCATTACCATTCTTGCCAAGAACACCTCCGTCCAGTATAAGGACACCAAAATCAACATCGTGGATACCCCCGGCCACGCGGATTTCGGCGGCGAGGTGGAGCGTATCCTGAAAATGGTCAACGGCGTTTTGCTGCTGGTGGATGCTGCGGAAGGCCCCATGCCCCAGACCCGGTTTGTGCTGGGCAAGGCATTGGAGCTGGGCCACAAGGTCATTGTTGTGGTGAACAAGATCGATAAGCCGGATGCCCGGATCCACGAGGTCATGGACGAGGTTCTGGAGCTGTTGCTGGAGCTGAACGCCACCGATGAGCAGTTCAATTCCCCCACTGTTTTCTGCTCCGGCCGTCAGGGCACCGCCGCCTACGGCCCTGATGACACCGGCACAGACCTGGTGCCTCTGTTTGAGACCATTGTCAACTATATTCCCGCCCCGGAGGGCGACAAGGACGGCCCTCTGCAGCTGCTGGTGTCCTCCATTGATTACAACGAGTATGTGGGCCGCATTGCCGTGGGCCGTGTGGAGCGGGGCACCATTAAGGTAAATCAGGAAGTCACCATTTGTGATTACCATGACCAGGAGATCAAGCAAAAAGGCAAGGTGGTGGCTCTGTACACCTATGACGGTCTGGGCAAAGCCCCCATTCAGGAGGCAAGCGCCGGCGAGATCGTTGCCCTTTCCGGCATGGCGGATATTACCATCGGCCGCACCCTGTGCGCTCCCGAGGCCATTGAACCCCTGCCCTTCGTAAAGATCTCCGATCCCACCATTGAAATGACCTTCGCCGTCAACGACTCCCCCTTTGCAGGCAAAGAAGGCAAGTTCGTCACCTCCCGGAATCTGCGGGACCGGCTGGAAAAAGAGCTTTTGAAGGACGTTTCTCTCCATGTGACCGAGGCAAGCACCGATTCCTTCAATGTTGCCGGCCGTGGCGAAATGCACCTGTCCATTCTCATGGAGACCATGCGCCGGGAGGGCTACGAATTCTCCGTTTCCACCCCCCGTGTGCTGACAAAAGAGATCGATGGCAAGCTTTGCGAGCCTATTGAACGGATGGTTGCCGATGTGCCGGAGGAGTGCATGGGCGCCGTCATTGAAAAAATGGGTCGCCGGAAAGGTGACCTGCTGAGCATGACTCCCATGGGCAACCGCTACCGCCTGGAATTCCTGGTCCCCTCCCGTGGTCTGTTCGGCTATCGCAGCGAATTCCTTACCGACACCCGGGGCGAAGGCATTATGTCCAGCGTTCTGGAAAGCTACGCCCCCATGAAGGGTGAGATCGAGCGCCGTCTCACCGGCTCCCTCATTGCCTTTGAGTCCGGCGATGCCTGCTCCTATGGCCTGTTCAACGCCCAGGAGCGTGGCAGCCTGTTCATCGGCGCCGGTACTCCGGTATACGCCGGTATGGTGGTAGGTATCTGCAGCCGGAACGAGGGTATGACCGTCAATGTGTGCAAGAAAAAGCAGCTAACCAACATGCGGGCTTCCGGCTCTGACGAAGCCCTGCGGCTTACCTCCCCCAAGGTGTTTTCTCTGGAGCAGTGCCTGGAATTCCTGGCAGACGACGAGCTTCTGGAGTGCACCCCCAAGAGCCTGCGTATCCGCAAGCGGGAGCTGGACCATGCCACCCGTATGCGCCAGATTATGAAAAAGCGCAATCAGGAATAAACTTTAGCGGGAATCGCAACAGGGCGGTTCCCGCTTTTCGCTTCCCCCGGAGGCAGGAAAAGGGCCCCGAAAAAAAACTGTTGACCTGGTGGTAAATATCGGTTATAATATGCTAGCGTGACCATTTATGGTCGGTAACTATGTTTTGCTGCGGCCTTTTGGCTGTCGAGCATATGAGATTTGACAGGAGGTGTACACCCATGAAGCGTACCTATCAGCCCAGCCGTCGTCACAGATCCAAGGTCCACGGTTTCCGTAAGAGAATGGCTACTTCCAACGGCCGCAAGGTTCTCGCCCGCCGCCGTGCCAAGGGCCGCAAGGTTCTGTCTGCGTAAGCACTTAAAGTTGCAGTGGGCAACCACAGTGAATAAGTCGCTCATAGCGAAACGGGAGTCCATGCGGGGCGAATGATGATTCGCCCCGCCCCCTTTTTATATGGGGAAACTCTTAAAACAACTTGCCAGCTCTTCAGCGGATCTTTTTCCCTAGGCTCGCCTTTGGCCTCTTTGAAATACACAAAGTATTCCTGCACCGTCCAAAGCCAAGCATAAGAAAAAATCTCTCGCTGAATAACCGGCAATCTGCTTTTGCGAGCTTCCCTTTTCTTGTTAGATATTTTCTTTATTGGAAATTTATCTAAATACAGGGAGACAAGCTTATGAAATTCTCCAGCGCGTTGAAACTGAATCACATATTCCGGCGACTTTACAGCACTTCCGGCCACGCCAATTCTTATCTGGTCCTCTATGCCAGGAAGAACCATTCTGCCACCAATCGGGTGGGCGTGACCGTCAGCAAGAAGCTGGGCTGCGCTGTGGTGCGCAACCGTGTCCGCCGCCGCCTGCGGGAGGTCTACCGTCTCAACGAGACCCGGTTTTCCCCTGGATGGGACATCGTGGTAGTTGCCAGAAGCCGGTGCGTTAAGGCCGATTTTGGCAAGCTGACCCAGGCCTATCTGTCCCTGGCGGAAAAAGCCGGAATTCTGGAGGCAGCCCAATGAAAAGGCTGCTGCTTTGGCTCATCGGTTTTTATCGGCGCAATATCTCCCCTCTGACTCCTCCCACCTGTCGGTTTACCCCCACCTGCTCTGCCTACGCATATCAGGCTATTCACAAGTATGGGGCTTTAAAAGGAAGCTGGCTTGCCCTGAAGCGGCTGCTGCGCTGCCATCCCTTTTACAAGGGAGATCCTTTTGATCCCGTTCCTTAACTTAAGGAGGAAAAATCAATGATTCTTGCATTTAACATTGGAGACATTGTTCAGGTGCCCTTCGGCTGGCTGCTGTCATTCCTTTATGACATCACCAGCAGCTACGGCTGGGCGCTGATTATCTTTGCCTTTGTGGTAAAGCTGATCCTTCTGCCTGCCACTGCCAAGGGCAAGAGGAGCACCATGAAGATGTCCCGTCTGACCCCCCGGATCCAGGAGATCCAGAAAAAATACGCCGACGACCAGCAGAAGCAAAGCGCCGAAATGCAGGCACTTTACAAGGCTGAGGGCGTTTCTATGGGTGGCGGCTGCCTTTGGAGCTTCCTGCCCATTCTGATTCTGTTCCCCCTGTACGCTGTCGTCCGTCAGCCCATCACCTACATGCTCCACGAATCTGCTGAGGTTGCAGCAGAAATCGTGAAGGTCATCAAGGACGCTGCTCCGGATATGTTCTCTGCCAATTCTTTCTATGAGCAGATGACCGCAGCCCCCCTGATCCCTAATTTTGTGGAGGAATTGAAGGCTGCTATCCCCAACATCGGCGCGGATACTCTGGAGGGTATCAACTTTAACTTCCTGGGCATCGACCTGGGTGTTACCCCCCAATGGAAGTTCTGGGCATGGGAGATCACTGCCCAGAAGGGTCTGTGGTACTACGCCGGCTGCGCACTGATGCCCCTGCTTTCCGCAGGCGGTCAGCTGCTGAGCATGGTTCTGTCCCAGAAGATGAATAACTCTCTGGTCACCGACGAAAAGGGCCTGGAGGACAAGGAGACCGCTAAAAATTCCCAGTCCAATCAGCAGATGAAGATGATGATGTGGATGGGTCCGATTATGTCTCTGTGGATTGGCTTCAGCATGCCTGCGGCTATCAGCCTTTACTGGTTCGCTCAGGGTGTTGTCACCACCATTTCTGATGTTTACCTGACCCAGAAGTACCGGAAGATCTACGATGCAGAGGATGCTGCCCGGCTGAAGAAGGCTCTGGCAGAAGAAGCTGTTGAGGCAGAAAAGGAGCGTATCCGGGCTGAGCGCCGGGCTGCCAACCCCGACGGCATCACCGCCAACACCAGCAAGAAGAAAATGCAGCAGATCAAGCAGCGGGAGCAGGAAGCTGCGAAAGCCGCTGCCGCCAAGGAATATGCCGCGAAAAAGGGAGAAGTGGGGCAGGAAGCTGCCGAGGAAAAGACCGTTCTTTCCGGTGTTCCCAGCCGTCCTTACTGCAAAGGCCGTGCTTACGATCCCAATCGCTACGGCACCCAATCTACGGAGGAATAAACAATGGAAAAAACCATCGTTACTACCGGCAAGACCATTGATCTTGCCATTGAGTCCGCTCTGACCCAGCTGGGACTGACCCGGGACGATGTCTCTGTTCAGGTCCTGGCCCAGGCCAAGTCCGGCTTCCTGGGCATCGGCGCCACCCCCGCCAAGGTGGAGGTGACCTATGAGGCCCCGGATCCCAAGCCTGCAGCCCCCCGTGGCGCTCTGGGCTCCGCATCCCGTTCCAAGCCCAAGACTGCCCCTGTAAAGAAACAGGAAGCACCCAAGTCCCAGGCTCCCGCCGCTCCCAAAGCAGAGACTACTCCTAAGACAGAAAAGCCTGCACCTCAGCAGGCCAAAGCCCCCGCTGCCCCCAAGGAGCCCAAGGTTTACGCTCCCGCCCAGCCTGGCAGTGTTGAGGAGAAGATCGAAGTCTTCCTGAAGGGCCTTTTGGAGCACATGAATTCTCAGGCTGTTCCCCACGCCTGGAAAGAGGACGAAACCACTTACAATGTGGAGCTTACCGGTGATGATCTGGGTTACCTGATCGGCCGCCGGGGCGACACTCTGGATGCGCTGCAGCATCTTGCCAACTATACAATCAACCGCACTGTGGAGGGTCATATCCGCATCAATGTGGATGCAGAAGCCTACCGCCAGAAGCGGGAGGACTCCCTGCGCCGCTACGCCCAGAAGAAGGCCCAGCAGGTGCTGAAGGCCCGCCGCCGCACCACCCTGGAGCCCATGAACGCCTATGAGCGTCATGTGATCCACGCCACTCTCCAGGACACTGACCGCATTACTACTTATTCCGTTGGCTCCGAGCCCAACCGCCGTGTCGTCATTGAATATGTAAGATAATCAAATAAAATCGTGTAACAAAATACGCTGTCATTCCGAGCCAGTGTGCACACTGGCGTGGGAATGACAGCGTTTTTTCGTTGGAGCGTATTTTTGTAATACGCCCTTTATTTTTTAGGAAAGCAGGAAATACAGCAGCACCGCTGCGCCCAGGAGAATGCGGTATACACCGAACACAGCGAAGCTGCGCTTGCGGACATACTCCATCAGTGCCCGGATCACAACCACGCTGACAACAAAGCTGACCACACAGCCTACCAGCAGCACGCTGATCTCCAATGCCCCGGCGCTGACACCGGAAAGCATAAACTTCAAAAGCTTCAGAGCGCTGGCACCCAGCATGGTGGGAATGGCCAGGAAGAAGGAAAATTCCGCGCCGGCGCTGCGGCCCACACCCAGGATAATGGCGCCCAGGATGGTAGAACCGGAACGGGATGTACCGGGGATCAGGCTCAGGCACTGGAAGCAGCCGATGAGAATTGCTGTGCGGTAGTCGATGTCGTACACATCCTTTACCTTCAGCGCCCGTCCCTCATTGCGCCGCTCCATAAAAATAAACGCCACGCCGTAAACCAGCAAAGCGATAGCCACCACCACATAATTGTACAGGTGGGCATCCATCCAGTCGTCCAGCAGCACGCCGATCACCGCCGAGGGGATCACCGCCACAACCACCTTAAACCACAGCTGCCAGGTATTTTGCCGCTGCTGGGGGGTCTTCTTGGGAGAGAAGCGATTCAGCTTATGGAAAAACAGCAGCATCACCGCCAGAATAGCACCCAACTGGATCACCACCTGGAACATTTCATAAAATGCGTCGGACACCTGCAGCTTCACGAATTCATCCAGCAGGATCATATGACCTGTGGAGGAAACAGGCAGCCATTCGGTGATGCCCTCCACAATGCCGAAAAGCACCGCCTTCAACAGTTCGATAATAACCATAGAAACACTCCTTGTTACATTCACTTGTCCCGTCTATCATACCGCGAAAGAGTAATTTTTGCAACCAAAACTTGCCTGTTAACAAATTGGGGTGGAACTCTTTACAAATTGTTCACCCCAAAAGCGTTTTTTGGTCTATAATAGTAAAAAAAGGAACTTTAACTATTGGAGGTATCCGTCATGGCAATATCTGTTTTGATCGTAGAGGACGACAAGAACATTGCCGAGCTTCTGCAGCTGTATCTGGAAAAGGAAGGCTATGCCGTAACCATCGCAGGGGACGGCGGCCAGGGCCTTGCTAAATTCCGGGCCATTGGGCCGGATCTGGTGCTGCTGGACATCATGATGCCCGTTATGGACGGCTGGACCCTGTGCAAGACCATCCGGGCAGAGAGCCAAACCCCTGTGATCATGCTCACCGCCAAAGCAGAAACCGACGACAAGGTGGCTGGCCTTAAGAGCGGCGCCGACGACTATATCACCAAGCCCTTTGAAATGAAAGAGGTTTTGGCCCGGATCGAGGCGGTCCTGCGCCGGACAGACCGGGGCTGCGGAGAACAGCCTGCCCGCCGTCTGACCTTTGACAAGCTGACCATTGATATGGATGCCTTTGAGCTTACGGTAGACGGAAAGAAGGTAGACACCCCTCCCAAGGAAATGGAGCTGCTTTTCTATCTGGCCTCCTCCCCCAACCGGGTCTATACCCGCAATCAGCTCCTGGACGAGGTTTGGGGCTTTGATTACTTCGGCGACTCCCGGACAGTGGATGTCCATGTAAAGCGTCTGCGGGAAAAGCTGGAGGGCGTTTCTCAGCAGTGGTGTCTGAAAACCGTCTGGGGTGTGGGCTATAAGTTCGAGGTGCTGTAAGGATGAAAACCACCTTTAGCCGCAGCTTCTTCACCTATGCTGTGATCCTTTTGGCAGCACTGCTGCTGGTCGGTTTATCTTTTCAGTTTTTGGTAAAAGACTATCTGGAGGACAAGGCCGTGGAGAGCCTGAAAAGCAACTGCTCCACCCTAGCCCAGGTAGCCACAGCCTACTATACTGATAACGCCCTTGACCGCAGGGATTTTCTTGTGAACCTCTCTGTTGCTGCCAGGATCTCCCAGGCAAACGCTGTGATCTGCGATAACCAAGGGACTTTGATCCTGTGCTCCGATGCCCCTTTGGGCTGCGAGCATCAGGGACTGCGGATCACCAACCGACAATATCTGGATAGGGTGAAAAACCAGGAATACGTTGTCTCCCAAGGCGTTATTGAGGGCCTTTACAACGATGCCCGGTATGTGGTGTCCACCCCCATTCGGGACTCTGCCACCGGCGGCATCCTGGGCATCGTCATGGTATCCACCCCCATAAGCTCCACCCTTTCGGTGCTGAAGCGGCTGTCGGACACCTATTTGTTTGTATCCATCCTGGTGGTGCTGGCAGCGGTGGTGGTTATGACCATCTACACCCGCAAAAGCAGCAGCCCCCTGCGGGATATGGCGAAAACCGCCACGGCCTTTGGCCATGGGGATCTCCAGGCCCGGGCCCAGATTCCGGAAGGCTCTCCCCAGGAGCTCCAGGAGCTTGCCCTTGCCTTTAACAACATGGCCCAATCCCTGGAAAAAAGCGAATACCAGCGGAAAGAATTTGTGGCCAATGTGTCCCACGAGCTGAAAACGCCTATGACCACCATTGGCGGATATGTGGACGGCATTCTGGACGGCACCATCCCCCGGGCGCAGCACCGCCACTATCTGCAGATCGTCTCCGACGAAACCAAGCGGCTGAGCCGACTGGTCCGCAGCATGCTGGACATTTCCCGCCTCCAGGACCAGGGCGGTGTGCCGGAGGAGAAAAAGACCCGCTTCGATGTTTCCGAATGTGCAGGCCGGGTGCTTATCACTTTTGAGCAAAAGATCAATGATAAAGAGCTGGATGTGCAGGTGGATATGCCGGAGCATCCTGTATTTACCCGGGCCTGGGAGGATTATATCACCCAGGTGATCTATAACCTAATGGACAACGGGGTAAAATTCTGTCCCGAAAGGGGTACGCTGGGTCTGCGGGTCCGGCAGGGAGAAAGCAAAGTCTATGTAAGCGTTTTTAACGACGGCAAAACCATTCCTCCCCAGGAGCTGCCCCTGGTATTTGACCGGTTCCATAAGCTGGACAAAAGCCGCAGCCAGAACCGGGAGGGCTGGGGGCTGGGGCTGTATATCGTTAAAACCATCGTATGCAGCCACGGCGAGGATATATCCGTATCCAGCGCCAATGACAGAACGGAATTCACTTTCACCCTGCCTTTGGCAAACTAACGGGCAGTGCACAAAACAAGAATTGTGTTCCCAATTATGAGGTTTTTCTATGAATGAGAAAGATTGGACAACCGAAGAGCGGCCCGAACCCTGGGAGGAGAGTTATTATCAGACCGGCAGCACCCGCCCCCCGAAAAACCGGCGGGGGCTTGTGGCCTTTCTTCTGGGGGCGGTGATTTTCCTGGGAGGTATTGTCAGCGCTCTGGGTCTTTTGAATATCCGCCTGTTCCGGCAGATCAGCAGCGAGCCTGACAATCAGGACCCCTCTGTAGGCTTTACCCTGGCCGCCAACGACACAGAACCTACAGCATCCTCCCCGGATGCCGCCCATACCCCCTCGGGGCCTGCGGAGGGCGACGGCGTAAAGGTGCAGCTGAACGACTCCCCGGAATCTGTGGAAAATATCCCCCAGGCAGGGGGGCTGCCTCTCCAGGAGATCTATGCCAACACCATCGATTCTGTGGTATCCATTACCTGTACTTCTGAAAGAACCGGCTCCACCGGCACCGGCGTTGTCCTGTCCAAGGACGGCTATATCGTCACCAACTGCCATGTGGTGGAGGACGCTACCCAGATCCAGGTGCTTTTCACCGATCAGCGGACCCTGCCTGCCACCCTGATTGGCAAGGATACTGTTTCCGATTTGGCAGTGCTGTATGTTGAGGCAACAGACCTGATCCCGGGAGAATTCGGGGATTCCTCTGCCCTGCGGGTAGGGGATACGGTGGTTGCCATCGGTGATCCCCTGGGTGTAGAGCTTCGGGGCACCATGACCGACGGCATTGTATCCGCCATCAACCGGGATATTACCGCCAACGGCCGCACCATGACCCTGATCCAGACTAACGCTGCCCTGAATTCCGGCAATTCCGGCGGACCTTTGCTGAACTGCTACGGCCAAATCATCGGCATTAACACCATGAAAATAGGTGACTATATGAGCGACGGCGGCGTAGAGGGTCTGGGCTTTGCTATCCCCAGCACCACTGTCAAAGAGGTGGTGGATCAGCTTGTGCACCAGGGCTATGTTTCCGGACGACCCACTCTGGGCATCACCGGTCAGGAGATCTCCTCCTTCTATCAGCTTTATTACCGGTTGCCCCAAGGCATTTATATCACCGAAGTAGACCCCGCCGGGGATGCCGCCGCCAAGGGCATTGCCCCAGGAGATATTTTGCTCCAGTTCGACGGCCTGCGGATCACAGATCAAGACACCCTGACAAACGCCCTGTACGCCCATGATTCCGGTGATACCGTTCCTGTAGTCATTTACCGGGACGGGACCCAGTACACTGTAAGCATCACCCTGGGTAGCTCCCAGTAACAGAAAGAAGATGTAAGCCCGTGGAACCTATTTTTCGTCAGACATATACAATCACTACCATGCATGTGGATTGCATGGGCCGGCTGAAGCCTTCCGTGGCTCTATACTTTGCCCAGGAGGCCGCTACCGGCCACTGTAAGGAGCTTCAGGTGGATTGGGACACCCTGTCCCAGCGGCACCTGTTCTGGGCTGTGATCCGCAACCGGATGCAGGTCAGCCGTCTGCCTGTTTTAGGAGAGACCATCACCCTGGAAACCTGGCCTATGCCCACCACCCGCTCTGCCTATCCCCGGGCAACCGCCGCCTACGATTCCCAGGGGAATGTGCTGTTTCGGGTCATCAGCCTGTGGGTCCTTATGGATTCGGAGAGCCGTGCCATGGTTCTGCCGGGAAAAAGCGGCGTGGATGTAACCGGCACCCTCCGGGGCACGGAGCTGGCGCCCCCCGGCTCCATTGTCCCCAAGCCCCTTGTGAACACCACAGTCCGGCAAGTAGGCTACACAGAGCTGGACCGGAATTTCCATATGAACAACACCTACTACCTTAACTGGATAGACGATCTGCTTCCCAGCACCTTTCACCGGGAACATCCGGTGCGGGAGATCACGGTTTGCTATCTGTCTGAAGCCAGAGAAGGCCAGGAAATCACTATGAATTGGCAGCTGCTGGAGGAGGGCTGTTTACAGGTAGATGCCCACCGCCAAAACACACTTGTTCACGACAGAAAAGACCGTGTTTTTTCTGCCCAACTGCTGTTTTGACAGGTTGTTCTGTAAACCAAATCGGCACTTTTCGAAAAATGTCGAAAAGTGGAGAAATCCACCGCCATACCGCTACGACCCTTAGGTCTGCGGGGGTTTTGACGGCTTTTCCTGTGGATAAACCTGTGGACAATGTGGAAAACCACCCCGGAGGAATTTCTTCGAAAAACACATAATTAAAAGTTTATGTAAACTTGTATTCCGTCAAGCCTAGCCCTTTATTTTTCCTTAAAATTGCGACAAAAAATGCGCCATAGCAGTTTTGCTATGGCGCATAATTTATACTGTTTTCAGCGATTACAGCTTGGGACCGGCCTCTACCAGAGCCTTACCGGCTTCATTGCCGGTGTACTTGACAAAGTTCTTCACGAAACGGGAAGCCAGATCCTGTGCCTTGGTCTCCCACTCTGTGACATCTGCATAGGTGTCTCTGGGATCCAGGATGGCGGGGTTCACGCCGGGCAGCGCGGTGGGCACTTCCAGGTCGAACATGGGGATCTTCTTGGTCTCTGCCTTCAGGATGTCACCGCTGAGGATAGCGTCGATGATGCCGCGGGTATCCTTAATGGTGATACGCTTGCCGGTGCCGTTCCAGCCGGTGTTGACCAGGTATGCCTTTGCACCGTTGGCCTCCATCTTCTTAACCAGCTCCTCGCCGTACTTGGTGGGGTGCAGCTCCAGGAATGCCTGGCCGAAGCATGCGGAGAAGGTGGGAGTGGGCTCAGTGATACCACGCTCGGTGCCAGCCAGCTTTGCGGTGAAGCCGGACAGGAAGTAGTACTGTGCCTGCTCGGGGGTCAGGATGGAAACGGGAGGCAGAACGCCGAAAGCATCCGCAGACAGGAAGATTACGTTCTTTGCTGCAGGGGCCGCGGAAACAGGACGGACAATGTTGTTGATGTGGGTGATGGGGTAAGAAACACGGGTGTTCTCGGTGACGGACTTGTCAGCGAAGTCGATCTTGCCCTCAGCATCCAGAGTAACGTTCTCCAGCAGAGCGTTGCGCTTGATGGCGTTGTAGATGTCGGGCTCAGACTCTGCGTCCAGGTTAATAACCTTAGCATAGCAGCCGCCCTCAAAGTTGAACACGCCATTGTCGTCCCAACCATGCTCGTCGTCGCCGATGAGCAGACGCTTGGGGTCGGTGGACAGGGTGGTCTTGCCGGTGCCGGACAGACCGAAGAACAGAGCGGTATTCTCACCGTTCATGTCGGTGTTGGCAGAGCAGTGCATGGAAGCAATGCCCTTCAGGGGCAGGTAGTAGTTCATCATGGAGAACATGCCCTTCTTCATCTCGCCGCCGTACCAGGTGTTCAGGATAACCTGCTCACGGGAGGTGATGTTGAAGGCAACACAGGTGCTGGAGTTCAGGCCCAGCTCCTGATAGTTCTCAACCATTGCCTTGGAAGCGTTGTAAACAACGAAGTCAGGCTCAAAGGAAGCCAGCTCCTCCTGGGTGGGGACGATGAACATATTCTTAATGAAGTGTGCCTGCCATGCCACTTCCACGATGAAGCGGACAGCCATGCGGGTGTCGGCGTTGGCGCCGCAGAAGGCATCTACCACATACAGCTTCTTGCCGGACAGCTCCTTCACAGCCAGATCCTTAACCGTGCTCCAGACCTGCTCGGTCATGGGGTGGTTGTCGTTCTTGAACTCGTCGGAGGTCCACCACACGGTGTTCTTGGAGTTCTCGTCCATAACGATGTACTTATCCTTGGGAGAACGGCCGGTGTAAACGCCAGTCATAACATTCACCGCGCCCAGCTCACTTACCTGACCCTTTTCGTAGCCTTCCAGGGTGGGGTCGGTCTCCGCAACGAACAGCTCCTCGTAGGAGGGGTTGTGGATGATCTCAGTGGTGCCGGTAATGCCGTACTTGCTCAGATCGATCTGTGCCATAACTATGTACCTCTTTCATATAAAAGTAATGCCGGTGCTTCCCTCAGGGTCTTTGGGAAACCGGATACCCGGCATCCTATAGATTGCGAGTATATCATACACTAGAAAAAAGTAAAAATCAATAGAAAATATTGAATGTTTTCCTGCAAAGCAGTATAAATATATCAATAACGCATGAGGGAATGCCGTAAAAATTTCATTTACTTTTGTCTGTCTTTGTGCTACCATGTATGGGGTGGATTTTAGGCTCTTTGCCAATATTTTTTAGTCTATTTCCCAATATTTTAACAAAACCGCATATAGGCGGTTACCGGAGGTAACTGCCGTCTGATTATTTTATTGGAGGTTCTGACCAACATGGCAAGAAAAGTGCAATTTGTGGAAACCGTTCTGCGGGATGCCAACCAGTCTCTCATCGCAACCCGGCTGCCTTTTGAGAAGTTTGAGCCCATGCTCGAGACCATCGACAAGGCCGGCTACTATGCTGCCGAGTGCTGGGGCGGCGCAACATTTGATGTGTGCCTGCGTTACTTAAATGAGGATCCCTGGGAGTGGCTGCGGAAGATCCGGGCAAAAATGCCCAATACCAAGCTGCAGATGCTGCTGCGGGGTCAGAATGTGCTGGGCTATTCCCACTATCCCGACGATTTTGTAAAGCTTTTTGTTTCCAAGGCAGTGGAAAATGGTATCGATGTGATCCGTATTTTTGACGCCCTGAACGATGTGAACAACATGAAGGTGGCAATGGAGGCCACTGTGAAGGCCGGTGCGCTGGCCTCCGGCACTATTTCCTACACCACTTCTCCTGTCCATAACCACAAAAAATATGTAGAAACAGTGAAGCAGCTGAAGGAAATGGGCGCTGCCACTATCTGCATTAAGGATATGGCCGGCATTATGGGTCCCCAGGAGGCTTACGACCTGGTCAGCGCCATTAAGGATGCTGTGGATATGCCCATCGACCTGCACACCCATTCCACCACTGGTCTTGCTTTCATGACTTACCTGAAGGCTGTGGAAGCCGGTTGTGATATTATCGACACCGCCATTTCCCCCTTCTCCGGCGGCACCTCCCAGCCTGCCACCGAAACCATGGCCTACGCCCTGCGTCAGTTGGGCTACGAGGTGGAGCTGAACGACAGCTGCACCACAGAAATGGCCAAGTATTTCAAGGGTGTCCGGGAGGAGTTTATTGCCGACGGCACACTGATGCCCAAGGCCCTGGCCACCGATACCCAGTGCCTGACCTATCAGGTCCCCGGCGGCATGCTCAGCAACCTCTTGAGCCAGCTGAAGCAGATGAACGCTTTGGATAAGTTTGAGGAGGCTCTCATGGAGACTCCCAAGGTCCGGGCGGACATGGGCTATCCCCCTCTGGTGACCCCCACCTCTCAAATGGTAGGCGTCCAGGCTGTCCGGAATGTGCTGGACGGGGAGCGGTACAAGACTGTTTCCAAGGAGATCAAGGCATACTGCCGCGGCGAATATGGCACTACCCCTGCGCCCATCAACCAAGAGATCCGGGAAAAGATCCTGGCAGGCGACAAGCCCATTCAGGGCCGTTATGCCGATACCCTGGAGCCTGTTGTGGAAAAGACCCGGGCACAACTGGGTGACTTGGCCAAGTCCGACGAGGATGTTCTGAGCTATATCGCTTTTCCCAATCTGGCAGAGGGTTTCCTGGAGGACCGGAAGGCAAAGGAAGAAAATATCTGCACCTACTCTATCGTAGAGGCGTAAGGAGACCGTTATGGAAAATATTGGATTTCTGGATGCCGGCATTGTTGCCCTGCTTGGCTACGGCGTGGTGTTTTTCGGACTGATCCTTTTGATGGTCGTTGTTATCATCACAGGCAAGGCCTTTACTGCCGCGGAAAACCGAAAAAAAACGCAGACCGCCGCTGCACCTGTAGAGGAAGCTGCTCCTGAAGCGCCCCCTGCCCCTGTTGCACCCGGCGCTGCCGGTCAGCTGAAGCTTTACAATGTAGAGCCCAAGACTGCTGCCATGCTTATGGCCATCGTTGCCGACAAAATGGGCAAGCCCATTAATGAGCTGCGCTTCATTTCCATCAAGGAGGTCACCGAATCATGAAATATAAAATTACCTTAAATGGTCGCACATATGAAGTAGAGGTAGAAGCCGGAAAGGCTATGCTGCTGGATGAGTACGAAGCCATTGTTCCTACCGCACCTGCTGCTCCTGTACAGGAAACTGTCGCACCTGCTGCACCTGCTGCTCCTACCGCACCTGCAGCTCCTGCTGTTACCGGTGCCGGTGAGGCTGTTACCGCTCCCATGCCCGGCAATATTTTGAAGGTCAATGTGACCCAGGGCCAGGCAGTTAAAGAGGGCGAAGTGCTGTGCATCCTGGAAGCCATGAAGATGGAAAACGAAATTATGGCTCCCAAGGCCGGCACTGTGACCCAGGTGGTGGTAACCAAGGGCTCCACTGTCAACACCGGTGACCCGCTGGTGGTGCTGGCATAAGGAGGCACACATGATCGACATTGGTGAAATCTTATTAAAGCTTTGGAATGACAGCGGTTTTGCTGCCCTGATCTCCGGCTTTTTCTCCCAGTTCGGCTGGCAGAATCTGGTGATGATCGTCATTGCCTGCGTACTGCTGTATCTGGCTATCGTAAAGAAATTTGAGCCCCTGCTGCTCTGCGGCATTGCCTTTGGCTGTCTGCTGACCAACCTGCCCGGCGCAGGCCTGTACAACCAGGAGCTTTGGACCAACTTTATGACCGAGGGCCATGAGGCTTACCACTCCTACGGCACGATCCTCCGGGAGGGCGGCCTGCTGGACTTCTTCTACATTGGCGTAAAAACCAGCATTTATCCCTGTCTGATCTTCCTGGGCGTAGGCGCTATGACCGACTTTGGTCCTCTCCTCAGCAATCCAAAGAGCCTGCTGCTGGGCGCCGCCGCCCAGATGGGTGTGTTCGCCGCCTTCTTCGGCGCCATTGCTCTGGGCTTTAGCGGCCCTGAAGCCGCTTCCATTGGCATTATCGGCGGCGCTGACGGCCCTACCGCTATTTTCCTTACATCCCAGCTTGCTCCCCATCTTTTAGGTGCCATTGCTGTAGCTGCCTATTCTTATATGGCGCTGATTCCCCTGATCCAGCCTCCCTTTATGAAGCTGCTGACCACCAAGGAACAGCGGGCCATCAAAATGGAACAGACCCGGAATGTGTCCAAGGCTGAGAAGATCGTATTTCCCATCGTAGTCACCATCTTTGTGGCCCTGCTGCTGCCGGACACCGCACCCCTCATCGGCTGCCTGATGCTTGGTAACCTGTTTAGAGAATGCGGCGTTACCGACCGGCTTTCCGACACTGTCCAGAATGCGCTGATGAACATTGTCACCATTCTGCTGTCCACCTCTGTAGGCGCTACCATGGTAGGCTCCAACTTCCTCACTGCCCAGACCTTGAAGATCGTTGTACTGGGCGTTTGCGCCTTTATCCTGTCTACCGTTGGCGGTCTGCTGGGCGGCGTTCTCATGTGCAAGCTGACCAAGGGCAAGATCAATCCCCTGATCGGCTCTGCCGGTGTTTCCGCCGTTCCTATGGCAGCCCGTGTTTCCAATAAGGAAGGCCAGAAAGCCAATCCCTCCAACTTCCTGCTAATGCATGCCATGGGTCCCAATGTGGCCGGTGTCATCGGCTCTGCTATTGCCGCCGGCTTCCTGCTGAGCGTATTCGGTTAATAAGTCAACAGGTCCGCCAGACGGCGGACCTGTTATGCATTTTTTAAGAACAAATGTGGGGGTTTTACTGCCCACACATCTTACTATTGCGCTTTTTAGCCATCTTCTATAAATAAGGGCATGTTACAAAATACGCTGTCATTGCGAGGGGCTTTTGCCCCGTGGCAATCCGCCTTTCTTGCGCTGCCATGCAGCGCATTGCCCCAACGGGGCAATAGGAGAACGGATTCCCACGCCAGTGTGCGCACTGGCTCGGAATGACAGCGTTTTTTTCGTGGCGTATTCTTAATGCCACATCTTTTATTTCATTCTTTTTTCCAGGGTGGAGGAAGCCAGAGATGTAAGATGCACCTGGTTCAGGCCGTATTCCGCTGTGAGTACAAAGGATTTTGGCAGATCGTCACAAGGGATCACCTGTCCCTCTTTCTCCGCCTTGCTGAGAAATTCTCTGGTTCGCTTGGAAGTGCTGGTATTATCCATATCAAAAATTCCGATAACAGACGATTCCCGCACCGCCATGTCATTTCCGATAGACAGGTACATTTTATCACACCTTGTATTTTTGTGATTCGGCTACGGCAAGCTGGTCGCAACGGTTGTTCTTGGGGTTATCTGCGTGGCCCTTGACCCAGTGGTAGCGCAGCTCATGCTTCTGGGTCAATTCCAGCAAGATCTCCCACAGATCCGGATTCAGGGCAGGCTTTTTATCTGCCTTCCGCCAACCCTTTTCCTTCCAACCCCATGCCCAGCCCTTTTCAAGCGCGTCAATGACATACTTGGAGTCGGAATACAATTCCACGATGCAGCTTTCCTTCAGAGCTTTCAGCCCTTCAATTACTGCCGTCAGCTCCATGCGGTTATTGGTAGTGTTTGCCTCACCGCCGCTGAGCTCCTTTTCCACCCCGTTGTAGCTGAGGATAGCCCCCCAGCCACCGGGGCCGGGGTTGCCGGAGCAAGCACCATCGGTATAAAGCGTTACTGTCTTCACGCCTGGGTCTCCTCTTCTGCCGCCACACGCTCAACAGATACAAGCTTATTACCGTCTTCAATGCGCATAATGATAACACCCTGCACATCACGCTTGTATACATTGATGCTTGCCGCGGGAACACGGATAATAACGCCGCCATTTTCAATGAGCATTACATCGTCGGTATCGCTGACCAGACAGCAGCCTGCCACAATACCGGTCTTTTCGGTAATGTTATAGTTCTTCAGGCCCTTGCCGCCACGGCTCTGGGCAACCTTTTCCCCATTGGGGCCGGTACGCAGGTACTCGGTAAGGGCAGTCCGCTTGCCGAAGCCATTTTCTGTTACAGTCAGCAGCGTGGTTCCTTCTTCTGCCTTTTCCGCGCCGATGACATAGTCCTGGCCGGTTAACATAATTCCGCGAACACCTGCGGCATCTCTGCCCATAGGCCGGACATCGGTCTCATTGAAGCAGATGGCCATGCCGTTGGCGGTAGCCAGAATAATATTGTCGTCTCCGGTGGTGCGGATCACATTGATCAGCTGATCGCCTTCATCCAGGGTAATAGCCCGGATGCCGGTACGGCGGCGGGTATTCAGAGCAATAAAGGGCAGACGCTTCACAGTACCCTTTCGGGTGACCATTACCAGGTATTCACCCTCCACAAACTCCCGGGTGATGACCATGGCGGTGACCTTTTCATCCTGCTCCAGAGGCAGAATATTGACCATGGCGGTGCCACGGGCGGTACGGCTTGCCTCAGGGATCTGGTATCCCTTCCGGTGATGTACCTTGCCCTTGTCGGTGAAGAACAGGATATGGTCGTGGGTGGATGCCACATTCAGGCTTTTTACATAGTCCTCATCCTTCAGATTCTGGGCGTTGACACCTCTGCCGCCACGGGCCTGGGTGCGGTAGGTATCCACGGGCATCCGCTTGATGTAACCCTGGTTGGAGAGCGTAAAGGCACAGGTCTCCTCCTCGATAAGATCCTCGATATCGATCTCGTCCTCGATGTCCTGGATCTCGGTCTTCCGCTCATCACCAAACTTATCCCGAATGGCGATCAGCTCTTCCCGGAGTACGCCCTGTAGCTTTTCACGGTTAGCAAGCAGATCCATATAGTAAGCGATCCG
>JAZSDS010000076.1:0-42877 GCA_045531275.1 Faecousia sp.
ACCTGCCGCTGAATAATGAAAAGGCACCACTCGAAAGAGTGGTGCTTTTTTGGTACGACCAGGTCTATAAGCCGGGTTCTGTCTTGACAGCCATCTATCTAGTCCCGCAATTGCTCACGGGATCAAGCCGCCTCCTCGAAGCGGTCGGGCAGACCTGTTGCTTCTCCACGGCGTTGCTCCGGGATAGAGTTTACAGCGTAAAACCCATGTTACCATGGGCCGGGTGGGCTCTTACCCCACCTTTTCACCCTTGCTGCGAACCGAAGTTCGCAGCGGTATCTCTCTGTTGCACTTGTCCTGAGGTCACCCTCGGCGGGCGTTACCCGTTATCCCTGCCCTGTGGAGCCCGGACTTTCCTCACCTGATCCCTTTCGGGATTCAGCCGCGGCTGTCCGATCTGGTCGCAAAAATATTGTATCGCATGAAAAGTGGAATGTCAAATATCTTGCAAATTCTTTTTTTAGAGGCTATACTATAGACAGAAATGTCAGTTCTCACTGCGGTAAGAGAGGAAATGTTTATGAATTCTGCTTTCGATGAATATTTTACCGGTCTGCGGGGGAAGCGGATCGCTGTTTTGGGTCTGGGTGTCAGCAACCGCCCCTTGGTACGTCTGCTGCTTTCCTATGGCTGTAATGTAACCGGCTGTGACAGAACCCCCAGGGAAAAGCTGGACGATGAGGTATTGGAACTGGAGAAGAAGGGCTGCTCTCTGCGGCTGGGTGATCGTTATCTGGAGGGTTTGGAGGCGGATATGGTGTTCCGCACCCCCGGTATGCACCCTGCAAAGCTGGCGGCTCTGGCAGAAAAAGGCGCACAGGTCACCAGCGAGATGGAGGTTTTCTTTGAACTCTGTCCTTGCCAGATCATTGCGGTCACCGGTTCTGATGGAAAGACGACCACCACTACACTGATTGCGGAGCTTTTGAAGGCTGCAGGAAGAAATGTCTGGGTGGGCGGCAATATCGGAGCGCCTCTGCTGCCTGATTGTTACCGGATACAGGAAAGTGATATTGCAGTGGTGGAGCTGAGCTCTTTCCAACTGATGGATATGCGCCGCAGCGCCCATCGGGCAGTGGTGACCAATCTGGCGCCAAACCATCTGGATGTCCATAAGGATATGCAGGAGTATGTGGATGCCAAAACAAATATTTTCAAATACCAGGGCGAGGAGGATTTACTGATCCTCAACGCAGACAACGATATCACCGCAGATTTTGCCGGCAACGGAAAGACCCGCTTATTTGCCCGGCAGGGCAGGACGGACAACGGTGTTTGTCTGGATGGCAGCATGATCTGTCGGGACGGCGTGCCGGTGCTGGATAAAGGGGATATTCTGCTGCCCGGTGAGCACAATGTGGAGAATTACATGGCAGCCATTTTGGCAGTGGAAGGACTTGTGGACGATGAGACTATCCGTCGTGTAGCGAAAACCTTTGGCGGCGTAGAGCACCGCATTGAGCTGGTCCGGGTGAAGGATGGCGTAAGATTTTATAACGATTCCATTGCGTCCTCTCCCAGCCGTACCATCGCCGGTCTTATGAGCTTTCCGGAGAAGGTGCTGCTCATCGCCGGCGGCTATGATAAGCAGATTCCCTTTGATGTGCTGGGACCGGTGGTTTGCGACCGGGTAAAGACCGTGTTCCTTAACGGCGCAACGGCGCAGAAGATCCGCGCTGCCATTGAAAACGCTCCCAACTACCGATCCGGTAATCCGGCCATTGTGGACTGCCAGGATTTTGCCGATGCCACTTACCGGGCGGCAGCGGCGGCAAAGGACGGGGATGTGGTGCTGATGAGCCCGGCCTGCGCTGCCTTTGACCAGTTCAAGAATTTTATGGAGCGGGGAAAATACTTTAAGAAAATTGTTATGGAGCTGTGAGTATGAAGATCAGCGTGTTTTCGAAAAAAGTCCGAAAGGCATTGCCCCTGCGCAGCTGCGGCGCTGTGATCGTAGCTGCGGGAACGGCATCCCGAATGGGTGGCATTGATAAGGTCATGGCGCCGCTAAATGGCGAGCCCATGATCCTTCGCACTGTTCGCACTTTTCAGCAGTGTGATGCCATCCGGCAGATTGTCATTGTAACCAGAGAAGACTTGATCCTTAAGATCATGGAGCTTTGCGGGCAGTTTGATAAGGTTAGGGCTGTAGTGGCAGGAGGCGACTGCCGGAAGGATTCTGTTCAGGCAGGCCTGAACGCACTGTCAAAGGATATGAAATTGGCCGCCATCCATGACGGCGCCCGTCCTCTGGTTACCTGGGAGGTTATTGACAGAACAGTCAGGGCAGCCCACAGCTATCATGCGGCAGCCCCCGGTGTTCCCGTGAAGGACACAGTTAAGGTTGTACGGAGCGGTGTGGTTGCAGCAACTCCCGACAGAAGCAAGCTGCAGGCAGTGCACACGCCCCAGGTTTTTGATGTGGACCTGCTCCGGGCAGCGCTGAAAAAGGCGCGGGAGGACAATGCTGCAGTTACCGACGATTGCTCCGCAGTAGAGCGGCTGGGGATGTCGGTAAAGATCGTTGATGGGGATGAGCGGAATATCAAGGTAACCACCCCTATGGACCTGAAAATTGCGCAGATGCTGTTGGAGGAAATGTAATGCGGATTGGACACGGATATGATGTACACCGCCTTGTGCAGGAGAGAGATCTCATCCTCGGAGGTATAAAAATTGAACACAGCTTGGGTCTATTGGGCCACTCAGATGCGGATGTGCTGCTCCATGCGGTGATGGATGCTCTCCTGGGCGCAGCAGGCCTCGGGGATATTGGCAGACACTTTCCGGATACCGATCCCACCTATAAAGGGGCGGATTCGGCGGAATTGCTGCGGCAGGTTGGCTGCAAGATCGCGGGCGCAGGATATAGGACAGGTAATATCGATGTAACGGTGATTGCCCAGAGACCTAAGCTGAAGGACTATATTCCCCAGATGGAACGGAATATTGCAGCCTGCCTGGGAATTGATGTGAACAGGGTAAACGTGAAGGCCACCACAGAAGAAAAATTGGGCTTTACCGGTAGTGAGCAGGGAATATCCTGCCATGCTGTGTGCTTACTGGAAGAGAACCCGGAGAAAACTTAAAAAATACACATTTTCGACCTCCCGAACATAGCTTAGTTCGGGAGGTTTTGTATTATGAAATATTGTTTGATCACCTTCCGCTCTGTTACGCCCGCCCAGCGTGGCGAGGGTGTTCTGCGGCGGGCAGGTTTTATATGCAGCATTCAGCGCACACCCCGGTGGATGGAGGAGCAGGGCTGTGGTTACAGTCTGCGGGTTCGTCAGCAAGAGGCGCACAAATGCGCGGAGCTGCTGCGGGAGAACCAGGTTCCTTTCAGAAAAGTATATTTGCTCCGGGATAACGGCGTTGTGGAGGAACTGGCTCTATGATCTATTTGGACAATGGAGCCACATCCTTTCATAAGCCTGCAGCAGTAGCAAAGGCAATGATCCGCGCCCTTCAAACCTGCGCCAATCCCGGCAGGGGTGGTTACCCAGAGGCAATGGAAGCAGCCCGGGTGGTATTAGGTTGTCGGGAACAGGCAGCCACAATGTTTGATTGCCTGCCGGAACAGGTGGTTTTTACGTCCAACTGCACCCACGGGCTGAATATAGCCATCCGCTCCCTGGTAAAGCCGGGGAGCTGCGTTGTGATCTCCGGTTTTGAGCATAATGCGGTTACAAGACCCCTTCATGGGTTGGGGGCAAAAATTGTGGTAGCCGGACGCAGGCTTTTCAATCAGGCGGATACCCTGGAAGCCTTTGAAAAAGCTTTGCGGCAGGGTGTGGACGCTGCAGTGTTTACCCACACTTCCAATGTTTTTGGGTATGTTTTACCGGTTGGGGAAATGGCAGGACTTTGCAGGTCTTACGGCGTACCTTTTATTGTGGATGCTGCCCAGTCAGCCGGGGTTTTACCGGTTAAGCTGCGGGAATGGGGAGCGGATTATATTGCTATGCCCGGTCATAAAGGCTTGCTGGGTCCCCAAGGTACAGGGTTGCTGCTCTGCTCTGGTATGCCGGAACCGCTGCTGCAGGGCGGTACCGGGAGTAATTCCATGGAGCAGGAAATGCCGGTTTTTTTGCCGGACAGAGGGGAAGCCGGGACATTAAATGTGCCGGGGATTGCCGGCTTGGGTGCAGGATTGGGTTACCTGACCCGTATTGGGATTTCAAGGATCGCCCGTCGGGAGCGGCTTCAGGCCCAGCGTTGCGCAGAGGGGTTGCGAAAACTGGGCGTGAGGGTGTTCTCTGGGGAGGACCAGGGCGGTACGGTATCCTTTGTGGTAGACGGTGACTGTGAAGATATTGCCAGGCACCTTGGAACAAAGGGGATCGCTGTAAGAGCGGGTCTGCATTGCGCGCCTTTGGCTCACGAAAGCGCCGGTACGCTGGAAACCGGAACAGTCCGGGTCAGCTTCGGCCATGACGCAGCTCCATGGCAAACGGAGCGCTTTCTTTCTGCGGTAGCCTCCACCCTTGGAAGATAAAAAAATTTGCAATAACTATTGCCATTGAGGTGCCAATCCGCTATAATAGGATAGATAATAGGCTAGTTATGCGCATATGAAGAAATGGGGTTGGGAGAACATATGGAATATATACAGTCTTTGCTGGAAAATCTGCCTGTTGTGCAGGTGTCGGACATTTTTGATGTCCTGATCGTGGCATTTTTAATCTATAAGCTGTTGCCTGTTTTCCGCTCTACAGGCACCGCCAGGATCGGCTGGATCGTGGTGGTGGTATTGGCGGTTACCTGGCTGACTGGTTTGCTGGAACTGAACACCCTGAATTTTATCCTGAGTCAGCTTGTGGCCATCGGTCTGATCGCTATTGTGATCCTGTTCCAACCTGAGATCCGCCGCATGATCGACCATATGAGTAATATTAAGCTGAAGGAATTTCTGAATACAGAGAAGACCGGTCAGGAAATGATTCCGGTAATTGAGCAGACTGTCAGAGCTTGCGAGGTCATGAGCCGCGAACGTGTTGGCGCGCTGATCGTATTCGCCCGGCACAACCGACTGGACGAGTATTTCAAGACCGGCACCCTGATCGACGGTCAGGTCTCTGAGCAGTTGATTCGGAATGTGTTCTTCCCCAAAGCATCCCTACACGATGGCGCTATGATCGTGCGTGACGGAAGAGTGGCGGCTGCCGGATGTGTGTTGCCCCTGTCCGACAGTGACCGCATCAGCGCGGACCTTGGCACCCGTCACCGGGCGGCTGTAGGTATGAGCGAGGCTTCCGATGCAATTGTGGTAGTTGTTTCTGAGGAGACCGGCGCTATTTCTGTGGCGGTGGGCGGTATGCTGAAGCGTCACCTGGCACCCCAGACGCTGGAGCGTCTCTTGCGCAACGAGCTGTGCCCTGAAAAGGAACAGCAGGATGAAAATCTCGTATTGAAGCTTCGTCAGAAGCTGGCGAAAAAGGATAAGGAGGGCAAGGAAAATGAAAAGTAAAATCCTTACAGCCCTGCTCTCTTTGGCCATTGCTGTGGCTATCTGGCTTTATGTAGTTACAGTGGTCAGCCCCAACTCCGACAAGCAGTTTTACAATGTTCCTGTTGTTACCCAAAGCGAAGCGCTTTTGCATGATCGGGGTCTGATGATCACAGATACAGACATTTCTGCGGTTTCTGTCCATCTGGAGGGCAGCCGTATCGATCTTAACAAGCTAACCAGCTCCAACATCACTGTAACAGTGGATGTTTCCAAGATCTATGAGGCGGGTACGCATAATCTGACCTACTCGGTGTCCTATCCCCCGGATGTGGCTCAGAATGCTATTTCTGTGCTGAGCAAGAACCCCGGAGCGGTTACAGTTGAGGTAGAGGAGCGTATCAGCAAGGAAGTGCCTGTGGATGTCCGTTATAGTGGCTCCCTGGCTGAGAATTTTATGGCGGATAAGGAAAATATTGAGCTTGAGTATAAAAGCGTCAGCGTTACCGGCCCTAAATCTGTCATTGATCAAATTGAAATGGCAAAGATCGATTTGGACCTGGAGGGTCGGAGCGAAAGTATTACCGGTGAGTTTGCCTATACTCTGTGCAATGCCCAGGCGGAGCCGGTGGATGCTGAGCAGGTGGTTACCGATGTGGCCAATGTGAACCTGACCTTGAGAATTATTCGGGTCAAAGAGATCAAGCTCACTGTGAATGTTGTGGACGGTGGCGGAGCAACAGCCCAAACCAGCAACATTACCATCAGCCCGGAAACGATCTGGATATCCGGCGGTGATGCACTGCTGGAGGATATGGAAAGTCTGGAACTGGGCACAGTGAATCTGGGTGAGATATCTGAGGACAAGGAACTGGTGTTCCCCATCAAGCTGCCTGAGGGTATCAGTGACGAGACCGGCGTTGCAGAAGCTGTGGTGGAAGTGAAATTCCCTGAACTTGCCACAAAGACGCTGACGGTTTCTAATATCAATGCCATCAATGTACCTGAGGGATTGAAGGCGGAGATCCTGACGAAGGCATTGGAGATCCAGCTGCGGGGTCCCAAAGATAAGATCGAGCATTTGTTGGCAGAAGATGTCGTTATAACGGTAGACTTTACAGGCGCTCAGGCCGGAGCGGTAAAGATCAAGGCGGAGATCACCTGCAGTGCCCGTGAGGTTGGCGCAGTGGGATCCTATACGGTTTCCGCCACAGTCCGTGAGGATAAGGAGTAAATGGAACAGCTGGTACGGGTACAAAAGCTCAATGATGATGGCACTGCCCAGGTGATCCATGTTCGGCAAAGTGCATGCACCGGAGACTGCCATAAATGCTCCGGCTGCGGCGCGGTGCAGCAGAAAATGCTCTTGACAGCGGAAAACCCCATTGGAGCCAGACCGGGACAGGTGGTGACCATCCGGTCCGAATCCGGTCCAGTGCTGGCTGCCGCGGCGGTTCTGTATATATTGCCCTTGGTGCTGTTCTTTGTGGGTTATGTTGTGTTCCTGACTGCCTGGGATCTGGGCGCCTTGGGTGGATGCCTGGCCTTTGCTCTTGGCCTGGTGATTGCCGGCATTTATGACCGCAAGGTGGCCAGGAAGAAGACCGTATACACAATTACCGGTTTTGGACAGCAACTGTCTAATCATCCGGAAAAAGGGGATAATGAATTTGATTAAAAGTATGACCGGCTACGGTCGGGCTGTTGAAACAGTAAATGGCAGAGAGTTCACGGTAGAGCTTCGCTCTGTGAACAACCGTTATCTGGACTGCTCTGTTCGTCTGCCCCGGGTTCTCTCCTTTGCGGAGGACGCGGTAAAGCAGGCGGTAAAGCAGGCAGTGTCCAGGGGCAAGGTGGATGTATTTATCACCCTCCGGACCGAGGGGGGCGATGACACCCAGGTCAGTCTGAACAAAACAGTGCTGGAGGGGTACCTTGCAGCCATGCGCCAGATGGTAACAGAGTTTGGTGTTGCTGATGATATCAATGTGTCCACAGTGTCCCGTCTGCCGGAGGTCTTTGTTATGGAAAAGCCGGAAGTGGATGAGGACCAACTCCTTCAGGACCTGATGTATGTGGTAAACAAGGCACTGGAGGGCTATAATGCCATGCGGTGCACAGAAGGACAGGCATTGGACCGTGATCTGCGGAGCCGTGGACAGACGATTTTGGAGCTGGTGGCCCAGGTGGAGCAGGGAAATGCCCAAACTGTGGTGGATTACCGGGCGCGCCTGGAAGCAAAACTTCAGGAAGTGCTTGCCAATACGGCTATTGATGAGAGCCGTATTCTCACGGAGGCAGCGATCTTTGCGGACAAGGTGGCTGTGGATGAAGAAACTGTCCGACTGCGCAGTCATTTGGAGCAGATGAACAGTATGCTCTCCGGGGGCGGTGCTGTGGGAAGAAAGCTTGACTTCTTGCTCCAGGAGATGAACCGGGAAGCCAATACCATTGGCTCGAAATGCACCGATGTGAAGTTGGCAAGGATCGTGGTGGACATTAAGGCGGAGCTGGAAAAGATCCGTGAACAGACCCAGAACATAGAGTAAGGTGGCAAAATGAAGCTGGTTAATATAGGTTTTGGAAGTATGGTGGCGGCCAACCGTGTGCTCACCATCGTTGAGCCGGACTCTGCCCCTATCAAGCGTGTGGTTCAGGAGGCCAGAGACCGGGGAATGCTGGTGGATGCATCCTATGGACGCAAGACCAAAGCGGTTATCCTGATGGATACGGATCATGTGATCCTGTCTGCGCTGACCCCGGAAATACTCAGTTCCCGATGGACAGAAAAAAATGCCGCAGAGAGCAGGGAGGAGCAAGCATGAAAAAAGGAAAACTGTTTGTGATCTCCGGCGCTTCCGGTGTAGGAAAAAGCACTGTTCTGAGCAGGGTCATGGCCCAGAGAAAGGATCTGCAATTCTCTGTTTCCGCCACAACCCGTGCTCCCCGTCCCGGAGAAAAAGAGGGCATCAGTTATTATTTCGTAACCAAGCAGCAGTTTGAGGAAATGATCAAGCAGGATGCTTTTGTGGAGTACGATGCCCACATGGACAACTATTACGGAACACCCAAAGCCCAGCTGGAAGAGAAGCTGGTACAGGGCAGTGTGATCCTGGACATCGAGCCCAACGGCGCATTCAATGTCCGCACAACTAGACCCGACGCTGTGCTGATCTTCATCGCGCCCCCGTCTCTGGAGGAGCTGGAGCGTCGGCTTCGCAGCCGGGGCGATACACCAGAGGAGCAGATCAGCTTGCGCCTGGAAAGGGCCCAGTGGGAAATGGACCAGGGCAAGCGCTATGATTATATCGTCACTAACAACCAGGTGGATACCTGTTCTCAGGAGATCCTGGATATTATAAGGAAAAAATTGGAGGAAAATTAATATGCTTTACCCCCCCGTAGCTAATTTGCTAAAAAATGTAAGCAGCCGGTATTTGCTGGTGAATGTTGTTGCCCAGCGTGCACGGCAGATTTCTCAGGAGGCTGAGGAACTCCAGGAGGAACTGGCGGAGAAGCCTGTAACCCTGGCAATCAAGGAAGTGGCAGACGGCAAGCTGACCGCATCCCTGAAAGAAGAATACATGAGATAAAAAACCGTAAAGGAGGGGCTGTATGATTGCAAGAATTGCCGTTGAGGCGGCAAATTTCGCCATTGACAAGCCCTATTCCTACCTTGTTCCCCGGGACATGGACCTTCACAGAGGTATGCGGGTGCAGGTGCCTTTTGGCAGAAGCAATCGCCGCACCGAAGGCGTAGTGATCTCTGTGGAAGAAGGGGATCCTGCTGGGCTGAAGCCGGTGGAATGCTGTTTGGATACAGCGGCAGTGCTGTCGGATACAATGCTTCGTCTGGCCGGATTTCTGCGTGAGCGCTATTTCTGTACCTTTTACGATGCCGCCCGGGCCATGCTGCCTGCGGGACTGTGGTTTCAGACTAAGGAAAGCTACGCTCTGACGGAGGATACCACATGGCAGGATAAGAAGCTCCGTGTCCCTCATGCCCTGACACTCCTGGGGCTTCTCAAGGACCTTGGTGGCCAGGCAGAGGAAGGTCTGCTGCGTGATGCGGCAGGCAACGATGAGGAATACGAAAAAGCGATCCAGTATCTGCTGCGGAAAAAATGGATCCGCAGTCAGGTAACATTTTCCCGCCGTATGGGAGATAGGACAGAAAAGATCGCAACACTGGCTGTTCCTGCAGAGGAGGCAATGGCATATGCCGGAAGCCGTCCCAAATCCGCGGCAATGCAGCGGACCGTATTGGAGCTTATGTGCAATGTGGGCAGCGCGGCCGTAAAGGAAATCTGTTATTTTACAGGCGCAAAGCCGGCTACACTAAATCGCTTGGCAGAGCTTGGATATATATCCTTCAGCCAGCGGCAGGTGCTTCGGTGCCGCCAGATCCAGCCGGTAGAGCTGGAAGGACCTCTGGAGCTGACCCAGGAGCAGCAGACTGCTTTTGAGGGTCTGGCGCAACAGATGGCTTCCCGGCAGCCGGGAGCGGCCCTGCTATACGGCGTTACGGGTTCCGGGAAGACTTCCGTGTACATACGGCTGATCCAGGAGTGTCTGAACAGTGGAAAGCAGGCTATGCTCCTGGTTCCGGAAATTGCGCTGACGCCGCAACTGTTGGGGCTTCTGGCAGCTTATTTCCATGAAAATGTGGCGGTGCTGCACAGCAGCTTGCCTGCGGGAGAGCGTTACGACCAGTGGAAGCGTATTCGCACAGGTCAAGCCTGCGTGGTGGTAGGTACCCGTTCTGCGGTATTTGCCCCATGTCCAAATCCCGGACTTATCATCCTGGATGAGGAGCAGGAGCATTCCTATAAATCTGAAAACACCCCCAGGTATGATGCCAGGGAGGTGGCTCTGTGGCGGGGAATGAAGGAGCAGGCGCTGGTGCTGTTTGGCTCTGCTACCCCCAGCGTACAGACTATGTATCATGCAAAAAACGGCGACTATCGTTTATATACACTTCATGGCCGTTATAACGGCAGGCCGCTGCCTAAGGTGGATATTGTGGATATGCGGCAGGAGCTGCAGCTGGGAAATGACCTTTCTGTCAGTTATCCTTTGCAGGATGCCATTGGAGAGACCAATGGTCAGGGGAAACAAACCATCCTGTTTCTAAACCGCCGGGGTAACAGTCGAGCACTGTTGTGTGTGGATTGCGGAGATACTCCGGAATGCCCCCGCTGCAGCGCAAGACTTACCTATCATAGCGCCAACCAGCGTCTTATGTGCCATTATTGTGGCCATTCCCAAAAGGTCAGTGACCGATGCCCCCAATGTGGCGGTCCTATGAAACGGGTCGGCACAGGCACCCAAAAGGTGCAGCAGGAGCTGGAAAGCCTGTTCCCGGGACTGCAGGTGGAACGGATGGATGCCGATACAGTCAGTGCATCCAATACCCATGAGATGATTCTGGGTAAATTCCGCCAGCAGCGTATCCCTGTGCTGATCGGCACCCAGATGGTTGCCAAGGGACTGAATCTCCCGGATGTAACGTTGGTGGGTGTTCTGGATGCGGACCTGGGCTTATACACCGACAATTACCGGGCCGCGGAGACTACCTTCAATATGCTGACCCAGGTGGTGGGCAGAGCCGGGCGGGGCGACGCCTCCGGTCGGGCCATGATCCAGACCGTGCTGCCGGAGCACAAGGTCATCCGGTTGGCGGCAGAACAGGATTACGACAGCTTTTACGATCTGGAGATCGGTCTGCGACAGGTCCAGAAGTATCCACCCTTTGGGGATCTGGCAACGGTGACCTTTATAGGCCAGGATGAGGCAAATGTTCTGCGGGGCGCGGTAAAATTCCGGGACAGTCTCCGGGTGTGCCTGCAGAATAAGGAATATGAAGAGGTCCAATGCACAGCTTTGGGACCTGCCCCCTGTCCTGTGCCTAAGATCAATTATAACTACCGTTACCGCCTAACATTACGCTGCAAGATGGAGAAACCCCTCAGGTTGCTTTTGGCCCATTTGCTGCGGCAGTTTTCCCAGGATAAAGCCAATCGGGGCGTAACTGCTTATGTGGATGTAAACGGTTTTGATTAGAAAGAGGATATACAATGGGTTTGCGTAAAATTTTAACAGATGCCGAGCCTGCTCTGCATAAGAGCTGCAGGCCGGTGGAAAATTTTGATAAGAAGCTGCATACACTGTTGGATGATATGCGGGAAACGCTGATTGAATCCGGCGGTGTGGGCCTTGCTGCACCCCAGGTGGGGATTTTGCGCAGGGTGGTCCTTGTGGATACCGGTGAGGAGATCCTGGAGCTTATTAATCCTACGCTGGTGGAAACCGACGGAGAGCAGGAAGGCCCTGAGGGCTGCCTGAGCGTGCCTGGAAAATACGGCCTGGTAAAGCGCCCTTATTATGCTAAGGTGCGGGCTCAGGACCGCAGCGGCGCTTGGTATGAAGCGGAGGGCGAAGAACTGATTGCCCGGTGTTTCTGCCATGAGCTGGACCATTTGGACGGCATTATTTACACAGAGGTTATGGAGCGATTCCTAACGGAAGAGGAACTGAATTTCGAAGATTGATGGAGGGCTGAGCATGCGGGTCGTGTTCATGGGAACGCCGGATATTGCGGCTACCTGCTTGAGAAGAATAATCGCCGATGGCTTTGAAGTGGCAGGTGTGTATACCCAGCCCGACCGACCCAAGAACCGGGGCATGAAGCTGGCCTTTTCTCCTGTCAAGGAGGTGGCACTGGAAAACGGCTTGCCTGTTTTTCAGCCCGAAAACTTCTGGGATGAAGCCACAGTGGAGCAGCTGCGTCAGCTGAAGCCCGATGTGGTGGCAGTGGTGGCCTATGGACGAATTTTGCCCCAGAATGTGCTGGATGTGCCCGAGAAAGGCTGCATCAACATCCATGCAAGTATCCTTCCTAAATACCGGGGCTCTGCGCCTTATCAGTGGGCAGTGTTGGATGGATGCAGCGAGACCGGCGTTACCGCCATGTATCTGTGCAGAGAAATGGATGCCGGCGATGTGATCGGTGTATCCAGAACCAAGATAGGACCGGATGAGACTGCCGGTGAGCTTTTGGACCGGCTGGCGGATTTGGGCGCTGAGCTTCTCAGCCACACCCTTGCTGACATTGACAATGGTAAGGCTGTCCGCACACCCCAGGACCATAGCCGCGCTACCTATGCGCCTATGCTGGATAAGTCTATGTGCCCCATTGATTGGACAAAAACCGCCCAGCAGGTGCACAACCATGTAAGGGGTATGAACCCATGGCCTGTGGCAACAGCTGAGCTGCAGGGAAAGCGTTTTAAAATATATGCCACTGCAATGGTGGACGGAGACCCCAAAGCTGCGCCCGGTACCATTCTGGGCCTTAATAAGACAGGTCTGCGGGTAGCCTGCGGTCAGGGTGCGGTGGAGATTCGCGTCCTGCAGGCGGAGGGCGGTAAGCGCATGGCTGCGCCGGATTACTTCCGCGGGCATCCCCTGGAGATCTAAGTATGGGTGCAAGAGAGACTGCGCTGAACGCTTTGATCGCGTGCCGTAAGAATAAAGCTTGGTCAAATGGCGTTTTGAAGGAGTATTGCAGCCGGGACAGGCTGGACCGCCGGGAGGCGGCATTGGCTGCCAGACTGTGCTACGGCGTTCTGCAAAACCAGAGTAAGCTGGATTTCTATTTGAAACAGCTGCTTACAGGAAAGATAAAAGATCTCCATCCTGCAGTCCGGGATATTCTGCATCTTGGACTGTATCAGATTTATGAAATGGACAAGATTCCTGCCTCTGCCGCGGTGAATGAATCCGTGGCGCTGGCGAAAAAATTTTGCCGCAAGCTGCGTAACGCCTCAGGTCTTGTAAATGCGGTGCTGCGCAATGCGGTGCGGACCAAAGGTTCGCTGAAAGAGCCTACGGCGTTACATGACCGTTACTCCCATCCCCAAAAGCTGATTTCTCTTTTGGAATCCTATGTGGGGCAGGAGCGACTGGAGCCAATGCTGAAGGCAAACAACGGAGTCCCGCCAACAGTGGCCCAGGTAAATGTACTGCGTACCACGGCGGCCGCACTGACTGCTGAACTGGAACTAGAGGGCGTTACCGCGGCGCTCCATCCCTGGCTGAAAGATTGCCTGGTGCTTGAGGGCACAGGAAATATAGAGCAGCTGGATGCCTTTCAAAGGGGACTGTTTTATGTACAGGACGCGGCAGCTAAGCTGAGTGTTTTGTGTGCGGGGATCCCGGAGAAAGCAAAGGTGCTGGATTGCTGCGCAGCTCCCGGCGGAAAGTCTTTTGGTGCGGCTATGTGCGGTGCCGGGACCATTACCTCCTGCGATGTACATGAGCATAAGGTAGCGCTGATCCAAAATGGCGCCCGGCGCCTTGGACTGTCCAACATCTGCGCAAAGGTCCAGGATGCATCCGTGTGCGTGCCGGAGTGGGTCGGTAAAATGGATGTGGTGATCGCTGATGTGCCTTGTTCCGGCTACGGTATTATCCGCAAAAAACCGGATATCCGTTTCAAAGACCCGGATGACATGGCCGGACTTCCGGAGCTGCAGCTGAAGATCCTGTGCAACCAAGCCCGGTATGTGCGCCCTGGCGGCGTGCTGCTGTATTCAACCTGTACGCTGGTCAGAGCGGAAAACGAGGGTGTTGTGGAGGCGTTCTTAGCCCAAAACCCCGCGTTTTACACAGAAGCGCTGCCTCTGCCAAAGCCCTTTCCGGTCAATTCCACCGGGATGCTGGCGTTGGTACCCGGTGAATATGACACAGACGGCTTCTTTATCTGCCGTTTGCGGAGAAGAGTATGAAACAATATGTAAAATCCATGACGTTGGAAGAGTTGGGCCAACTGCTGAAAGAACTGGGGCAGCCAGCCTTCCGCGCTAAGCAAGTATATAGCTGGCTCCATAAGGGCGTCCGCAGCTACGATGAGATGACAAATCTGCCCAAAGCGTTGCGGGACAGCCTGGCTGAAAACTATCCCATATGTCCGCCCCAACCGGTGCGTAAGCAGGAATCCCAGAGGGACGGCACGATTAAGTACCTGTGGGAGCTGTCCGACGGAAACTGCGTTGAAACGGTGCTTATGCGGTATCATTACGGCAACACTGTGTGCATTTCCACCGAGGTAGGCTGTCGCATGGGCTGCGCCTTCTGCGCGTCAACCCTGGGAGGTCTGGTACGTAAACTGGAGCCCTTTGAAATGCTGGACCAAGTGCTGTTTACCCAAGTGGAATCCGGCCTGCCCATTTCTCACATCGTGCTGATGGGAATTGGAGAGCCGTTAGATAATTTCGACAATGTAATGCGTTTTGTGGAACTGGTCAACAGCCCGGAGGGGATGAATATCTCCATGCGCCATATCAGCCTGTCTACATGCGGTTTGGTGCCAGGAATCGATAGGCTGGCAGAAAAGAAGCTGCAGCTGACACTGTCGGTGTCCCTGCATGCCCCTACCGACGAGATCCGTAACAGCATTATGCCGGTAAATAAGGCATATCCCACTGAGGAACTGCTAAGTGCCTGCAGACGCTATTATGAGAAGACAAATCGGCGTATCTCCTTTGAATACGCTATGATAAACGGTGTCAACGATACCGAGGAAGCGGCAAAGCTGCTGTTGAAACGACTGAAGGGCTTGCCGGCCCATATGAATCTGATTCCTCTGAATCATGTGGAGGAAAGTCCGTTAAAGCCCAGTACCCGCCAGGCGGTACAGCGGTTTCAAAAAATACTGGAAGAGGGCGGAATTCCCGCTACAGTGCGCCGAACCCTTGGAGGAGATATTGATGCCTCCTGCGGACAGCTGCGCAGGAAATACACAAAAGAGAAAACCTGACCAATGCCAGGAAAGGAGTGTTGCTTTATGCAATATTGGGGCATTACAGACCCCGGCTGTACCAGAACACAAAACCAAGATGCATACCAGATCGAAGTGCTTGGAAGAAATGCGCTTCTGTGCGCTGTCTGTGACGGCATGGGCGGTGCCAAGTCCGGCAATGTAGCCAGCACGCTGGCGGTGGATGTGTTCGTGCAGGAGGTCAAACGCACCTGGAAATCGGATATGGATCCGGAGGAATTGGACCAGATGCTCCGCAATGCTGTGAAGCTGGCAAATTTTACGGTTTATGACCAGGCACAGCAATTTGAAGAGTTTACAGGCATGGGTACCACATTGGTAGCTACCCTGATCCACGGAAAATCTGCCACAGTTGTCAATGTGGGCGACAGCCGGGCATACAGCGTAAAAAGTGACGGTGTCCGGCAGCTGACTGTGGACCATTCTCTGGTACAAATGATGATCCAACGGGGTGAGATGACGCCTGAGCAGGCAAAGCTTTATCCCGGCAAAAATCTGATCACCCGGGCCATTGGTACAGAGCCTGTAGTAGAGTGCGATGTGTTCCATCGCAGACTGGAAGGCGGCGAATGCCTGCTATTATGTACTGACGGACTGTCAAATCTGCTGGACGATCAGGAGATCCTTTTTGAGGTAGTACATGGCGCCAATAAGCAAAGCAGCTGCGAGCGCTTGCTTGCCATTGCCAAGAACCGCGGAGCGCCGGATAATGTGACCTGCGTTCTGGTTCAAATTTGATTCCGGCTGGGAAAGGAGTTTCGGTTTATGGATAAATATATAGGTCGCCTGCTGGATAATCGGTATGAGATCCTTGAGGTCATCGGTACCGGTGGCATGGCTGTTGTATACAAGGCTCGCTGCCACAGATTGAACCGTTTGGTAGCTATTAAAATTTTGAAGGACGATTATTTGGAGGACGAAGAGTTCCGCCGGCGTTTCCATTCAGAAAGCCAGGCTGTTGCTATGCTGTCTCACCCCAATATCGTTTCTGTCTATGATGTTTCCACATCCATTACAGCGGATTATATCGTAATGGAGCTCATCGACGGCATTACCCTGAAGCAGTATATGGAGAAGAAGGGTGTTCTCAACTGGAAGGAGACCCTGCACTTTGCCATCCAGATTGCAAAGGCACTGGAGCATGCCCATAGCAGAGGTATTGTTCACCGGGATATTAAGCCCCACAATGTAATGGTGCTGAAAAACGGCTCTGTAAAGGTTACAGACTTTGGCATTGCCCGCATGATGTCCAAGGGAAATACCCTTACAAAGGAGGCGTTGGGCTCTGTTCATTACATATCCCCGGAGCAGGCCAAAGGCGGCAGAGTGGATAACAGATCGGACATCTACTCTCTGGGTGTTGTGATGTATGAGATGATGAGTGGAAGACCCCCTTATGACGGGGAATCTCCTGTGGCGGTAGCAATCCAGCACATCAATGGCGGTGCGGCAATGCCCTCCACCCTCAATCCCAATATTCCCGGGGGTCTTGAGCAGATCATCATGAAGGCCATGGCCCACGAGACGGCAGACCGCTATGCTTCTGCTACCCAGATGCTTACGGATATGGATGAATTCCGGAAGAATCCTGCCATTCTGTTCGATTACAATACGCCTCCTATCGACGAGGTGACAAAGCTACAGAAGCCGCCGCTGGTGCTGGAAACACCCGAAACGCAGACCACCGCTGAGCGTGTGGAAAGACGGGGCAGTGGCGAGCGGCGTCCTGCTGGGCCCCAGCGGAGAACAGCCGGAAGCGGTGCCAAAAGAAGCCAGAACCCTCGGCGCAGATCCGAAGCTGATGAAGAGGAAAAGCGAAACAACACAGCAACGATTGCAATCATTGCCTGTTCTGTTGTAATGGTTATCGCCATTGTGGTGTTCCTGGTGGTGCTGTTTAGCGACGGTTCTGCGGTGAAGCCTGAGCTTGTGGATGTTCCGGACCTGGTTGGTCAGGTGTATAAGGAGCTTCCTGAGTATGAGGACTTTAAGGTTAAGATAGACCAGGAAGTCTATGATGACAAATACCCTGCAGGCCAGATCATCGGTCAGACACCGGAAGCCAATACACAGATTGAGAAGGGCAAGACTGTTTATGTTACTGTCAGCCTGGGCCAGGCCCAGGAGGCTGCCAAAATGCCGGATGTAACCGGCTGGGAGCTTTCTCAGGCGGAAAGAACACTGAATAATCTCAGCATGAACCTGCAGATCATCCCGAAAGAGGAGTACACCGACGAGACCCCCAAGGGCAAGGTCATCCGTACAGAGCCCGCCGTGGGGACAGAACTGAAGGTTGGACAAAGAATCGCGGTTTATGTCAGCAAGGGCGTAGAGGTCAAGACCTCCGTTATGCCCGATGTGGTTGGAGATAAAAAGGAAAGCGCACAAACTGTCCTGAACAGCCAGAACCTGGAACTGGATATCGTCATTGAGGAGATCTTTGATTCCAAGGTGGCTGCAGGATTGGTTATTCGTACAGAACCTGCCAACGGTGAAGAGCTGATTACCAGACAGAAGGTCACATTGTTTGTAAGCAAGGGCGCAGAACTGAAGACCATGCCCAATGTGGTAGGTATGAACATCAGCAATGCTTACAGCGTGTTGAACACCGCCGGTTTTGGTACTCCTGACATAAAATATGTGTTCAGTGAGCAGGATAAGGACGAGGTCGTGGGCCAGTCTGTGGAGAAGAACACCCAGGTGGACGTGAACACCCAGATCACCCTGGAGGTTTCCAAGGGACCGGAAGAGCCTGCTCTGATTACAAAGGATGTGGTTATTGATCTGCGGGGAAGCACCGCAGAGGGCGACTGCACTGTTATTGTGAAGTTGAACAGCGAAAGCGGCCAGGAAGTTTTCAACAAAATCGTTCCTATGGGTGAAACCACCATTACCATTAAGAACCAGCAGGGAAGCGGTCCTGTTAAGTATATTGTTATTATCAACGGACAGGATGGCTTTGAGCATTGGGAGGAATTTGCATAGAATGATGAAGCAGCAAACGGGACGGATCATTCGGTCTCTGAGCGGATTCTATGATGTACAGACCCCTGAAGGGGTGATTACCTGCCGCGGCAGAGGCGCTCTGCGGCGGACAGGGGAAAGCCCCCTGACCGGGGATTTGGTGGAGATCTCTGTTGAAAAAGGCAAGGGGATGGTGGAGAAGATCCTGCCCCGGAGAAATCGCTTTATTAGACCTGCAGTTGCCAATGTGGATGCCTTGGTGATCTTTGCTGCCAATGTGAACCCGGTGACAGAGCCTTTTCTTATTGACCGTGTGGCTGCTATCGCAGGAGATCAGGAAGTGCCTGTTTATATTTGCGTCAACAAGTGTGATCTGGATCCCGGGGTGGACCTGGTGCGGATCTACACGCAGGCAGGCTTCCCGGTGATCCGTGCCAGTGCCGAGACAGGCGAGGGCGTGGATGCCCTGCGTCAGCTGCTTGCCGGCAAGCTCACGGCGTTTACCGGCAATACCGGTGTTGGCAAAAGCAGTATGCTCAATGCGTTGTGCCCGGAGTTGGGTCTGGCAACCGGTCAGGTGTCAGAAAAGCTGGGCAGAGGACGGCATACTACCCGCCATGTGCAGCTTTACTGCCTGGATGAGGATACCTTTGTGGCAGATACTCCGGGGTTTTCCTCCTTCGACACGGAACAGATGGATGTACTCCTAAAAGAGAATCTTCAGTATACTTTCCCTGATTTTGCGCCATATTTAGGGCAGTGTCAATTTCATGACTGCTCTCACCGAAAGGAACCGGGCTGCCGTGTGCGGAGCGCGGTGGAGGCAGGGCAGATTGAAAGCACCCGCTACAACAGTTACCTGCGACTGTACGAAAAAGCAGAGCAGGTTAAGCTGTGGGAGCTGAACAAATAAGGAGTTTTTCTATGACAGACCCTAATAGCAGCCGCAGCAGTGTTCTGCAGCTCACCCGAACAGGCGTTTTAACAGCGCTGCTAATAACCCTGCAGTGGATAACCTCCGGCACGCAGGTTTTTGCGGGCCAGTATATCACAGGCACTCTTGTAAACTGCGTGTTGGCAGTTGCGGCACTGCTTGGCGGTTTCTGGTGCGGTGCTACCGTGGCGGTGGTATCTCCCTTCGCTGCGTTTCTTCTCGGCATCGGCCCAAAGCTGATCCAGATCGTTCCCTGCATTTGTTTAGGGAATCTTGTTTTTGTTCTGGTGTTTCAGTTCATATCGGGAAAGACCAAAGGGCCGGTATGGCGCCGGTTGGTTGTCCTGGTTGCAGCAGCTGTAGCAAAATTCTTGACCCTGTATATTGCTGTAGTAAGGATCCTGATACCTGTCATGGGGGAAAGACTGAAAGCGCCCCAGATCAAAGCTTTCAGCGCAATGTTTTCCTGGCCGCAGCTAGTTACGGCTTTGGCAGGAGGAACACTGGCACTGTTGATAGTGCCGCTTTTAAGCAAAACGATAAAGAAATAAAAATTCCCGAAATGCATTAGCATTTCGGGAATTTTTGTAGGGCTATGCGCTTTTGTCTTGTAATTGCTGGTATAACCCTATGGCTTGCCTGATGCCCAATGCTTCTGCTTCGGCAAGGTAGGATTGGATATCCTCTCTGCTCCGGCAGAGGGAGAAAACAGCCTGATTTTCCATAAGAGTTATGCTGTAATGACAGTGTAGCGCACCGTCGTGAAACACGGGATTTTCCGGAAGTCCGTTGGATAGGTAGGCGGCTGTGCTGCCTTGCTTCGTAACGGTGATTTGTTCTGATTCTATGGCAGCCTCCAACCATATTTCCCGGTCCCTCCATTGGGAAATATGCTTTTCTAATGGGTGATGGGGTGGTGGCGCTGATAAAAAGACAGGACATTCCAGATCCTCTGCGTATTGTGGGGTGACACCCACGGGATAAGGGAGATTTTTTGTAAGGGTTCGGGCGATCATCTGGTTTTCCTCCAGACCCGGTCGTTGAAAATCCAGAAGAAAGCAGGATGTATTTAATTCCTGAGCCAGTCGCAAAAGTTGTTGGGTGATTAATATGGGATCGTGCTTATAGGGCGGCGTGCGGTCGTTTACAATTACCATAGAGCCTTCCGGCAGAGATTGGGGCAGATTGGAAAGTCCTGTGCCATAGCAAGAGAAATGGCAGGCCATCCATGCCATATGCGTGGGAAATGCGGTGGCGGCAGCAGCCTCTGCCGCTGTCATGGCAAGGTAGCATTTTATATCCATGGACAAACCCCTTTTCCTATGATATAATAACTGTAAATTTTATGCGTTTGGAGTGCAGATATGTCTTTTTCTTTGTTGCCTGCCGCTATCACCGATGCTGTTACAGACCTGAATCCCGGTATGTTGCGCCAATGGGGTGTTCGGCTGCTGATGCTGGACTTTGATAATACTATCGTGCCGTATACATCGGATATACCGACGGAAATAATGTCACAGTGGCTAACTGAGATGCTTGCCTCGGGAATCCATGTGTGTGTGGTCTCCAACAGCCGTCACGGCCGGGTAAAGGTCTTTTGTGAGAAGTATGGATTGGACTGCATTACCCATGCCAGGAAACCCTTTTCAAAGGGCATCGGGGAATGTCTGCGCAAATACGGCGTGACTGCCCATGAGGCAGCCTTAGCAGGGGACCAGATCTATACAGATATCCTGGGCGCAAACTGCCAAGGCGTCAAGTCTATCCTTGTCCGGGCCATCCATAACCATACCATTTGGCTGAAGCTGCGGCATGTAGCGGAAATGCCCTTTATTCTTGCCGCAAGAAACAGGAGAATCAAAAGATGAAAAATATCGAAAAATATTTATCCCTGCTGGGATCTGAGGTGGACGGCCTGTTACTGACAAGCCGGTTCAGCCGCCATTACGGGGCTCAGTTTGATATTGCCGAAGGCGTTGCTATTGTAACCGAGGCCGGCTGCCGGTATTTTACAGACAGCCGCTATATAGAGTCCGCGATCAATGGAATTCAGGGATTTGAAGTGATAGAAATGGACCGGGCAAACCCCTATAGCAAGCTTCTAAACGATGCCATTGCCCAATTTGGAGTGGAGACTCTGGGTTATGAGGAGGATTACCTGACTGTAGCAGAGTTTATGGGCTATGAAAAGGACCTGAAGACAAAGCTAGTCCCCATGAGTGATCGGATCAACAGTTTCCGGGCGATCAAGGAGGATTGGGAATTGGAGAGGATGCGCAAGGCCCAGGAAATAACGGACAAAACTTTTGCAGAGGTGTTGCCTTGTATCAAGGCCGGTATAACCGAAAAACAGCTCCAGGCAGAACTGATATACCGTCTGTATAAAAACGGCGCTGAGGGTTTGTCCTTTGATCCTATTGTGGTTTCCGGACCCAACACCAGCCTTCCCCATGGAGTAGCGGGGGATCGGGTGATTTGTGAAGGGGACTTTGTTACAATGGATTTCGGCGTCCTTTGGGGAGGCTACTGCTCGGATATGACCCGTACAGTGGCAGTGGGTTATGCCACCGAAGAAATGCGTCAGGTCTACGAAACTGTGCTTGCCGCCCAACAGGTGGGTATTGCCATCACCCGGGCAGGGGTAACCGGTAAGGAGATCGATGCTGCGGCCCGGCAGGTGATTACCGATGCGGGCTACGGACAGTATTTTGGTCACGGCTATGGGCACAGCCTGGGCATGGAATGCCACGAATCTCCCAACTGCAACCCCTCCGGAACAACACCCATGGAAGTTAACATGATCAGCTCTGCCGAGCCTGGTATTTATCTCCCCGGAAGGTTCGGCGTACGGATCGAAGATGTGGTTATTTTTACGGCAGATGGCTGCGAGAATATTACCCATAGCCCCAAAAACCTGATGGTTGTGTAAAATATCTGAAAAAGTTCATAAATACACTTGCAATCATCGGGATTTTAGGTTAGAATATATGCGCTAAAGTATTGTAAAAAAGCTCCAGAAATGGGGCATATTCTTAGGAGGAAAATAAAATGATTTCTGTCAGCGATTTCAGAAACGGCATCACCTTTGACATGGACGGCAAGGTCATGCAGATCATCGAGTTCCAGCATGTTAAGCCCGGCAAGGGTGCAGCCTTTGTTCGCGTGAAGATGAAGAATGTCATCACCGGCGGCGTAACTGAAACCACTTTTAACCCCAACGACAAGTACCCCACCGCCTACATTGAGCGCAAGAAGATGGAGTACTCCTATGCCGATGGCGACCTGTACTACTTCATGGACGGCGAGACCTATGAGCTGATCCCTATTGAGAAGGATACCCTGGACGACAGCTTCCGTTTCGTTAAGGAGAACGATACCTGCACCATCATGAGCTACAAGGGCAATGTATTCGGTGTGGAGCCCCCCCGCTTTGTGGAGCTGGAAGTCACAGCTACCGAGCCCGGTTTTGCCGGCAACACCGCTACCAACACCCTGAAGCCCGCTACTGTTGAGACCGGCGCTGAGGTGAAGGTGCCTCTGTTTATCAATGAGGGCGAGAAGATCCAGATCGACACCACCACCGGTGAATACCTGGGTCGTGCAAAATAAGGAGAACACTTATGACTATTTCTGAGAAGGCAGCATACCTGAAGGGCCTGATGGACGGTCTGAATCTGGACACCGAGAAGGCTGAGGGCAAAATGATCGCCGCTATCGTCGACCTGCTGGGTGATGTGACCAAGCGGTTGACAGATGTGGAGGAGACCACCATTGCCATCTCCGACGAACTGGATGAGATCGAAGAGGATCTGGATGCCATCGAGGACTTCATCCTGGACGAAGAGGATGAGGACTACGATGACTATGATGACGACGACTTCGATGACGAGTACGACGAGGACGACTTTGAGGATGAGGGCTTTGACTTCGGTGACGAAGAGACCACAATCTATGAAGTAAAGTGTGCCTGCGGCAACATCATCAACTTTGACGAAGAGACTCTGGAAGAGGGCTCTATCGAGTGTCCTGAGTGCGGCGAGCTTCTGGAGTTCAGCCTGGAAGACGACGAGGACGAGACCGTCGAGTTCTAAAACAAAAGCAAATTATAAAAAAAGAGCGATGTCCGAAAAATTCGGGCATCGCTTTTTTGCACAGCAAAACAATTAACCGATTGGTTAAATAAATGTTGACAGGAACGTAAGCCTGTGATATATTATATTTAACCAAAAGGTTAAATGAAAGGAAGGGATAGGATGGGAATTCAGAATACAATGAAGGCGCTGTCGGATCCTATTCGCAGAGAGATCCTGGAAATGCTGAAGCCCGGACGGCTTTCTGCCGGAGAGATCGGGGAAAATTTCCCGGTCAGCGGGGCAGCGGTATCCAAGCATCTTTCTGTGCTGAAGGAAGCGGATCTGATCCGGGATGCCCGGGAGGGTAAGTTTATTTTCTATGAGCTGAACGCCTCCGTTCTGGAGGAAGTTATGCTGTGGCTGGCAGGATTGAAAGGAGAAGGGAAATGATCAGGAGAAACTGGAAAGTATTACTCGTCACATCTATTATTATGCTTTTGCCTGTTTTGGCGGGCCTTTTGCTTTGGAATCAGCTTCCGGACCAAATCCCTACCCATTGGAATGCTGCAGGGGAGATCGACGGCTGGAGCAGTAAATCCTTTTTCGTGTTTGGTTTGCCCCTGCTTATGCTGGCGATTCAATGGGTATGTGTACTAGGCACTGCATCTGACCCTAAAAAAGCAAACCATCCGGACAAGATCCTGCATCTGGTCTTATGGATCACGCCTGTTTTGTCCATTGTTCTCCATGCAATCACTTATGCTGCTATATTCGGAATAGCTGTGCGGATGGAAATGGTAATGCCTGTTCTTATAGGTCTTGTGCTTGCCATTGTTGGCAATTATCTGCCCAAGTGCAAACAGAATTACACCATAGGCATCAAGATTCCCTGGACACTGAACAGCGAAGAAAACTGGAACAGGACCCACCGGTTTGCAGGCCGGATCTGGTTGGTTTGCGGCATTGTCATTATGCTGACAGGCTTCGTTGGAGGATTCTGGATCTTCCTGGGTGTGGTGCTTGTAATGGTGTTGGCGCCCTTTATCTATTCCTATCTACTCCATCGCAAAGGCGTATAATAAGGAAACAGCCGCAGAAAAGTCTGCGGCTGTTTTGTTATCCCTGGCGCATAATGCGCTTTCTTGCAATATTAATCGGTCCTTCGGACATGTGGTTGATCCAGGCCAGGCTCTTGCCGCAGCCGTATGCTACGCAGGAGTCCGGATCGTCTGCCAGAGTGCAGGCAATGCCGGTGCGCTCGGACAGCAGCAGATCCATGCCGGCGATCTGACTTCCACCGCCGGTAAGGGTAATGCCGTTTTCTGCAATGTCGCCTACCAGCTCGGGAGATGTATCCTCCAGAACAGACAGAACCTCGTCCGCAATCAGACGGGCAGGGCGGCGCAGAACCTCGTAAATTTCAGAGGACAAGAGGGTCAGCTCACGGGGGATACCGGCCTTGGCGTCCCGGCCCTTCACCAGCATGCTGATATCCTCACTGCGGGGGTACACACAGCCGATCTGGATCTTAATATCCTCTGCGGTGGTCTGGCCGATGATTACACCATGCTTCCGGCGGACATACCGCGCAATGGCTTCGTCAAAGGCAATGCCCGCAGTTTTCAGAGAGGAAGAAACAGCAACGCCATTCATTGACAGCACAGCGATATCTGTGGTGCCACCGCCAATATCCACAACCATGTGTCCATTGGGGCCGGAAATATCCAGATTCGCTCCCATAGCGGCAGCTAAGGGTTCTTCTATCAGGTATACACGCCGTGCGCCGGCCTCAATGGCTGCATTGATCACAGTGCGTTCCTCTACCTCCGTTACACCGCTGGGCACAGAGATAATGACTCTGGGCTTGGGGGTCAGCAAGGAGGATTTGGAAGCGCTGCGGAACAGGATCTGCAGCATTTTTACGGTCATTTCGTGGTCAGAGATCACACCGTCTCTCAAAGGGTGCATGGCCACTACATTACCGGGGGTTCTGCCCAGCATGTTCCGGGCGGCGGAACCAACTTGCAGGATCTTGCCGGTATTTTTATCCACGGCTACAACGGAGGGCTCCCGAATCATAACGCCCTTGCCGTCTACATTGATTAGCACATTGGAGGTGCCCAGGTCAATGCCCAAATCGTTGGTAAAAAATTGAAAACCCATATGTTTCTCCTACTTTTCCTTGTTTTTATGGTGGGATACCGCAGCTACTGCGGCAAAATATACTTCTTGTGCGCCGCCGGTCAGCATTACTTTTGCGCATTCTGAGGCAGTTGCCCCGGTGGTCAGAACATCATCCAGTAGCAAGATTCGTTTTCCTGATATTGCTACCTTGGGATTTAATCGATAAGCGCCCTGGATATTGGCCCGCCTTTGGGAGGCATCCTTCAAACGGGATTGGGGCGGTGTGTGCCGATGCTTGTGCAGGATTTTTGTGGGGCAGAGCCCCAGTTCTTTCCCTAAGGCTGTGGCCAGAAGCTCTGATTGGTCGTAACCTCTTACAAAACGGCGCGGTAAGGAGGTGGGAACCCAGGCCAGCATATCGATCTTATCTGCAAAATCGCTTTCCAACACCTTCAGCGCCAGCATTCTTGCGTACACCTGGGCATAGCTTCTGGCGTTGCCAAACTTAAACCTGTGGATGCTTTTCCTTACATTGTCTTTATAATACCACAATGCTGTCCATTGCGCAATAAAAGGAATGTTTCTTTTTTTATTTATCAGCTCCGGCGCGTGGGTGCGGCAGTGGTGGCATAAATCTGTTTCGGCTTTTGTCAGCAGATTTCTGCACAGCGCGCATTTTGGCGGAAACAAAAGAGATAAGGCCATGGGTTACGCTCCTTTTCCTTGCAAGCGCAGCTTAAGCCCTGTATAGCGCCGCCCCACCTTTGCATTCTGGGTCATAATGGCCACAGTTTCCTCCCGACCCACGATGATCAAAAGCTCCCGGGCCCGGGTAATGGCGGTGTAGAGGACACTCCTGTTTAAAAGATAGGGGGACCCACTCCAGGCAGCAAGCACTACCGCCCGGTATTCGCTGCCCTGACTTTTATGTACAGTCATGGCATAGGCAGGCTCAAGTTCATTTAGTTGGGTGAAATCATAGTCGGCCTCCCGGTCATCAAATACTACGGTCAGCTGTTCCATGCCAGGGTCAATGGATTTGATGATTCCTACATCCCCGTTAAATATTCCGGTGCCAACGGCGCTGCCGTCGGTCTTTTTCCACATAATGTCATAGTTGTTCCGGATCTGCATTACCCGATCACCTTCTCGGAAGGAAAAATCTCCAAAGGCCCGCTCTTTTTTGGCAGGGGAAGCCGGATTCAGGCTGGCCTGTAAAAGTTTGTTCAGATTGACGGTTCCGGCAAAGCCCTTTTTGGTAGGCGTCAACACCTGAATCTGCTCGGGAGGAATGCCCATGTTTTGCGGCAGTCGGGTGGCACACAGCCCCACAATGGTATGCCCAACGGCCTCCTCAGAGCGGCTGCCCAGGAAGAAGAAGTCTTTCTTTGTTTCCCGCAGTTCCGGCATTTGGCCTTGGTTGACCCGGTGGGCGTTCATAACGATCAGGCTCTGTTGTGCCTGACGGAAGATCTCTGTAAGTTTTACGCAGGGAAGAACATCACTTCTGAGCATGTCGCTGAAAGGACTGCCCGGACCCACTGGGGGTAACTGATCCGGGTCGCCTACAAGGATCAGCCGGGTGCCGGCAGGAACAGCCTGCAGCAGCGCATGCAAAAGCTGTATGTCCACCATGGACATTTCATCCACAATGACAGCGTCTGCCTTTAACGGGTTCTCTTCATCCCGGAAAAAGAACAAGTTGCCTGTGTGTGGATCGATGCCTGCCTCCAAAAGGCGGTGGATAGTGGAAGCATCTTCCCCGGTAACTTCTGTAAGACGCTTGGCAGCCCTGCCGGTAGGGGCGGCGAGAACGCATTTCAGTCCCATCTGGGAATACAGTGACAAAATGCCGTTCAGAAGGGTGGTTTTTCCTGTACCGGGGCCACCCGTAATCATTAAAAGGCCGGCACTGGCAGCAGTTCGGATAGCCTCCTCCTGCTGCTGCGAATAATTCAGGCCGCTTTCTGCGGAGGCCTGCTTAACCAATTTTTCCAAACGCCGGGGGGCGTGGCGGGTAGTTTGGGCGAGTTCCAGTAAACGACGGGTGCAATAGGTCTCTGCCCGGAAAAGTCCCGGCAAGTAGATGATCTCAATGCCTGCAAGATGATCCCGCACCAGCTGTTGCCCCTGCAGCAGCTGACCGATGCTTTGCTCCACGGTTTCTGTGGTTACAGAAAGCAGTTGGGCAGTGGCGGCGGTGAGCTTGTCCTCCGGCAGAAAGCTATGGCCTGTGCCCAAATTGTACCGCAGTTCAAACAGCACACCGGCAGCTACCCTTCGGGGGTCGTCTCCCGCAATGCCCAATTCAATGGCAAATTGATCCACAGCGCCAAAGGGTGCCTCCAGTCCTTCCTCCATCAAAAGATAGGGGTCGTCATAGAGCATGTCAATGGTGCTCTCTCCGTATAGCTTATAGGTCTTAACAGCCAATTCCGCGCTTAGGTGGTGCAAAGCGAAGAATTCCATAAGATGACGCATGCCCACCTGGAGGCGGAATTCTTCACCAATGGCTTTTGCTTTGGACAAGGAGATGCCTGTTACCTCTGCCAGCCGTTCCGGCTCCCGTTCCATTATAAGAAGAGTGTTCTCACCAAAGCGGTCCACAATCCGCGCAGCCATTCTGGGACCGACACCCTTGATAATGCGGCCCGAAAGATAACGCATGATCTGGGGGGCTGTCTCCGGCATAAGCCGTTCCAGAAACTCGGCTTCAAACTGGCGGCCATAGCTGGAATGGGTAGTCCATCTGCCTGTGACCATAAGCCGTTCTCCCACAGAGGGCATGGGGATGGTGCCTACTACAGTGGTTGTCTGACCGTCACTGCAGGTAAGGCGCAGCACGGCGTAGCCGTTTTCGTAGTTCTGGTATACAACGCTGCCAATGACGCCTTGGATGATCTCGGGTTCTGTCACGTCGCTGTTCTCCCTTTCTCTGTTTTGTTTAGTTTACTACATTTTTGGAAAAATGAAAAGACCCTGCCGGTATCTTTTCTGTATTCAAATCAAAGGACTGGGGAATACTGGTATTGATAGCAGTGTGCCTTAGGGGGAAAGAATGAAGATTCTGTCGCTTCTTATGTGGGTCACCCAGTTTGGGATTTCCGTTGTCGTACCGCCCTGTTTCTTTTTGTGGCTGGCTTCCTGGGCACAAAATGCCTATGGTTTGGGAAACTGGCTGTATGCAGTGTGCTCCCTTTTGGGATTGTTGGTGTCCGGAATTGTAGCCCGTCAGAACCTGGCTGTCATGCGAAAAGAGGCGGAAGCAAGTGAAACAAAACAGAAGGATAAAGCATTTAACGATCATCAGTAAAAGGGTTTGATTTATATGAGATTTCAATCAGCATCCATAAAGGAAATCAAGAGGGTCGCAGCGGGGTGCGGGGTCTGCCTGATAGCAATGCTGGCGGCTTTTCTTGTGCTGCAACAGGTAGGTGTTACCCCCTTTGGACTAGCTGTAGCGGTGGGCGGTCTGGCAGGTTCGGCAGTTGCGATCTTAAACTTTGCCGGGCTTTGCCTGACAGTTCAGAATGCTGCCTGCACAGAAGATATGAATAAGAGAAAAACCAAAATACAGGCAAGCTATTATCTTCGTTTGATCTCGCAGGCGGCCTGGGTGGTAGTGGCCTTTCGGACTCCCTGGATCCATACGATAGCGGCTGCGTTGCCGTTGCTGTTTCCCAATGCAGTGATCTTTTTTCTGCAGGTCTGGGATGGGATTCGACAGAGGAAGGCTGTGGGGTGAAGGATAGGTGGAAATATCCATTAGAGGAGCGCGGATCCTGTGGACTGTTCGGGATGTTCCGCTGCTTGGTGATGTGAATATTACTCAGACAACGGTGGTTAGCTGGGTAGTCCTGGGATTGATTACTGCCCTTTGTCTCTGGTTGGGTTCCGGCTTAAAGACCGTGGGGATCTCACGGAAACAGGCAGTGGCAGAAATGGCGGTGACAGCCCTGGTAAGATTTGTCCGAAACAACATGGGAGACGGATTTGACCAGTATATTCCCTTGATAGGGACAATTTTTATCACCAGCATTATATCCAATCTCATCAGCCTCGTTGGCTTTTGGAGCCCCACTGCGGATCTGATGACAGAACTGGGCTGGGCGTTAGTTGTCTTTGTTCTCATTACCTATCATAAGATTCGGGCATCGGGCTTGGGTGGGTACTTTAAAGGTTTTTTGCAGCCGGTATTTCTTCTGGCGCCTATCAACATTATGGCTGAGCTGTTTACCCCTGTCAGCATGGCTTGTCGCCACTTTGGAAACATTTTGTCAGGCACCGTTATCAGCGCTCTTATATATGGGGCGCTGACTGCTGCCAGCTATGGTCTGCTGAATCTCATCGGCAACAGCCCGATGGCGGCGCTTTTGCTCGTGGTGGCTGGCGCTGCGGCTTTTCTGCTGGGAATGCGGAAGAAAAGAAAACTGCCGGCTGTAGCAGGCGTGGTGGCAGCGACACTTGGTGCGGCTTCACTTTTCCACAGTGCAGGCGGATTTTTGGGACAGATCCCTTGGCTTGCTGTGGGAATCCCTGCTGTTGCCAGTTTCTATTTTGACTGGTTTGGGGGATGTATTCAGGCCTTTATTTTTTGCACGCTGACCGCTATTTTCATCAAACAGGCAGCAGGTGAGGATACTGAGAAGAGAATAAATATTCAATCATAAGCAGTAGGAGGATATTGCATGAATGACTTTCAAGTGTTGGCAAGGGGTATTGCATTGGCCGGTTGCGCCATTGGTGCCGGACTGGCCCTGATGGCAGGCATTGGTCCCGGTATTGGTGAGGGTAACTGCGCTGCCCGGGCATGTGAGGCCATTGGCCGTCAGCCGGAGGCCAGAAGCGAGGTTACCAGTACCATGATTTTGGGCATTGCTCTGTCTGAGACAACAGGTATTTACGGCTTTGTTACCGGGCTGTTGCTGATCTTTTTTGCTCCCGGGCAGTTTATGAATCTTCTGGGATAATAATTAGGAGATCGTTGCCGGAAGGAGGCAAAGTATGGAAGGCTTTTATCAGTCTCTTGTGGCAGTGGAGCCGGTTACCCTGATCGTAACAGTGCTAAACTTATTCTTGCAGCTTTTTATCATTAAGAAATTCTTCTTAAAAAAGATTTTTATGGTATTGGATGGCCGGCAGAAAGCAGCGGATGCCCAGATCGCGGAAGCGGAGAATGCCAATTCACAGGCCCAGGAGTTAAGGCTTAGCTATGAAAAGAGACTGCAGTCAGCAGACGCGGAGGCAGCGCAGATACTGCAGCAGGCTAAAAAGAGGGCAGCAGAGCAAGGTGAGAGGATCATTGAGGATGCCCAGAAGCAGGCAGCGGCAGTGAGATCGAAGGCAGAGGCAGACATTGCCCGGGAGAAAGCCAAGGTTTTGAACGAAACCAAGGACGAGATCGTAAGCATTGCCGTGGAGCTGGCGGGCAGGGTCGTTGGAGATAATATGACAGCCCGGGCGCAGACGCGGCTGGTAAAACGCTTTATGGACGGACTGGGTGATAGCCTATGAGTTCTGTAGGTGCAGACTATGCCGGGGCGCTTTACGGTTTAGCAAAGGATGAAGGACTCAGCCAAACCATATATGAGCAGATACAGGTGCTGCTGGCTGCCTTTGAACAAGAGCCTGCATTTTTGCGGTTGCTGGGAGGCGCAGGACTTTCCGGACAGGAACGCTGTCAGGTCTTGAATGACAGCTTTCAGGGGAAGGTTCATCCCTATGTCCTGAATCTTATGAGGATTATGGCGGGAAAAGGAGATGCCCACCAGCTTTGCGACTGCTGCAGAGCATACATTTGCCAATACAAGCAGGATCACGGGGCCTTGCAGGTATGGGCGGTTACGGCAATCCCCCTGGAACCGCCACTGAAAAAGAAAATGATCCAAAAGCTGGAGAAGCTTACAGGGCGGAAAGTAGAGCTTACAAACCGTGTAGATCCTAAGTGCTTAGGCGGCGTTCGGCTGGAATATGAGGGCAGACAAATCGACGGAACGGTAAAGACCTATTTGGATTTAGTGGCGGCGCTGCTGAAAAATACCCCACTTTGAAAGCAGGGAAACAATGGAATTATCATCCAAACAGATTACAAAGATCATTCGGGCGCAGATCAAGAATTATGAAGCGAGATTGCAGACCAGCGAGACAGGATTGGTTATTTTAACGGGCGACGGCATTGCCAGAGTCTCCGGCTTGGACAAATGTATGGCGGGGGAACTGGTGGAATTCCCCAACGGCACTTTTGGGATGGCCCAGAATCTGGAGGAGGATGCCGTGTCGGTGGTCATCTTAGGTAATGACAGCGGCATTAAAGAGGGAGACACGGTGAAGCGTACCGGCAGAGTAGTGTCTGTTCCGGTAGGGCGTGGGCTTATTGGGCGTGTGGTAAACGCTTTGGGAGAACCTGTGGACGGAAAGGGGAGCGTGGAGGCGGAGAATTACCGTCCTATCGAAAGTCCTGCACCTGGCATTACGGAGCGGGAAAGTGTAAATCAGCCTTTGCAGACCGGGATCAAGGCGATTGATTCCATGATTCCTATTGGACGGGGACAGCGGGAACTGATAATTGGAGATCGGCAAACCGGCAAAACCGCCATAGCAACAGATACCATCCTGAACCAAAAAGGGAAAGGTGTGATCTGTATTTATGTTGCCATCGGCCAGAAGCGGTCTACGGTGGCCCAGCTTGTGGAGGAATTAACTGCCGGCGGCGCTATGGAGTATACCACCGTGGTTTGCGCCACTGCTTCTGAATTGGCGCCTATGCAGTATATTGCCCCCTATTCCGGTTGCGCGATGGGGGAGCACTTTATGCATCAGGGCAAGGATGTGCTCATCGTTTATGATGATCTGAGCAAGCATGCAGTGGCCTACCGGGCTATTTCTCTGCTGATCCGGCGCCCGCCTGGACGGGAGGCTTACCCCGGGGATGTGTTTTATCTCCACAGCCGGCTTTTGGAGCGGGCTGCCCATATGTCTAAGGCCTGTGGCGGCGGCAGTCTGACAGCTTTGCCGATTATCGAGACCCAGGCCGGTGATGTCTCTGCCTATATTCCCACCAATGTGATCTCTATTACCGACGGACAGATTTTCCTGGAAACGGAGCTGTTTAACGCCGGTATTATGCCTGCGGTAAATCCGGGTATTTCTGTGTCTCGGGTAGGAGGCGCGGCCCAGATCAAAGCTATGAAGAAAGTCGCAGGCCCTCTGAAGCTGCTGTATTCCCAGTACCGGGAGCTTCAAAGCTTTGCCCAGTTTGCTTCTGATCTGGATTCCGACACAAAGGCACGCCTAGCCCTGGGTCAACGGATCGTCCAGGTGCTGAAGCAGAAAAATCAGGCACCGGTGGAGACTGCAGAACAGGTGTGCATTATTTATGCTGTTGTCAACGGATACCTCAACGAGATACCGGTGGAGGAGATTCCGGAATTTGAGCAAAGACTCAGAGAGCTGACCCTGGATCGCTACGGCGATATTATCCAAAGTATCGTCACCACTGGCAGCTTGGAAGGACCTGTAGAACAAAGGCTGAAGGAAGCGCTAACAGAGCTTATAGAGGAATTTAAAAAAAGGTAAGGTGAAGAACGTTGGCCGGAGTCTCTGGAAAATCCATTAAAAACCGTATCCGTAGCATGGAAAGCACACGGCAGATCACCAGGGCTATGGAAATGGTGGCAAGCTCCAAGCTCCACCGGGCCCAACGGTGCATGTATTCTGCCAGACCGTATTTTGAGGCGCTTTTGGAGCAAGTCAACAGTATTGCAAGGGCTACCCCCAACAGTTCTTCTCCTTATCTGCGCCAGGAAACAGGCAAAAGAACATTGTTCGTAGTGATTGCCGGTGACAGGGGATTGGCAGGGGGCTATAACAGTAATGTTTTTAAAGCTGTTATGTCCCGAATAGAGGATAGGAATGCCGTGGTATTGCCTGTGGGACGAAAAACCGCCGACTTTTTTGCAGCCCGGGATGTTTCTATATACCCGGTAGAGTACGGGTCCGCGGGGAAAATGTCTGTAGGGGACTGTTTTACAGTGGCGAAGAAACTGTGCAGAAATTATCTGGACAGAGAATTCCAGCGGATATGTATCTGTTATAGCCAATTTGAGTCAGTGCTCTCGCAAAGACCTGTTGTGGAGCAGTTGCTGCCCTTAAAACAGACGGACACGGCGACAGCGGTCGGAAAAAGGATTTTGTATGAACCGGACAGCCTGCAGGTGCTGGAGAGGATCGTGCCGGAATATCTCGGAGGAATTCTCTACGGTGCTTTGTGTGAGAGCCGTGCCTCGGAACAGGCGGCGCGGCGTACAGCGATGCATACAGCCACTGAGAATGCGGGTGAAATGATCGACAGCCTGCGCAGGGAATTTAATCGGACTCGCCAGAGTGCGATCACCCAAGAGATCACCGAGATCGTGGCAGGCCTAAAAGGAGGGTGAATATATGAGCGGACATAATGGAACAGTATGCCAGATCATGGGGCCTATTCTGGATGTTCGTTTTTCTGAGGGCAGACTGCCGGAGCTTATGAACGCAGTAGAGGTATCCTACAAAGGAACTGTGGTGGTTGCAGAGGTAGCCCAGCATATGGGCAACAATGTGGTGCGATGTGTTGCCATGAGTGCTACCGACGGTCTGCAGCGAGGTGCTGTGGCAAGGGATACCGGTGGGCCTATCCGTGTACCTGTGGGGGAGGCTTGCCTGGGGCGTGTATTCAATCTGCTGGGACAAACCATAGATGGCGGTCCCCAGGTACAGACAGAAGAAGCATGGTCTATTCACCGCAGCGCTCCGGATTATGATGAGCAGGAGCCTGCCACAGAACTTTTGGAAACCGGAATCAAGGTGGTTGATCTGATCTGCCCTTATGCCAAGGGGGGGAAGATCGGACTTTTCGGCGGGGCCGGTGTTGGTAAGACTGTGCTTATCATGGAGCTTATCAATAATGTGGCAAAGGCCCACGGCGGCATATCTGTGTTTACAGGGGTGGGGGAGCGTACCAGAGAGGGAAACGATCTGTATCGGGAGATGACGGAGTCCGGGGTTATTAAAAAGACTGCAATGGTCTATGGACAGATGAACGAGCCCCCCGGCGCCAGAATGCGGGTGGGTCTTACCGGCCTTACCATGGCGGAGTACTTCCGGGATATAAAGCATCAGGATGTGTTGCTGTTTATTGATAACATCTACCGCTTTACCCAGGCTGGCAGTGAGGTTTCCGCACTGTTGGGACGTATTCCTTCTGCGGTGGGCTACCAGCCTACCCTTGCTACAGAAATGGGCGCTTTGCAGGAGCGCATTACCTCAACAAAAAACGGCTCTATCACTTCTGTGCAGGCAGTTTATGTGCCGGCAGACGATTTGACCGACCCGGCGCCTGCAACTACTTTCGCCCACTTGGATGCCACCACGGTGCTGGACCGGGGCATAGCGTCTCTGGGAATCTATCCTGCGGTGGACCCGTTGGATTCTACCTCCCGCATCCTGACGCCTCAGATCGTAGGCGATGAGCATTACGAAACAGCCCGGGATGTCCAGAGAATGCTGCAGCGGTACAGAGAATTGCAGGATATTATAGCCATCATGGGTATGGACGAGCTTAGCGAAGAGGATAAGCGTACCGTCAGCCGGGCCCGAAAGGTCCAGCGGTTTTTGTCACAGCCCTTTGAGGTGGCGGAGCAATTCACAGGCTATAAGGGAAAGTATGTCCCTTTGAAGGAGACCATTCGGGGCTTTCGTGAAATTATGGAAGGGAAACATGACCATATCCCTGAATCCTGTTTTCTGTTTGTGGGCGGTATTGATGAAGTCATGGAAAAGTACAGGGGTGAGGGGGGATGAAAAGCTTTCACTTGAGAATCTATACACCGGATGGTGTGCAGTTTGAAGGAGTTGCCCATCAGCTTGTAGTACGGACTGCTGACGGGGATGTGGGGATCCTGGCAGGGCATATCAATTATGTGGCAGCCCTCGGTATGGGCAGGGCCACTGTGGTCACTCCGGAAAGCACCCGCTATGCCGCCTGTATTGGCGGTATGATCTGTGTGCTGGATGGGAAGGTTGCTCTGTTGCCTATCACCTTTGAATGGGCAGACAGGATTGATGCAGACAGAGCAGAGAGGGCAAGACAGCGGGCGCAGACCGTCCTTGACATGAAGGACGCCACAGACACTCAGATCCTGCTGGCCCAAGCACGGCTAAAACGGGCATTGGTGCGAAAAAGTGTCTCTTCCTATAAATAAAAGAGACTGTTGCAGGCGATGCTGCAACAGTCTCTTTCGTTGTCATGTGGAGTGGTAATAGATCCGCTGTTTTATCTCTTGACTTGCCGGGGATGGGTCAGCTGTAGAAAACAATCCATACAGATCGCTGCAGCGGCTTTCCAACTGCTGGTAGGGGTGGTCTACGGGTTCGCCGACGTTGGGGAAGTGCCCTGATTCTCGGGCTTGCTTCAGGATCTCCCGGCCCCGATCGTTCAGCGCCAATACCCGCACATAGGGGATAGGCGCTTCCAGAGTTTCTTTGGTAATTCCAAGATAAGCGCACATGACCATCCGGTCCAACCGTGTGCGGGTGTAGCGCTTGGATTTTGTGGCAGTGAGGATCTGCTCTAATGTTCCACAGCTGCGCACTGCATGCATCAGCTTTCGCCAAAGGCCTTCAGAACCGTATGGCAGAGCTTCAAATTCATCTTCGGTCATGGAGCGCAACCTGGCAAGAATGGCCCGCTCGCCTGCACCCAAAGTGTGAAGGAGGGCGTTTTCGTAGCATTGTGCCGCTTCCAGGGGAACATAGTCTCCCCAGGAACCCCCTTGCTCCATAAGGCGGCGCAGGGCTGTTGCAGAGGGATTGTCTGCATCCGGCAGGGTGTCGTGGTAGCACCCCTCCCTGACGATGGGCATGGGCTTCATGGTGGAGTTTTGGGATAAAATGGCCTTGCAATATTCCACAGCCAAAATGTTGTTGGGTGTGGAGAGAATGTCTCCGTCCAAATCCATTGAAGCCAGCGCAGATTGCCGGGCAGTAGGAAAGGAAAGACCTCGGTCCAGTTCCAGACGCAAAGCCTGGGAAAATTCTTCTGACAGCAGGGTGCTGGCGGTGTCTGCTAATGTCTGGCTGTTGGCAGTTTCTGCGCCAAAGCATAGAACTTCACAAAAAGAGGAAAGAATCGCCACGCCCTTTGACGCAAATCCCTCGGCAGAGCTAAGGGCAGCGGTTACCGGTAGCTCCAGCACCAGATCCGCACCGCACAAAACAGCGGCTTTTGCCCGCACAGATTTATCCATAATTGCAGGCATGCCCCGCTGAACAAAGTTGCCGCTCATAAGGCATACGATTCCGGTGTCGGGTCCTTGCTGGGCGCGGATTCCGTCGATTTGCTTTTTGTGCCCTAGATGCAAAGGGTTATATTCACATATAATGCCTGTGATTTTCAAAAAAACCACCCTTTAAATGAAAAATTTCCCTTTTAGGGGTTGAGAATTTCTAAAATTTATTATAGAATAATCCCAACTGTGGTTATCTTATCATAAATGACAAGAAAATCAAATAATTTTGGAGGTAGTTTTTTTATGAATGTTTTGGTTATCAATGCCGGCAGCTCCAGCCTGAAGTATCAGCTGATGAACCCCGAGACCGGTGATGTTTCCGCAAAGGGTCTGTGCGAGCGTATCTACATCGACGGCCGCCTGACCCACAAGGTCGGCGACAAGAAGGTAGAGAAGGATATCCCGATGCCCACCCACTCTGAAGCAATCCAGGCTGTGCTGCAGATTCTGGTAGACCCTGTGGACGGCGTTATCAAGAGCGTTGATGAGATCGACGCTGTTGGTCACCGTGTTCTGCATGGCGGCATGGAGTTCTTTGATTCCTGCATCATCAACGACGAAGTTATCACTGCTATCAAGAAGTGCATCCCCCTGGGACCCCTTCATAACCCCGCTAACCTGATGGGTATCGAGGCTTGCCAGGCTGTTATGCCCAAGACTCCCCAGGTGGCTGTGTTTGACACCGCTTTCCACATGACCATGCCTCCCAAGGCTTACCGTTACGCTATCCCCACAGAGTATTATGAGAACGACTCCATCCGTCGTTACGGCTTCCACGGTACTTCCCACAAGTATGTGGCAAAGCGTACCGCACAGCTGGTTGGCAAGACAGAGTTCAAGATGGTTAACTGCCACCTGGGTAACGGTTCTTCCATGTCTGCTGTGAAGGACGGCAAGTGCCAGGATACCACCATGGGCCTGACTCCTCTGGCTGGCGTTCCCATGGGTACCCGTTCCGGTGACATCGACGCAGCTGTTGTGCAGTTTATCTGCAACAAGTACAACATGAGCGTGGATGAGTGCCTGAACATGCTCAATAAGAAGTCCGGTATGCTGGCTCTGTCCGGTATCTCCTCCGACTTCCGCGACCTGGAAGACGGCTCCAAGAAGGGTAACGAGGATTGCGCTCTGGCCCGTGACAAGTTCTGCTACGAGGTTGCAAAGTATGTTGGCGCTTACGCCGCTGCTCTGAACGGCATCGATGTTCTGACCTTCACCGCAGGTGTTGGCGAGAACGATATCAATGTTCGCGCAACTGTCTGTGAGTATCTGGGCTTCATGGGTGTTAAGATCGATCCTGAGCTGAATGGCAAGCGCGGCAAGGAAATGATGATTTCCACTCCCGATTCCAAGGTCCAGGTTTGGGTGGTTCCCACCAACGAAGAGCTGATGATCGCTCAGGATACTGCTGAGCTGGTCAACGCTGCGAAGTAATTAAAATTATGAGGCGGAGTTTTCTCCGCCTCATTTTTTTGTATAAAGAAAACCACCGGCGGTGCCGGTGGTTCCAAAACAACTTTAGCTATGCCCAGTCCCGCCGCAGCGGCAAGCCTCTCCTGTGTAAGGAGAAGTGGGCAAAATCTTTGATTTTGCTGGGAGGGGTTGTTCTCATAGGGACAATCCCTCAGTCAGCCGTTCGGCTGACAGCCGCCTGCGGGCGGCCCAGTCACGGCTCTGACAATCCACCGGACTGTCATTCACCACCGTGACTGCGCTACGCTTACCCTTTGCACAAGAGAGCCTTCGGTGCGCAAATAACCGCATCTGCGGTGGCGGGGCAGGACACGCAAGCGAAAGATAATTCGATGAGCCTATAGGCTCAGCCAAGGGCATGCCCCAAGGGGGCTAGTGCATACCACCGGCACGGCCGGTGGATGTGTTTTGGAGGAAGTATGGAAACTGTGTGACAGCGCTTTTTGCGCTATGTGGATTTTTTATACCCCCAGTCGGGGAATCAGTTTTAATAAATCACAAATTGTCTTCAAAGCGGGATAGGGCACAGGCTTTTTGGCAAAGTATCCGGCATCGAAATCCCCCACAGGCATGATCCCTGTGTAAATTATGTAGGGCTGCAGCAATCGCAACAGATCCTTAATGGAATAATACTCTCGGGGATCTACGCCAATACCCAATCGGTGCAGGATCTTGACACAGAACTCCACACAGGTATATGCGTCCTTTGCGGGGAGGGGTTTGCGCAGCAGAGTTGTCAGTGCGGAAAGATGATTATACAGGTATTGATGCTTGTCCTGGTGCATCTGTTCCATAAGTGTTTCCAGATCTGCATATTGCTCCGTTGTGACCGGCACAGCGCAAATGCAGATATGGGAGCTTTCTCCGTTCAGGTGGAATCGGGAGAGCGTTTCGTTGGTAAAGCCGCCGTACAGAGGTGTGCGGTAGTATCGCCGGGCAAAACCGTACATTTTTGTCAGTTCCGGGTCCAAAGCGATGCTTATGTGGTTATAAGCTGTGTTTGTAATGTGGCGGATAGCCTTGCCAATAAAATATGGTGTAGCGGAAAAAACGATATATATGTGCCGCTGCATCACAGCACCCCCTCTTTGAAACCTTAAACAATTTATTTTATCATTATATCACATCTGCAGGAAAGGTGCAAATGGAATCGTTTCTTGAAGTGGGGCCAAATATTAAAATGGGCATTGACAAATCTTGTTTCTAAATGTTATAATTGTTAAAAACATTTATAATTGTAACATTTCGGAGGCCTTATGTATAACATTCGACAGGAGCAGATACGGGAATATATAGAAGAGAAAAATGTTGTGACCATTAAAGAACTCCGGGAGCTGTTTGCGGATGTGTCCCTGATGACGATTCACCGGGATCTGGACCTTTTGGAGCAGAACGGTGCCATTGTAAAATTCCGGGGCGGCGCGAAATCTGTGCGCCTTACAGGGGACCCAGAGTTCAATGTGCGTATGCGGGAGAACAACACCGGGAAAAATCTGATCGCCCGTAAAGCGCTGGAGCTGATCCAGCCCCATACATCGGTTTTCCTGGATGCTAGCACCACCAATCTTGCATTGGCAAAAATCATGCCGGATATCCATGTTAACGTGTTTACAACAGGACCCAGCATTGCGCTGGAGCTGTGCCGCCTGCACAATCCGGTGGTGACCCTGTGCTGCGGCACCATAAACCGGAATAACCTTGCGCTGTCAGGGCAAAACACGCTGCAGATGCTGGAAGGGATCAATATAGACCTGGCCTTCATCGGCGTGTCCGGCTGCTCGGTGGAAGCAGGCTTTACCTGCGGAACTGAGGGGGATATGCTTGTAAAACACCTTGTGATCCAAAAGGCCCGCACCAGTGTTATTATGTGCAGTCAGCAAAAGCTTAGCTGCCTCATGCCCTACACCTTCGCAAAATTGGAGGATGTGGACTATGTGATCTCCGATGATGTTCTGCCGGAGAGTTTTCGTCAGGCGGCGGAGGCCGCCAATGTGCGCTTGTTGTAACCTAATATGGGGAGTTTCGCCTATTGCGAAGCTCCCTTTTTTATGTCCGGGAAAAAAGTTATTGACTGTATTGTTATAATAAGTTATAATTAACAAGCTATAACACCATAAGGAGGATATATCATGGCAAATGCTGTCATCATGCCCAAGGCCGGTATTACTGTTGAAAGCTGTATCATCGGCGAGTGGGTCAAAAATGTTGGCGATCAGGTGAAGGTCGGCGACGTGCTGTTTACTTATGAAACGGATAAGGCCAGCTTTGAGTGCGAATCCACTGCGGAAGGCACTCTGCTGGAGATCTTCTTTGAATCAGGCGACGAGGTTCCCTGCCTGGTCAATGTTTGCGCCATTGGCAACCCCGGTGAGGATTGCTCCGCACTGAAGGGCGGTAGCGCTGCTGCTGCGCCTGCTGCAGAAGCCCCCGCAGCTGCCGCTGCACCTGCAGCCCCTGCTGCCAGCGCCAACACCAAGGCAAAGGCTGTTATTATGCCCAAGGCCGGTATTACTGTGGAAAGCTGCATCATCGGCGAGTGGATGAAGGAAATTGGCGACCAGGTGAAGGTCGGCGATGTTCTGTTTACATACGAGACCGATAAGGCCTCTTTTGAGTGTGAATCCACCGAAGAGGGCGAGCTGCTGGCCATCTTCTATGAAGCAGGTGACGAGGTTCCCTGCATGGAGAATGTCTGCGCTGTGGGTCCCCACGGTGAGCCCACCGATTGCCTGAAGCCCGGCGCTGCTCCTGCTGTTGTTGAGGAAGCTGTCGCACCTGTGGCTGAGGCTGCTGCGCCTGCTGCCGTTGCCGAGCCTGCTGCACAGATCGTAGCCGGCGCGCCTGTTTCTCCCAGAGCTGCCAAGCTGGCAAAGGCTGCCGGCGTGGACGCTTCTATGGCAGTGGGCACAGGCCCTGAGGGACGTATCATCGAGCGTGATATCCAGAAGCTTATCGAGCAGGGTGTACCTGCCGGAGCTAAGACTGTAGTTTGCGATGGTCCTGCCTATGAAGATGTGAAGTTCAGCGGTATCCGCCGTGCAATTTCCAAGTCCATGCATACCTCCCTGTCCACTATGGCACAGCTGACCCACAACACCAGCTTCGATGCCACTGCTATTCTGAACTACCGTAAGGTGCTGAAGGCTGCCGGCGGTGACTATGCAGGCATCACCCTGGGCGACATCATCCTGTATGCTGTGTCCCGCACTGTGCTGAACCACCCTGACCTGAACGCCAACATGTTGGACGACAACTCCATTCGTCGTTTCAACCATGTGAATCTGGGCGTGGCTGTGGATACGCCCCGTGGCCTGATGGTTCCCACCATCTTTGGCGCTGACCAGATGAGTCTGCTGGAGATATCCCAGGCTGTTAAGCAGCTGGCTGCTGAGTGCCGTGACGGCGCTATCAACCCCGACAAGCTGGCCGGCGGCAGCTTCACTGTTTCCAATCTGGGCAACCTGGGCGTGGAATCCTCCACTCCCGTTATCAATCCTCCCCAGACCGGCATCCTGGGTGTCTGCGGCACTGTGGACCGTGTCCGCAAGGCAGCCGACGGCTCTGTTGAGCTGTATCCCGCTATGGGTCTGAGCCTGACCTATGATCACCGGGCTGTGGACGGTACTCCTGCTGCCAAGTTCCAGAAGGAGCTGTGCCAGAATCTGGAGAATTTCACCACTCTGCTCGCGAAGTAATAGAAGGAGGATATAGACTATGCCTAAGAGTTTGTTTGTAGATCCTGCTGCGGTCAGAGCGCCCGGCAAGGTGACCTTTAACGACATCCCCGTAAACCAGTACAATAAGACTGTAGAAGAGGAGCTGGCTTCCGGCAAGTACACCAAGGAAGACCTGGTCCGCATCTACCGTGACATGACCGTTCTGCGTGAGTTTGAGACCATGCTGAACAACATCAAGACCATGGGCACCTACAACGGCATCGACCATACCTATCCCGGTCCTGCCCACCTGTCCATCGGTCAGGAAGCTGCCTGCGTCGGTCAGGCATATCTGCTGGACGAGAACGACTTTGCCTTCGGTTCCCACCGTTCTCACTCCGAGATCCTGGCAAAGGCGCTGTCCACCATCAACAAGATGTCTGACGAGCAGCTGATGAATGTCATGGAGTCCTTCCTGGAAGGAAAGTGCCTCCGCTCCACCCAGAAGCTGGGCGAGACTGAGAGTGTCAAGGAGCTGGCTATCCGCTTCATCCTGTACGGCACACTGTCCGAGATCTTCGCTCGTGAGACCGGCTTCCACATGGGCATGGGCGGCTCCATGCACGCCTTCTTCCTGCCCTTCGGCATTTACCCCAACAACGCCATCGTCGGCGGCTCCGCTACCATCTCCACCGGTGCCGCTCTGTACAAGAAGGTCAACAACAAGAAGGGTATCTGCGTCTGCAACATCGGCGATGCTTCCATGGCCCGCGGCCCTGTTTGGGAAGCTCTGAACTTTGCAGCTATGGATCAGTACAAGCCTTTGTGGGAGTCCCACAATGACGGTATGCCCATCCTGTACAACATCTTCAACAACTCCTACGGTATGGGCGACCAGACCCGCGGCGAGACCATGGGCCAGGGTTCCATGTCCCGTATCGGCTCCGGTGTCACCCCCACCCAGATGCATGCTGAGACCGTTGACGGCTACAACCCCCTGGCAGTCATCGATGCCATGGAGCGTAAGCTGGAGCTGCTG
>JAZSDS010000048.1:0-2924 GCA_045531275.1 Faecousia sp.
AGGGGAACGAAGTCAATGTCTTCGGGACGGATGACGACGTCCACCGGCTCGTTGGGGTCAAAGCCTGCGTCAAGGCACTTAAAGGTGCGGCCAAAGAATTTGACCTTGTAATCGGCCAGCATCACACCGTCTAAGATGTTACTCTCGCCGATGAAGTCTGCCACGAAGGCATTCTTGGGCTCATTATAGATATCCTCAGGTTTGCCGATCTGCTGGATACGGCCCTTGTCCATGACAACCACCGTATCAGACATAGACAGCGCCTCTTCCTGGTCATGGGTCACGTAGATAAAGGTGATGCCCATCACCTGCTGGATCCGCTTCAGTTCGTTTTGCATATCCTTACGCAGACGCAGGTCCAGAGCCGCCAGAGGCTCGTCCAGAAGCAGGACCTTGGGGCGGTTGACCAGCGCCCGGGCAATGGCAACACGCTGCTGCTGACCGCCGGACAGGTTATCGATGCGGCGCTTTTCATAGCCCTTCAGACCCACCACTTCCAGCATCTCATGGACCCGGTTGTGGATCTCGTCCTTGGGCAGCTTTGCCACTTTCAGACCGAACGCGATATTGTCAAACACATTCAGATGGGGGAACAAAGCGTAGCGCTGAAACACCGTATTGATCTGCCGCTGATAGGGCGGCACATCGTTGATGCATTTACCGTCAAAGGTCACCGTGCCGGAAGTGGGCGTCAGAAAGCCGCCGATGATCCGCAGAGTGGTAGTCTTGCCGCAGCCGGAGGGGCCCAGCAAGGTGAGGAATTCATGGTCATTAATATACAGGTTGATACCGTCAAGTATCCGCTCTCCGTCGAACTCCATGGTAAGATCCCGGAGCCTGATCAGTTCTTTGGACATTATCCTCCCCCGTTTCTTTCTTATTTTTTCGTCGGGAATGACAACTATACATATATACCAAAAATCGTCCTTTGTCAACGGATAATCCCGGAAAATTACATTTATTTTTCCGCCGGACCTGGTAAAATCCCACTGTATTTTTAATAAAAAATCCCATTTCCGGGTTTATATTCCGGAAATATGGCAATACTTAGCTTCGGAGGTGCTTAATATGAGCAATAACAAACAAACCGGCCGCGGTTTCGGCAGCAAGGGCTACTACATAGCCCTGGTCCTGTGCGCTACCGCCATCGGGATCTCTGGCTATTTGTATTACCGCAATGTAACCGATACCCCGTCCACCCAGGTGGACACCACCACGCCCACTGTCCTGGCAGGCGTCACCGACCGGGAGGATGTTCCCGTCATCGCAACTCAGCCGTCGGACAGCGGCGCCACCCAGCCCTCGACAGAAAACACCGCGCCCAAGGTCTTCAAGACCATGGCCCCGGTGGAGGGCGAGACCGTGGCAGAGTATGCCATGGACTGCTTAAGCTACAATCAGACCACCCGGGACTGGCGGGTCCACAACGGTGTGGATATCGCCGCTGAGGAAGGCACACCTGTCATGGCAGCCGCCGACGGCACAGTCTACACCGTCTATGACGACGAGACCATGGGTACCACCGTGGTCATCCGCCACGAGGAAGGCTATACCACCAAATATTCCTGCCTCGCCCAGGAGGTCATGGTAGCCGCAGGCGATACGGTGACCATGGGCCAGCAGATCGGGTGCGTGGGTACCACGGCCCTCTTGGAGTCCGCCCTGGAACCCCATGTCCATTTCAGCGTCACCTGTGACAACGAGGTGGTCGACCCCGCAGATTTTCTGGAATTAGGTTGACAAGTTTCTTTTTTCCTCCTCCAGGCCGCCGGTCCCCCGGCGGCCGCATTTACATTCCCTCTATTTGTTGGGGCAGCGCCCACGACGCCCCGATAAAGCACCAGCCGCCCGTTTTTCGCGGGCGGCTGATCCAGTATATCGAATATTATTCTGGCGTGGGAGCGCCCAAGGCTCCCTTGTGTAAAGGGAGCTGTCAAAAATCTTTTGATTTTTGACTGAGGGATTGTTATCGCAGTACTGTTTTACTAATACCTAGTTCCATGCTGTACAGCAATCCCTCCGTCACGACTTCGTCGTGCCAGGGCAGATTGTCAACCAAGTGCAACACTTTCTTCTAAAATTTCTGCTGGAGTTTTCCAACCAAGACACTTCCTGGGACGGTTGTTGATGAGATCTTCAATAATCTGAATATCTTCATCGGTAACTGTCCTAAAATCAAAACCTTTCGGAAAGAAAAATCTCACAATATCATTTGTATTCTCGTTTGTTCCGCGCTGCCAAGGTTTATGCGGCTCGGCAAAGTAGACAAGGGTGTGTAGGTGCTCTTCTAACTTTCGGAACTCAGAAAATCCGGAACCGTTGTCTAAACTGACACTTTTAACAGGAAGTCCACGCAGCAGCTTCTCAATGACTTTTCTTGTATCTTCTGCTGTTCTGGCTGCAAGCAATCCCATCTTAAGATGCCGACTTTTGCGGTCTACCAATGTTACCAACAATCCTTTGCCAACACCGCCATACACGGTATCTCCTTCCCAGTCACCGATCCTGACCCGGTTGAGGATCTCGTCTGGCCACTCAGGGATGATACGGTCAGGCTGGATACTGTTGTAGTTGGCATTCCGGGTCTGGATCCGCTTTCCACGGCGTCTAAGATGCTGTTTTGCACTAATTTTAGGAAATCTTCCTGCCCTTATGTACCGATAGATAGTCGATACACAAAGCGGCTTTCTTTCAGGAAATTCCTTATGCCAGCGACCACAGATCGTTTCCGGTGACCAATAATGCTGCAATCCGGCAATGATATAATCCCATTCCGGCGTGCCGGGTTTCAGAGCCTGCCGCTTCCGCTCCCGACGGCGACGGATATAGCATTTATAGGCATGCCAGTGATTGTACCAGTATCGGTTATCCGGTTTTCTGTGAGGTCTGTATTTTGCTTTGTTGCGTTTAACTTCACGACTGAT
>JAZSDS010000027.1:0-46730 GCA_045531275.1 Faecousia sp.
AGTTGCAACCTAGAGTTGTCTTCCTAAGACCGCTTGGCCTCCGACTTTTATCATGGCATTTACTGCTCTGGATGTTAAGAAGCTGCGCGAAATGACCAATGTTGGCATGATGGACTGCAAGAAGGCCCTGACTGCTACCGACGGTGACATGGATAAGGCCGTAGACTGGCTGCGTGAAAAGGGCCTGGCAAAGGCTGCTAAGAAGGCTGACCGCATCGCCGCTGAGGGCGTTGCTTTCGCTACCGTCGTCAACGGCGTAGGCGTTGTGATCGAGGTCAACTCTGAGACCGACTTCGCTGCCAAGACTGACGCTTTCCAGGATCTGGTGAAGAACCTGGCTGAGGTGGTTGCTACCGCTGACCCCGCTGATGTTGAGGCCCTGAAGGCTTGCAAGTATCCCGGCACCGACCTGACCGTCACCGAGATCATGCAGGAGAAGGTCATGTCCATCGGCGAGAACATGCAGATCCGCCGCTTCATCCGCTTTGCTGATAACACCAATGTGGCTTATGTCCACGCTGGCGGCAGCCACGGTGTTCTGGTCAACCTGGAGGTTACCGGTGACATCGACGCTACCCAGATCGGCAAGAATGTGGCTATGCAGATCGCTGCTATGAACCCCAGATACTGGGACAAGTCCATGGTTCCCCAGGAAGATGTTGACAAGGAGCTGGCCGTTCAGGTTGCTCTGATGGACAACGATCCCAAGATGGCAAGCAAGCCCGCTGCTGTTAAGGAGAAGATCGCTGCCGGTAAGATGAACGCTTTCTACAAGGAAAGCTGCCTGCTGCAGCAGGACTTCGTCCGCTCCGACCTGTTCAAGGGTGATGTGGCCGGCTACATTGCCGACGCAGCCAAGCAGCTGGGCGGCACTGTTAAGTTTGTCACCGCTGTTCACTATATCAAGGGTGAGGGCATCGAGAAGAAGGAAGACAACTTCGCAGAAGAAGTCGCCGCTCAGATCGCCAACGCCGGCAAGTAATTAACGCAAAATGATGCTCCCCGGTTCTGACCGAACCGGGGAGCATTTTTTACCTTACACTAGACAACAAACTGCAAGACACAAAATGCGCTGTACAGGCATAACAGCACAATGCCCTGCCAGCGGCTAAGCTTTTTTCGGACAAGCACCGGGACGGTCAGCACCGACATCACAAGGAGCATCATGGGGATATCCAGCACAAGGGTCGCATTCTGCCCCAGCAGCAGCTTTTGGGCTGGCACTTCAAAGGGCGACAGGGTAACAGCTGCGCCAGAGACCAACACCAGGTTAAATACATTTGCGCCGATCACATTGCCGATTCCCAAAGCTGCGTGGCCTTTCCGCAGGGAAATAATGGTCGTAACCAATTCCGGCAGGCTGGTACCAAGCGCAACAAAAGTCAGGGCGATTACTGTTTCCGGAACTCCCATCTTTTGGGCAAGGATAGTACCGTTATCCACCAGCAGGTCAGCGCCTACAGCCACCAAAGCTGCACCAAGAATCAGAAGCAGTATGTGAGACCCAATTTTCCCGGATTCTGGGCAATCCTCCTCCGGAGCCACCTCCGGTTCTCTCATCCCCTGCCGTACTGTAATAACCATATAAGCCACAAACACAGCAAGCAGCACCAGACCCAGCGGACGGGTGAAAGCACCTATAAAGTAGGCCGCCACGCAATAGATCGCTGCCGCGCCGAAAAAGAAGGTGGTGGGCAGTTTCATTGTTTTTGTATTTACAGGTCCGGGATTTGCTGTTGCAGAAATTGCGGCGATCAGCGCGGTGTTGCAAATAACGGAGCCCAACGCATTTCCATAAGCCATAGCCCCCTGACCGTTTAATGCACCGGTTGCACCCACCATCACCTCCGGCAGTGTAGTACCTACAGAAACCACCGTTGCACCTACAATAATATCCGGCAAGCGAAACCGGCGGGCAATTCCCGTTGCCCCATCCACAAACCAGTCGCCGCCTTTAATGAGCGCAAGCAGTCCAACAACAAACAGAAGAACCGGGGCCAGCATACCATACGCCTCCTTAAGAGAACCGGTGCGAACTGCCCCGGAAGAATTTACCGCTTGATAATAACACATTTCCGACAAACAGTCAACGGCATCCGCTCCTCCCGCGGTTGACAGCATTTGCTATGGGCGTTATAATCCAACCATAGAATTGAGGAGGTAGCCTTATGCGCAGCGATCTGGAAATGGCAAAGAACTATCTGGAATCCCGGGACTGCACCTGTGTACTCTGCCGTGGAGAGCAGTTCTTTGCCAGTCACCGCCGGGGCGTCAGCCCCCTGATAGCTTTTCTGGACAGTGGACAGGACTTTCACGGCTTCAGTGCCGCAGACAAGGTGGTGGGAAAAGCCACCGCGTTTTTATACTGCCTGCTGGGGGTAAAGGAAGTATACGCCCGGGTACTGAGCCGGGAGGCTGCCCGGATCCTTACAGAAGGAAATATTGCCGTTTCCTGGGATGTTCTTGTTGACGGCATTCGCAACCGGACCAACACCGGCCCCTGCCCTATGGAACAGGCCACCAAGGACAGCCGGGATCCTGAGCAGGCTCTGGCTGCCATCCGGCAAACACTGGACAGGCTGCGGCAAACTTCTTGACTTCCGTGACCGATTAGGTTATAATCGGATTAATTTTATAGGACAGTTCGTGACCATCCTGTCGGTAAACAAAACTAGGGAATCGATGGGCGCACTGCGCCCATCTTTTGTTTATGGGTGCGTACTGCGCCCATTTTTTATTTCAGGTGATACTTATGAATGGAAAATCCCGCTTTATCGCCCATGCAGCCTTGATCGCAGCACTGTATGTGGCACTGACCCATCTGCAAAATCTGCTGCTTCCCGGCTCTGCCAGCTGGGCGATCCAATTCCGGGCAGCAGAAGCCCTTTGTGTTCTTGCCCTGTTTACCCCCGCTGCCGTTTGGGGACTGACCATCGGCTGCCTGCTGTTTAATCTGAGTTTTGCCCTTGCTCTGCCTCTGGACTTTCTTATTGGCAGTATGGCCACCCTTTTGGCTGCCGGGGGCATGTACCTGACACGGAAACTCACCGTAAAGGGCTATCCCCTCCCCGCCATGCTGCTGCCTGCCCTGGCAAACGGATTGCTGGTGGGCTGGGAGCTGAGCGTATATATCGGCGGTGCTTTCTGGCTCAACGCTGTCTATGTTGCTATAGGAGAAGCAGCGGTGCTGCTGACACTGGGCTCCAGCCTGTTTTACGCCCTGAAAGACAAGGATCTGTTCGGTTGATAAACATGTAGATTTGTGGTATACTTTCACCAAAGGAAGTGATACAGATGATAAACTTTCAACCTTTGGCACCAGCCCAAAAGCCGGAATATGACCGGTATTTGCAAGATGCCGGGGAGCGGGGCTGTGAATACAGCTTTGTAAATCTATACCTTTGGGGCCGCCAAAGAGCAGCCTTTCTTTATGACCATGTGGTTTTTTTCTCTCAATTTAACCGCAAAAGCGTCTACCTGTTCCCTGTAGGCAACGGCGACAAAAAAGCGGTTCTGGATGCCATTATGTTCGATGCCAGGGACCGGGACATTCCCTGCCGCCTTACGGGACTGACCTATGACGACTGCGCCCTTTTGGAAAAGCTTTATCCCGGAAAATTCCGCTATCACTATGACCGGGATGCCTTTGATTACATCTATGATATTAACGACCTTGCGGACTTGACCGGGCGGAAATTCCAGCGGAAACGGAACCACCTGAATCGGTTCCGGGATGCCCACCCGGAGCATACACTGGAGCCTATCACCGACGAAAATCTTCCCGCAATGGAGCAGATGGTGGAGCAGTGGTACGAACTACGGCTTCAGCAAAACCCCCACGCAGACTACCACATGGAGCGCAGCGCACTGACAAAAGCCTTGCGCCAGCGCAAGGAGCTTGGTATGGAGGGGCTGATTCTGAAAAATGGCGGACAAGTCCTGGCTATGACCATGGGTTCCCTGCTGAATACCAACACCTTTGACATCCATTTTGAAAAAGCCCTGGACATTGCAGACGGTGCTTACGCCGCCATCAACAACGGCTTTGCCCGGTATTTGCGGGAGAAATACCCCCAGGTGCAATATCTGAACCGGGAAGATGACCTGGGGCTGGAGGGACTGCGGAAAGGAAAGCTCAGCTACAATCCCCACCACATGGTAGAAAAAAGCTGGGCCTGCCTGCTGGAGGACGGCTATGACTATTGATGCTCCCAGCCGGTCCCATCTGCCTGTTTTACGCCAGCTATGGACAGACAGCTTTGGTGACACGGAAGCCTTTGTGGACAAGTTCTTCACCACCGGCTTTTCACCCCGGCGATGTCTATGCGTAATAGCGCAGAACCAACCGGTAGCCGCCCTTTACTGGTTTGACTGCCTGTGGCAGAACAAAAAGCTTGCCTACATCTATGGCGTGGCTACCGCCGAGGCATACCGGGGCCAGGGACTTTGCCGGACCCTTATGGACCACACGCACCGGCACTTGCAAAGGCAGGGATACGGCGGCGCTGTGCTGGTTCCTGCTAAGAAATCCCTGTTTGCCCTGTACGAAAAAATGGGCTACCGCCCCTTCTGCCCCATGGAGTCCGTCCCTGCAGAGCCCGGGCATGCCCCTGCCGCCATCCGAACCCTGACACCGGATGACTATGCCGCCCTGCGGCCCGGCTTTTTACCGGAGGGCAGCATTTTGCAAACCGGCAAGGCCCTGGAATTTTTCGGAACCTACGGCAAATTTTATGCAGGGGATGCTGTGCTGTTCTGCGCCGAAACAGATAAGGATACTCTGTATTTTCAGGAATTTCTGGGAGACCGGGATCAGATCCCCGGTATTCTCACCGCATTAAAGGCCAAAAAGGGAGTTCTGCGGATACCCGGCGGAACAGCCCCTTTTGCCATGTACCGCCCACTGACAGTGAGCAGCGAAACGCCTTCTTATCTGGGCATCCCCCTAAACTAAAAAGACCATGGAGTTACACACTCCATGGTCTTTTTTCTATGATCCGCTGTATAAATGGCAAGCGCAAAAATGCCCCGGTTCTGCCTCCTCCCAGCTTGGTTGGGTATGGGTGCACACCTCCATGCATTTGGGGCAGCGGGTGTGGAATCTGCAACCATCCGGGGGATCAGCAGGCGAAGGGATCCCGCCCTCCAGGACCGTCCGCTCCATTTTATGATCCGGGTCCGGCATAGGGATGGCGGAAAACAGTGCCTTAGTATAGGGGTGCAAGGGCTTTTTGAACAAACTGTCCGTATCCGCATACTCCACCAGCTTCCCCAAGTACATGACCCCCACCGTGTCTGTAATATGCTCCACCACCGAAAGGTCGTGGGAAATAAACAGATATGTCAGGTGATATTCCCGCTGCAGATCCTTCAGGAGATTGATGATCTGGGCCTGTACGGAGACATCCAGCGCCGATACCGGCTCGTCACACACAATAAATTCCGGATTCAGTGCCAAGGCCCGGGCAATGCAGATCCGCTGCCGCTGTCCTCCGGAAAATTCATGGGGATAGCGGTTTTTATGAAAGGGCTGCAAGCCGCAACTGTCCATGATTCTATCTATATAAGCCTGGTATTCCCCTTTGCTTATTAACTTATGCTCCCGCACCGCCTCGCCAATAATCTCTCCCACCGGCATCCGGGGAGAAAGGCTGGAAAAGGGATCCTGGTATATGATCTGCATTTTGGGGCGCATGGCCCGCAATTCTTTTTTAGACAGATCATAAATCTCCTGTCCGTTAAACAGCACCTGACCGCCGGTCTTTTCGCCGTTAAGCCGCAGAATGGTCCGGCCTGTGGTAGTCTTACCGCAGCCGGATTCCCCTACCAGTCCCATGGTGGTGCCCCGCTTAATAGCAAAACTGACCCCATCCACAGCCTTTACAAAACGTCCCCTTTTTCCCTTTACAGGAAAATATTTTTTCAGATCTTTCACCACCAGGATATCCCGGTCTGTATTTTCATCCTTGTGTATCATCTTCTGCCTCCTTTTTGAAGCAGCGGTAGCAGCTGACTGTGTGGGTAGGGCTTAGGCTGATCTGGGCGGGGTACTCCCCATCACAGTCCTCCACCCCCATTTCACAGCGGTCCTTGAAATAACAGTAGTTTGGCATATCCACCGGGTTTGGTACCTTACCCGGAATAGAATACAGCTTGTCCACCTTTTTCCCTACCACCGGCTTGGATGCCATAAGACCGATGGTATAAGGATGGGCGGGATTGTGAAATATCTCCTCTGCCGTTCCTTTTTCCACCACCCTGCCGGCGTACATCACCACCACATAGTCTGCCATACCTGCCACCACACCCAGATCGTGGGTGATGAGCATAATGGCGCTGCCAAGCTTCTCCTTCAGTGATTTTAAAAGCTCCAGTATCTGGGCCTGGATGGTTACATCCAGCGCCGTGGTAGGCTCGTCGGCAATAATCAGCCTGGGATTGCAGGCTAAGGCCATTGCGATCATCACGCGCTGCCGCATACCGCCGGACAGCTCATGAGGATACATAGAATATACCCCCCGGCTGTTGGCGATTCCCACCATTTCCAAAAGCCCAATGGCCTGGTTTTTGATGTCCTCTTTGGATTTACCCTTGCCCTGGTGGAGCCGGATCACTTCATTGATCTGCTCCCCGATGCGAAACACCGGATTCAGGGCTGTCATAGGCTCCTGGAAGATCATAGACACCACATCCCCCCGGAGCTTTTGCATAACCGTTTCCGGAGTCTTGGCAATATCATAGGCTTTTTCTCCCAGGTTCAGCCGGATCTGTCCCGACACCACCTGCCCCTGGGGACGCTGCAACAGCTGCATCAGCGACAGGCTGGTAACGGATTTTCCGCAGCCGGATTCTCCCACGATTCCTACCGTTTTGCCCATGGGCACTGCAAAGGACACGCCATCCACTGACTTGACCGTACCGGCATCGGTAAAAAAGCAGGTATGCAGGTCATCAAACTCCACTGCATTTTCCCAATCTTCCATTTGGGTGAGATATTCCCTCTCCGGCACATTTTTTCGGCGGCGTTGTTTCTCCAACCGACCGGTAATACGGCGGTTTTCCTTGGAGATCCGGCGAGCCTCCCCTCCGGAGAGATAGCTTCCTTTCTTTCCCATAGTTTCCTCCTTTCTTAAGGGTTTAACGCTTCATTTTGGGATCAAAGGCATCCCGCAAGCCGTCACCTACGAAATTGAAGCCCAAAACTGACAGCACAAGGCACACCCCCGCCGGGATCCAGATAAACCAGTAGGAAGTCAGCACATGGGCATTGGACACATCATTCATAATATTGCCCCAGGAGGCAAAGGGAAACTTCACCCCAAGCCCCAGAAAGGACAGTGTTGCCTCGGTGATGATGGTAGAGCCCAGGCTCATGGTACAGGTGACGATAAGCTGAGGGATCACATTGGGGATCAGGTGCTTAAACACACGGCGGTACACGCTTAATCCGCTGGATTCCGTGGCAGTCATAAACTCCTGCTCCCGCAAGCTTAATATCTGCCCTCGTACCAACCGGGCAATTCCGGGCCATCCCAGAACACCCAGTATCAGCATCAACAGCAGCATTCGGATCTGGGGGTCTACCCGCATGCCGTCCATGGCGGCGCCCAGGATAATCAGCAGCGGTGTGGAAGGGATACAATAAAAAATATCCACCACACGCATAACCAGATTGTCTACCCATTTGCCGAAATAGCCGGCAACGCCGCCTAAGACCACACCCAGAACCGCGGAAATAAATACCACAATGAATCCAATAACCAGGGAGACCCGCCCTCCGTACATCAGTCGGGTGAGCATGTCCATGCCGTTCTTGTCCGTGCCCAGGGGGTGTTTTGCCGAGGGGAAGGAATAAGAATCCCACACTGTAGTCAGCGTCCCCTCCCGGACAGACCACAACCTGTTTGCCGGGTCATATATGAGGGAAAACTCCCGAACAGTGCCGTCCTCTTCCGTATAATTCAAGGTTTGCCGCTTTTCCCGGACAGCAAGGGTCAGCTGTTCCCGGAGCTGCCGGGAAATGGCGGTTCCGCTGACCTTTGACTGGATCACCAACCGGCTGATATAGCCGATCTCCTGTTGGCCGTCATAAATGACACCGTCCTCCAGGGTATAGGTCTTCCCCTCCGCTGTAAAGCTGCCGCTGCCCTCCGAATAGCCCCGGAGAGCAGAATATATAAAGTCAAAAGAGAAGGCGCTGCCTCCTGTGTGGGGTTCTATAATATCCTTAAAGGCAATGGCTACCGGCGTTCCCTCTGCGGATATAGTATACAGATCTTCCCCCTGCCGGGAGATATGGTAAACCGTATCTCTGTAGGTAAAGGAAGCAGCCTGCTTTCCCTGGGCCAGGGTAAACTGGGCCTGCAGCACCGCCCCAAAGCTTTGTCCGGGGGCTTCTAAAAATCGGAATGTATCGTTTTCCGTAATTCCCGCGAATTCCTTCAGCTGCACCTCCTCGCGGTAGAACACCTGGTCCTGCCGGTAAGGGATCAGCGCGCCGCCTAGAAAAGAAAACAAGAACATTGCCGTTAAAATAACCAGACCCACCACTGCCAGCCGGTTGCGGAAAAACCGCTTGGCTGTCAGCGCCCCGGGAGACAGAGTCCTGACACGGCGGTCATCGTTCAGCGAGTAGCCGTGGGTTTGCTGATCTTTTTTGTTGGGCATAGCCACACCCCCTTAACCAAGCCGTACCCGGGGATCTACCACGGCGTACAGAATATCGGAAATCAGATTTCCCAGCAGTGTGAGTACTGCCAGAAATGTGAGATAAAAAATAGAAAAGGGAATATCCCCCGCCACCATCGCCTGGTAGGAGGTATAACCGATGCCGGGAATGGCAAACAGCGTCTCTGTGATCAGCGCTCCGGCAAACAGCCCCGGCAGACTTCCTCCCACAATGGTCACCAGAGGAATCAGTGTATTGCGGAAGCCATGGCGGTAGACCACATTGGTCTCCCCCACACCCTTAGCCCGGGCTGTGCGGATATAGTCCGCATTCAGCACCTCCAGCATGTTGGTTCTGGTATAGCGCATGAGAGAACCGATAGAGATCACCACCAGGGTAACAATGGGCAGCACCAGATGTTGCGCCATATCCAGAAACTGACCCCAGACCGTTAGCTGCTGGTGGTCTCTGCCCACAAGGCCAAAGAGGTCAAACCATCCCAGCTTCACGGAAAACACCAATTTTAGCAGCGTGGCAAAGAAAAAGGTAGGCAGAGAAATACCAATCAGCGCTCCCGCTGTTATCAGATAATCCCTGCGGCTGTACTGTCTGGTGGCTGCCAGGATGCCCAAAGGAACGGCGATCAACAATTCCAGCACCAGTGCGATAGCCCCCATGACAAAGGACACCCCGATCACCTCAGAAAACTTTTCCACTACAGGAACGGCGTATTTCCAGCTGTCACCGAAGTTTCCGGTAACCAGGTTTTTCAGTTGGATAAAGTACCCCTGGACCAATCCCACATCCAGACCGTACTGGGCATTCAGCTGAGCCACCCACTCCTCATAGGGTTTGGCCCCCGGTGCCTGTGACAGCTGCAGCGCCATGGTCTCTACATAAGAGGAGGGCAAGCAGCGCATCAGGGCATAAATCACAAATATCACCAGCAGCAAAATGAGCACACTGATCCCCAGCCGCTTCAAGATATGTTTTCCCATAACTTCCCTCCTTTATCTTGGGACAGCCCACCGCCTGTAAGGCGGTGAGCTGTGTGTTTCTTTATTTCAGTTCCAGTCGCTCCACATCGTTTTCCCAGCCCCAGAAGGTGGTCATATCCGGTGTGACTGTGTCCATATTGATGCGCTGGGTGGAGAAGATCACAACATTCTGCCGCTGATAAACCGGGATCTCTACGGCCCAGTCGGCAATGATCTCCAGACACTCCTTGTAAAGGGTCTTGCGGTAGGCCTGGTCTGTGGACTGCCGGGCCATGATAATCAGCTCATCCAGCTGCTGATCCTTCAGCCAGTAGGATTTCTCATTGGAGCCGCCCTGGCTGTGGTAGATCTGATACAAGTCCGGATCCGGTGTAGCGTTCCACGCCATAGCAAACATTTCCGCTGTGCCGGCATTTACTGCATTGGTCAGCTCAGAGAAATTGGACATATCCGTTACGATCAGGTTAAATCCAATATCCCGCAGCGCCTCTGCCGCCAAACTCAGGGCCATAAAGGTGGGGTGATCCCCTGTTCCACCTGCTCCCACCAGCACTTCATAGCTCATGGATGCTCCGTGGGGCGCTGCAGTTACTTTTCCGTCAGATACGGTATAGCCCGCTGCTTCAAAGAAGCCCAGGGCCGCTTTTTTTGCCGCGGCGTATCTATCCTCCGGGCTCATGCCCTGGGAGTAGATGGGATTGCCCTGCACATCCACGGAGAACGCCACCCGATACCCCTCATCCGTCACTCTGGGGGCTGCCCAGGAGGTGTCGGAAATGGGGTAATTGATCACATTGGCATACTCGCCATAATAGGAATCCACCGCCACATCCCGGTAAACGGAGATCACCGTGGCAATGGCCTTCCGTAAACTCCGGGAAGCCTCCGAACCTGCCTCTCCACCCACGCACACATTGTTGGCGTTAAAGCCGATATAGCCGTAGCCCAGATTGGCCACCATGCTGGTGGTCAGCACGTTGCCGGAGATCTGTCCTCCGTTTGCCTCGGCAATAGCCTTGGCAGTCTCCACAGAATAAGACGGATCGGTAATATCCAGAGTTCCAGACACAACGCCGGGAACCTTGTCCGCGTCCTGCCCTTCCTTGAACTGGATATACTTTGTCTTAGGCTCTCCCTTCCAGTATTGGGGGTTTGCCTTCAGGGTCACTGTGCCGCCCTGGTAGCTTTCAAAGGTGTAAGGACCTGCCCCCATAGGACGGGTGGTGACAGACTTCACATCGGACAGATCACCCTTTGTGAAGCCGAACATATTATTTTCATAGTCATACAGGGTCTCCTCGCCGTAGTAGTGCATAGGCACTACAGCAGTTTCAAGGGTGTAAATAGCTGTAGCGGAAACCTCCGTCAGCACGATCCGCAGGCTTCTTTCCCCTGTTTTCTGGATGCCGCTGATATTGGGAGCGGATTGGCCTGTCTGGACGCCCAATTCATAGTCGGGAAGGGCATCTCCAAGCTGCTCCGAAAGGGCCGCCATAAAGGAAGTCTTTCCTGCCTCTTTATTGATACCCTCATCGCTGATATCATATCCGTAGGTGTCTGTAATAGCCTGGAAAAAGTCTGCCCATGTGGCATCTTCCGGCAGGGTAAAGCCCCAGTTTGCAGCGTGGGCGGCAACGGAATCGCCAGCGGTATTTTTACCGGATTCCTCCAGTTGATCCAGGATTCCCTGGACAAAGACCTCCCCCGCAGCCTCAAAGGCTGCCCAGAAGGTATCGTACTGCTCCCGGGTGTAATGCTCTGTGTCTGCATAGCCTCCGGGACCCGCCTTCAGGATCAGGTTCATTCTGCTGTCCATGCCGCTTCTGTATGCCTCCAACCCCTGAATAGGCAGAGAATAGAGGGTCATAATGCCGTCATAGGTGGGGTCCAGAGGAACATACAGAGAAAAAATCACATCGTCAATGTCCATGGGTGTGCCGTCTGAGAACTTTACGCCTTCCTTCAGGGTAAAGTCATAAAAGACAGTGCCGTCCGGGTTTTCTGTAATAACGCAGTCTGCAATGCCGGTGTAGGTGTAATTTGTTCCGTTGTAGGGGCGAACCTCTCCCTCTATACCCTTCAGTACCACAGAGCCCTCCCGGTCAGTGCCAAGAAGGCTCAGATGGACCAGTCCCAGCACATCGTTTTCGTAGGAATTGGTATAGAAAAACGGAGAAAACTTCCCATCAAAATTCATGGTTCCTACAACCAGGGTATCCTCCTGGGCAGCACCGCTACCGCCTGTGGGGGCGGTGTCTTTGGTTCCGCAGCCAAACAGCAGGCTGGTTACCATGCTCACAGCCATGACCATGGCAAAAAACTTTACTTTTCTTCTCATCTGTCGCTACCTCCAAAATAGTATCTATAGGTTTAACCGAACAAGCATTTTTATCCATAGGCTCTGGGGAATCGAACCCCAACAGCCCCACTGCTTAGCCTTTTTGCGATTGTGGAATTATATCACGCGTCAAACTCAAAACAATGAATATTGTTTGAACTTTACCTGTAAAGTTATGTTATTTTAGAAGTTTTTTGGCATAATATGTTAAGTTTTACCGGTTGTTAGATCCAAATTGTTTGTGTGACAATATCACTGAAAGCCTCCCCAAGAGGGTATATTATATAGACAGAAAAACACAGAAAGGAGAAAACACTATGGCTGTTATCAATATAAATAAAGAGAATTTTGAGAAAGAGGTGCTGCAGAGTGCAGTACCCGTTCTGGTGGATTTCTGGGCCGACTGGTGCGGACCCTGCCGGATGGTAGGTCCCATCCTGGACGAGATCGCACAGGAGCGGACCGATATTAAGATCTGCAAGGTCAATGTGGATGAGCAGCAGGCTCTGGCAAACCGCTATCAGATTATGACCATTCCCACCCTGATGGTGGTGAAAAACGGCGAGATCGTAAACAAAGCTGCAGGCGCACGTCCAAAAGAGCAGATCCTGGCCCTTTTGGACAGCTGAAAGGAGGCTCCTATGGAGCACATTTATGACACTGTAATTATCGGCGGCGGACCGGGAGGCTATACCGCAGCCCTCTACGCCGCTCGGGCGGGCCTGGATACCCTGGTGCTGGAAAAGCTTGCTCCCGGGGGACAAATGGCCCTGACCCATCAGATCGATAACTACCCCGGCTTTGAAGAAGGAGTAGACGGCTTTACCCTAGCCCAGAAAATGCAGCAGGGCGCCCAACGCTTTGGCGCTAAGACAAAGCTTTCTCAGGTCCTTTCTGTAGACCTGACGGCAGAGCCTAAGCAGGTGAAAACATCCTCGGAAACGCTGCAAGCCAGAACTGTGGTGATCGCCACCGGCGCTAACCCAAGAGAGCTGGGGCTTCCTATGGAGAAGGAACTGACAGGCAAAGGCGTAAGCTACTGTGCCCATTGCGACGGCATGTTTTATAGAGGAAAAACTGTGGTGATCGTAGGCGGCGGCAACACCGCTGTGGCAGAAGCCCTCTTCCTTTCCCGGCTGGCAAAGCAGGTGATCCTTATCCACCGGCGGGATACCCTCCGGGCCACAAAGATCTACCACGAACCCTTGTTGAAGGCAGAAAATGTGACCTTTTTCTGGAACTGCGCCGTTACGGAGCTGCTACACGACGAAAAAATCACCGGTGTCAGAATTAAAAATCTGATTACCGGAGAGGAATCGGTTGTAGATACCGACGGTTTGTTTATCAGCATCGGCAGAGCCCCCGCCACGGAGCTTGTGCAGGAGCAGCTGTCCCTGGACTCGGCAGGCTATATCCTGGCCGACGAGACCACCGCCACCAACATTCCCGGCGTCTATGCTGTGGGAGATGTCCGCGCCAAAGCCCTGCGGCAAATCGTCACCGCCGTGGCAGACGGCGCAGCCGCCATTCATCACGCCGAAGAATATTTAGCGAAAAGGTATTGAAAAAACACCCCCTTCCATTATAATAATAGAAAACGAAACAAGGAGGTGTTGCGTATGGACCTGAAAACACTGAAACAAAAAATGGACGAAGCCCGGTATGTCTACGACGATACCCTTGCCACTGTGCTGGCAGTATCCCTGCAGCTGGGCCGTCCTCTGCTGATCGAGGGTGCGGCAGGCGTTGGCAAAACGGAGATCGCCAAGGTCATGGCCGCCGCTCTGGACAGAGATCTGGTTCGTTTGCAATGCTATGAAGGACTGGATGAAAGCAAAGCTCTGTATGAGTGGAACTACCAGAAGCAGCTTTTGTCCATCCAGGTAAATATGGGAAAAACCGATAGTGACACCCTGACAAAAAGCCTGTTCAGTGATGAATATTTGCTGGAACGGCCCCTGCTGAAATCCATCCGCTCGGAAAAGCCTGTGGTGCTGCTGATCGATGAGATCGACAAGGCAGATGAGGAATTTGAGGCATTCCTGCTGGAACTCCTCAGCGAAATGCAGGTAACTATCCCGGAAGTTGGCACCATTAAAGCAAACTCCGTTCCATTTGTGGTGCTGACCTCCAACCGGGCACGGCCTCTCAGCGAAGCCTTGCGGCGGCGCTGCGCCTACCTGTACATTCAGTATCCGGACATGGAGAAGGAACTGAATATTCTGCGGAAAAAGCTGCCCCATGTGGATGACCGGCTCTGCGCTCAGGTGGCGCTGGCTGTCCAGAAGCTGCGGTCCAACGAGGCCATTCTGAAAAAGCCCTCCATTGCCGAGACTTTGGATTGGGCGGCAGCGTTGGATGCTTTGGGTATCCGGGAGCTGACCCCTGACGCCCTGCGCCAGACGGCAGGCTTTGTTCTGAAAAACAACGAGGACATCGCAGCGCTGGAAGCAGGAGACACCCAAGTCGGGGAATGTCACTGCGGCGGACACTGCGGAGGACATCACCATGGCTGACCCGGCGGTATACCTGGAAAAGCTGTCGGCCTTTTCCAGAATACTCCGGCTGGAGGGGCTGAATGTCAGCCCCGGAGAGACCGCTGATGCTGCCAGAATCCTGACTGTCCTTGGCTTTACCTCCAGGGAGCAGGTAAAAACCGCGCTGCAGACCATTTATGCCAAGTCCCGGCAGGAGCAGCTGATTTTTGACCGGGTGTTTGACGGATTTTTCCTCTCCGAAGAAGCCATGCGGGCCCAGGCACAACAAGCCGCCATCCATGATGCGGAAGTGGCCCAAGCCCGCCAGGAGGCTCAGGAAACGGTCCATCTGCGGGAAATGACCCCCGAACAGCTGGATACATATGCTGCCATGCCTGAGGAGGCCCGGCAAAAGCTTCAGCGCTTTATGGAGAAATATAAGGAAAGCGCTGAACGGAATCCGGATCTGTACACCAATTTCATCCACTCAGTTTTTACAAAGACCCTGCTGGAGCAGCAGATCCGTATGGAAGAGGCCGCTGTAGGCGGCGCTGCAATGGATCCGGAGCTGGGGCTCATGTACCGGGATATTTCCCAGTTTAAGGACACGGATATTCCCAAGGCCATTTCCATTATCCAGACCATCTCCCGCCAGATCAACGGCGAGCTTACCGCCAAACGAAAGAAGGGCGGACACAGCGGAAAGCTGGATTTCCGGCGCACTATCCGCAAGGGCCTGGAAACCGGTGGCAGCCTTTACCGGCTGAAGTATAAGAAAAAAAGAAACCGCCGAAAGCACCTGGTGCTTCTGTGTGATGTTTCCGGCTCTATGATCCAGTTTTCTGAATTCGCCCTGCGGTTTATCCAATCGCTTAACCAGGCATCCGAAAGCTCCCGGGTGTTCCTGTTCTCAGAGGGTCTTTTTGAAGCCAGCGCCTTTAGCCTGCAGAACATGGACCTGTTCCGCAATTATGTTTCCGACAGCGGCATTTACGGAAAGGGCACTGATCTGGGCTCTGCCTTGGAACAGCTGTGCGCCATGACCCCAGCAGTACTGAACCCCTCCACTACCCTTTTGATCCTGTCGGATACCAAAACTGTGGAGCAGAACCGGGCGGCGGCTGCCCTGCTGGAAGCCAAGCGTCTTTCCGGCAAGGTCCTGTGGCTTAATCCCATTCCCCAAAGCCACTGGCAGCATATTCGCAGTGTCCAGACCTTTGCATCCATATGCTCTATGGTGTCCTGCAGCACCCTGAACGCCCTGGCCTCTGCCTGCCGCCAGCTTACAATGTCATAAAAATTCCCCGTCGGATCACCCGGCGGGGAATATAATTGGGTCCTTGTTTTTAATCTCCCACCTCTTGACAAGGGGTCTATTGTGTGATACCATTAGGCCAACAAAAATTTCGCTTATTTTGCAATGGATGAATTTCTCTTAGGGAAATTCTACCCATTTTGCAGGATAGGCTTTTTTTATGCCTTCCTGACTCACTTTAGGAGGGAAAACCATGAGCTATTATTCCGACCCCACCGCCGCCAAAGCTTTGGGCGGCATTAACCGCGAGTTCGCAAGACTTGAAAAGAAAGCAAAAAAACTGAAAAAGCGCCTGGAGGAAGGCAAACTTTCTCCGGAGGAACTGAAAAAAGCCCAGGCCCAGTTCACAGGGATCTATCGGCATGTTTTGACCAATGTGCTGAAAGAAGACCAGACATAACCAGTATTCCCCGCCGGGCTACCCGGCGGGGAACACATTTTGAAAAGGAAAAGAAATTAACACCCCTCCCCTTTTGACAATTGATCCATCAAATTTTGCAAAACATCTCCGCGGATTGAGGTTGTCTCCTTCTGTTCTCTTCCAGCAAGGACCTCCAAAATCAGCGGAATCACATGGGCATACTCCTTCCAGGTGCCTCAGGAAAGACATTCCTGTAAAAACCGATCCAATTCTTCTGTTGGCTGTCGCTCTAAATATCCACGCAACGAATGTTCCATACCACGCACCCGTTTCTGTGTTTATGGGGATTATATCCCCTTAATAATCAGGATTATAACCCCCATAATAAACTCTGTCAATATGGGGTGTTTATGTGATTCGATTTGACAGGCTTTGGAAAACTATGGAAGCAAAAGAGATGTCCACTTATCAGCTGCGGGAGCAGTGCGGTATTGACAGTAAAACCGTCCGCCGCCTAAAGGCCAACGATAATATAGAAACCAAAACCCTGAACAAATTATGCGCCGCTTTGCATTGCAGGCTGGAGGATATTGCCGAATATATTGAGGATTAAGACTGTCCTACACCGAAGGCGGCAACTGGGGGTGGCACCATGAATACAACCCCTCCGTCAAAAATCAAAGATTTTCTCCCCTTACACAGGGAAGGCTACAAACAGCCCATCCTTTGTGAAACTTAATCCAATCTTAATTATTACATACAGGAGCAACCTTCCCATAGAATATAAACTGTGATATAATCAAGGTTGATTACAGGGCAACCATGCCCGGAAAATAGAGAGATCAACATGAAAGCGTTTTTTGCGTGGCTCTTTAGCCAAAACAATTCTGATTTGAGCATTGGCCTGTTTGATGCCTGGCATTTTCTTTACCTGTTCATCGTCTTTGGCGGCACCCTGGCGCTGTCACTGTTTGGGCGAAGATACCCCAAGCAAAAATCCCGCCTGCAGAATATTATGGCCTATCTGACCATTGGTCTGTATGTGATCGACTTTTTCATTATGCCACTGTCCGACAGTTACGACGGTATCAGCGCCTACAAGCTGCCCTTTAATATCTGCACCATTATGGCAGTGTTGGTTCCCTTTGTTCAGTTTAATCCCAAATTTGCCAACATCCGGCAACCGGTGGTTACCCTTTCCATTGCCTCCAGTCTGATGTGGATGTGCTATCCCGGTACGGCTCTGGGCGGTCAGCCCCCCTTCTGCTACATTATTTTCCAGACCTTTATGTACCACGGCTTCCTGTTCTGCTGGGGCGTGCTGAATCTTGCCTACGGCGATGTTGTCTACGACCTGCGCAAAATCTGGAAGGAATTTGTGGGCATTTTAATGATCCTTGTGTGGGCAGCCTTCGGCAACGCAGTATATGACCGGGGCTATAACTGGTTCTTTATTGAAACCAGCATTTTCCCCTTCTTATCCGACGAAATTATGCCGCTGATGGTAGTGCTCTCGGTGTTTGGCACCAGTCTTGTAATCTACGGCGCCTATTTTGCCTTAAAAGCATTGAACAAAAAGAAATGTGTTGTGTAACAAAAAATCTCCCTGCTGGCAGGGTGATTTTTATATAAACTTAATTACAGCCTGTGGTGCTGTACGCAAAAGAGGGAAAGTTTAATATCTCTATCTTTGTAAATAGTCGTACTAATTTGACAATGTTTCCGTTGTCCGTTATAATCAATGAAACATTTTTAAGGAGGCGTATATGAAAAATTCCAATTTAAAGGCAGCCATAAAAAGAACAATTATGATTGGAGTAATCGCCAATATTGTGCTAAATATACTTATCCCCTCGGACTCCATAGAAATATTGTTGTGGTTGTATGCATTCTTTCCAATAGCTTGGCTATGTGTTGCATACGGCTTTAAGTTTGCAGGTGCAAAAGGCCATGCAGCTTCTGCTTCTATCGTAACAAGTCCGTTTATGGTGCTAATGGTAGCATTCCTATTTCTTGGCGGAACAAACATTGATTCTAATCTTGGTCTGCAGCTTGCTGCGCGAACACCTGGCGTTGCCGTTGTAATATCCGTTGTTCTTTTTGAATACCAACTATATAAGAAATTTGATATTTAACACTAGGTTGCAATATATACAAGAATCCCCACCGAGTAATCGGTGGGGATTTGATTTATAAATCTAATTTTTTAGATTAGCCCTTGATAGCAGCCTGAGCGGCAGCCAGGCGAGCGATAGGCACACGGTAGGGAGAGCAGGAAACATAGTCAAGACCGATCTTGTGGCAGAATTCCACGGAGACAGGGTCGCCGCCATGCTCACCGCAGATACCGCAGTGGATGTTTGCGCGAGTCTTCTTGCCCATGGTAACAGCCATATCCATCAGCTTGCCAACGCCGGTCTGATCCAGCTTAGCAAAGGGATCGTTCTCGTAGATCTTGCTGTCGTAGTATGCGCCCAGGAACTTGCCGGCATCGTCACGGGAGAAGCCGAAGGTCATCTGGGTCAGGTCGTTGGTGCCGAAGCAGAAGAACTCAGCTTCCTTGGCGATCTCGTCGGCAGTCAGACAAGCTCTGGGGATCTCCATCATGGTACCAACCTCGTACTTCAGCTCTACGCCGGCAGCGGCGATCTCAGCGTCAGCGGTAGCAACCACGATGTCCTTAACGAACTTCAGCTCCTTCATTTCGCCGGTCAGGGGGATCATGATCTCGGGAACCATGTTCCACTCGGGATGGGCCTTCTGCACCTTGATGGCAGCGCGGATAACCGCAGTGGTCTGCATCTTTGCGATCTCAGGATAGGTAACAGCCAGACGGCAGCCACGGTGACCCATCATGGGGTTGAACTCGTGGAGACCAGTAATGATGTTCTTGATCTCGGCAACAGTCTTGCCCTGAGCAGCAGCCAGAGCCTGGATATCGTCCTCCTCAGTGGGAACAAACTCATGGAGAGGGGGATCCAGGAAGCGGATGCAAACGGGGTAGCCTTCCAGAGCCTCGTACAGCTCCTCGAAGTCACTCTGCTGGTAGGGCAGGATCTTAGCCAGAGCAGCCTCACGGCCCTCAACAGAATCGGAGCAGATCATCTCACGGAATGCGGCGATACGCTCTGCCTCGAAGAACATGTGCTCAGTACGGCACAGGCCGATGCCTTCTGCGCCCAGCTCACGGGCCTTCTTAGCATCCACAGGGGTGTCGGCATTGGTGCGGACCTTCAGAGTTCTATACTTATCAGCCCAAGCCATGATCCGGCCAAACTCGCCGGCGATCTCAGCGTCCACAGTGGGGATGATGCCGTCATAAATGCAGCCGGTGGAGCCGTCAATGGAGATGAAGTCGCCCTCGTGGTAGACCTTGCCTGCCAGGGTGAACTGCTTGTTCTCCTCGTCCATGATGATCTCGCCGCAGCCGGAAACGCAGCAGGTACCCATACCACGGGCAACAACGGCAGCGTGAGAGGTCATACCGCCACGGACAGTCAGGATGCCCTGTGCGGCCTTCATGCCGGTGATATCCTCGGGAGAGGTCTCCAGACGAACCAGGACAACCTTCTCGCCACGCTCGTCCCAGGCAACAGCGTCCTCTGCAGTGAAGACGACCTTGCCGCAGGCAGCTCCGGGAGAAGCGCCCAGACCACGGCCTGCAGGAGTAGCAGCCTTCAGCGCCTTGGTGTCGAACTGGGGATGCAGCAGAGTGTCCAGGTTACGGGGATCGATCATAGCAACAGCCTGCTTCTCGTCGATCATGCCCTCGTCAACCAGATCGCAGGCGATCTTCAGAGCAGCCTTAGCGGTACGCTTGCCGTTACGGGTCTGGAGCATGTACAGCTTGCCGTCCTCAACAGTGAACTCCATATCCTGCATATCACGGTAGTGATCTTCCAGGATGCCGCAAACCTCGATGAACTGCTTGAAAGCAGCGGGGAACTTCTCAGCCATCTCAGCGATGGGCATGGGAGTACGAACGCCGGCAACCACGTCTTCGCCCTGCGCATTGGTCAGGAACTCGCCCATCAGGCCCTTCTCGCCGGTAGCGGGGTCACGGGTAAAGGCAACGCCGGTGCCGCAGTTGTCGCCCATGTTGCCGAAAGCCATCATCTGCACATTAACAGCGGTGCCCCAGGAGTAGGGAATATCCTTGTCACGGCGGTAAACGTTAGCGCGGGGGTTGTCCCAGCTGCGGAAAACAGCCTCAACAGCGCCCATAAGCTGCTCCTTGGGATCGGTGGGGAAGTCCTTGCCGATCTTGCTCTTGTACTCAGCCTTGAACTGGTTAGCCAGCTCCTTCAGATCCTCAGCGGTCAGGTCCACGTCCTGGGTAACGCCCTTGGCTTCCTTCATCTTGTCGATGAGTTCCTCGAAGTACTTCTTGCCGACTTCCATAACCACGTCGGAGTACATCTGGATGAAGCGGCGGTAGCAGTCGTAAGCCCAACGGGCATTGCCGGACTTGGCAGCCATGGTCTCAACGACAGTCTCGTTCAGACCCAGGTTCAGAATGGTATCCATCATGCCAGGCATGGATGCACGGGCGCCGGAACGAACGGAGACCAGCAGAGGATTCTCAGCATCGCCGAACTTCTTACCGGTGATGCCCTCCATCTTTTCCACGTACTCCATGATCTGAGCCTTAATATCATCGTTGATCTTACGGCCATCCTCGTAGTACTGTGTGCAGGCTTCGGTGGAGATGGTGAAGCCCTGAGGGACAGGCAGACCGATGTTGGTCATTTCGGCCAGGTTAGCGCCCTTGCCGCCCAGCAGCTCGCGCATCTTGCCGTTACCCTCGGTAAACAGATAAACGTACTTGTGAGACATTTTTATACCCCTTTCAATTCTCTTTTGGCAACTTTTTTGCTGCCAAATTTTTTATTTTTGACAATTTTCCTTTAATGCCCAAATAGTATACCATGTCACTGCAGAAAATGCAATTCTTTTTGCAATTTTTTTGCAGTTTGCATTGAATTTGTCAATCATTACAAACACTGGGCATAAAACAGGCGGTCTTCCATGGGAAGACCGCCAAATACACGCCGTTAATACTCTCTTATCACTGCTTTTACAATGCCGATAATCTCTGCCTCCCTGCCATCGATGGGCTCGTAATCCGGGTTTTCCGGCATAAGCCACACCTGGCCGTCCCGGCGGGACAGGCGTTTCACCGTAGCTTCATCCCCGATGCGGGCCACCACGATCTGACCGTCATTGGCTGTAGGCTGGGGGCGGACCACTACCTTATCGCCGCTTAGTATGCCGGCATTTATCATACTTTCTCCCCGGACTCGCAGAGCAAAACAACCGGGCTCTCCCTCCCAGCTCATAGTGCCCTCCTGGTTTTCAACAGCCAGGATCGGCAGGCCTGCGGTAACCACACCAACCACCGGGATCTGACCAGGGCGCTGCGCGCTGACAACGGCTCGCTTCCGGTGCTTTTCACCGGGGGCAAGGAGCATTCCCTGCTCCTGCAGTCGCCGGAGATGATAACTCACAGATGCAGTAGAGCGCAGCCCTACCGCCGCGCCGATTTCTCTGACGGAAGGGGCAAAGCCGTTCTCCTGCATAAATTGGTTTACAAACTCAAAAATTTCCTGACCCTTATCGCTGGATCTGGGCATCCCAATTCCTCCCTTGCAATCATTTATTTTATAATAGCACAAATGAGCGAAAAAGAAAAGAGAAAAATCCTTAACTGCTTCCTTTTTTTCCGACAAAATATTCCTCAATTTGCACCGCCGGAGGAATATAATAGAACAACACTGTTTTTTGAAAGGAATGAGACTATGGACACCATTGACCCCGCAAAGGCAGCCAGAGTATGGCAACGGGTCCAAGGCGGCCCGGAGCGACCACCTCTTGAGCAGGGACTTCTTGAGCTGATTGCCCAGGAGTGGACAGATGCCGCCATTTATCTGCAGCTTTCCCGCCGTTTTCAGGGAAAAGAAAGCGCGATTCTGCGAAAAATGTACGACGAGGAACAATCCCACACTGCCTGCCTGAAGGGAATCTACACACTTATCACCGGCACACATCCAACTGTCAGGGCTGTGCCCCCCTCCACAGAAAGTCCAGAGAACCTTCTCCGCCGCTGCTATGGCAGAGAAATGCGCTGCCTTGCCCAATACGAGGCCCGGTCCTCAGACCCGGAATACGGACAGGTATTCGCTCGGCTTGCAGACAGAGAGCGGGAACACTGCCGCCTGGTGCTGGAGCTGCTGGGAAATCTGCATAAAAGAAAGTAGCCCCTTTACAGCCTTACATCCATTTTGGACTCCAGGTACATAACCTGCCCCGTAACAGGATGGGTAAATTCCAGGCGTTTGGCCCAGAGAAGCTGGAAAGTCAGTCCCATTTTCACGGAGGCTTCCCTGCTTTCCGGGCTGCAGTACTGGGGATCCCCCAGAATCGGAAATCCCATATAGGCGCAGTGAACCCGCAACTGGTGGGTCCTGCCGGTAATGGGACGCAGAGAAAGACGGCTGTACTGACCGCAGGTTTCCAGGACTTTATATTCTGTCACCGAGGGCTTCCCCTCCGGGGATACATACCGCAAAAGACTGGGCAGAGGCTTTCTGGCAATGGGGGCATTGATGATGCCGCTGCCTATCTCCGGTCCACCCCAAACCAGGGCATGATAGGTCTTTCTCAATTCCCCGGCGCTGTGGAGTCTGTTCAGCAGGGCGTGAATATGAGCATTTTTCGCCAGCAAAACGATGCCAAAGGTATCCCGATCCAACCGGGTAATGGGATGAAAGGCGCTTTTCTGGCCGGTTTGTTGGTAGTAGCCTGCCACCCGGTTGGCAAGGGTGCCTGTCATGGTAGCCCGGGAGGGATGGATCAGCATACCGGCAGGCTTGTCCACCGCCAGAATATGGTCATCCTCGTAAAGAACGGTCAGTGGGCCCTCCTCTGCCGGATACTCCGGCACGGGCTCATCCAGAGAAGCTGTGATCACATCCCCCGGCTGCACAGTATAGTCGTTGTGCCGGGAAACTCCGTTGACGAATATTTTATTCTGCCATTTCAGCTTATTCATCAGAGATGTGGACATCCCCAGCTCCTCTTTCAAAAAGGAAGATAGCCGCCCTTGTCTCTGGGATACATGCTTCAGCTCCATCTTTTTTCACCACCTTGTGATCCCTTTATAGGCAGACACAGACCAATCTGCCGTCAGCGGCGGGAGCAAACCCCCGCCCTACTTTCCAATTGTGCAAAAAGACCCTGCTGTAGAAGCAGGGTCTTTTAAAATGCTTAGTTCAGAGCAGCCTTAGCCTTCTCCACCAGCGCAGCGAAAGCAGCGCTGTCCTGGATAGCCATTTCGGACAGGCTCTTGCGGTTCATCTCGATACCGGCCTTCTTCACACCGTTCATGAAGGTGGAGTAGTTCAGGCCGTAGGGCTTAACAGCAGCAGACAGACGGGTGATCCACAGTCTGCGATAGTCACGCTTCTTCAGCTTGCGGCCAACAAAAGCGTAGTTGCCGGACTTCATGACGGCCTGCTTAGCCATCTTAAAGTGCTTGGACTTAGAACCCCAGTAGCCCTTGGCCAGCTTCAGGGTAGCATTTCTTCTCTTGCGCGTCATCATTGCGCCTTTAACTCTTGCCATTTCAGTATCCTCCTAACTCTTATTTGTACGGGATCATCTTCTTGACGACTGCTACATTGGTCACATCAGCGTAAGCAGTGGTGCGCAGACGACGGGTACGCTTTGTGTCCTTCTTGGTGAGGATGTGGCTCTTGTAAGCGCGGGCTCTCTTAACCTTACCGGACTTGGTCAGGTTGAATCTCTTCTTTGCACCGCTATGGGTTTTCAGCTTGGGCATAGGTAGTTCTCCTTCCGTATCTTTGGTAATGAAAAACAAATTTACTTACTGTTCTTGGGGGTGAGGAACATGGCCATAAAGCGGCCCTCCAGCTTTGGGTTCTTCTCCATGGAAGCAACCTCGGCGCAGGCCTCAGCAAAGTCCATCAGCAGTTTTTCACCAATGTTGGTATGGGCCATCCCACGGCCGGGGAAGCGCACGCTGACCTTAACACGGTTGCCGTCGCCCAGGAACTTCAGGGCGCTTTTGATCTTGGTGTTCAGGTCGTTGGTGTCGATGCTGGGGCTCATACGGATCTCTTTGATTTCCACCACCCGCTGATTCTTCTTGGCCTCCTTTTCCCGCTTCTTCTGGTCGAAGCAGAACTTGGAATAATCCATGATCTTGCAGACAGGGGGGACAGCATTGGGAGAGATCTTAACCAGGTCCAGGCCCTGTTCTTCTGCCATATCATTGGCTTCAGCAGCAGACATAATGCCTAACTGAGCGCCGTCGGCACCAATCAGACGAACTTCTTTGTCCCGGATCTCTTCATTGAGCTGATGATCTAACTTGGCTATGGTGAGCACCTCCAAAAAAACGATAAAAAAGCGGATGCCAAAGCATCCGCATACTCACACAATTCTCCCCTGATGGGAAGGTGGAATATTAACCTCTTCACAGTGTGCTTGAGGTGAGGCGGATGTTCAGCCTTCTTTATTACTTGCCTATCTTAGCACACCCACTAAGCAAAGTCAAGAACTTTTTTCACAACAAATCTTCGGCAATTCGATAAAAAGGTATTTACTTTTTAAGATGTTTCGTGTATGATAAGTGGGAACAGAGTAGGAGACCCTGCGTGAAGTGCTGTCAAAATGGGGAGTTGAGTGACAGACGAAGGACTTTGATCCGCGATGGGGTATCCGCACCCGCTGCGTCATAATGGATGATCTCCTTTATGTAGCAACGATACTCGGTCGGGCAGATGGTCAGTTTTGGCCGCCCTCTGGGTGTTACATCCAAATTTCACTCCCCTGTGCTTTGGCGCGGGGGCTTTTTGTTTGGGTGCGCCATCTGCCTGCATAAAAGGAGGTATTTTTTGTGGAAAAATCCCGAAGCATCCCCAACAAAAAGCAGACTATGGCTACCAGGACCCTGGCGTACAGCGCCCTGCTGGCCGCCCTTAGCGTGGTTCTGGCCCGGCTCTTTGGGCTGATGCCCGAGGCGTCAAGCCGCTATTCCATTGAGGCCATTCCCATTTTCCTGGCCGGCATGCTCTTTGGCCCCCTGTCCGGCGCTATGGTAGGCTTCTCGGCAGATTTCGTAGGATGCCTGTTTTCGCCCTTTGGCTACAACCCTATTTTCTGCATTCCCCCTATTCTTTACGGTCTTTTCGGTGGCATCTTCCGCCGATATCTCACCGGAAATGTCAGCATCCCCCGGCTTATCACCGCATTTCTGCCTCCGGTGGTCTTCGGCTCTATTTTGTATCAGAGCTGCACCCTTAGCTATATGTACTACGACGGCGCATTCTTAGAAGGACTGCTGTTCTACCTCAGCACCCGTTCTGTCCAATTCGCCATCGTTATGGCAGCAGATGTTGTTTTGATCTATTTGCTGTTCCGGTCCAATATTTTCACCCGCCTGGGGATCTGGCCCCCACAAAAATACAAGAAAGAGGCTGCTGTTATGAACGCTGAACAAGCCATTGAATACATCCACTCGGTGTGCTGGAAAGGAAGCATCCCCGGCCTTGGCCGGACCCAGAAGCTTTTGGAGCTCATGGGCAATCCCCAGGATCAGCTGAAGTATATCCACATTGCCGGCACCAACGGCAAGGGCTCCACTGCCGCCATGACCGCCTCCATTTTACGGAAGGCTGGCTACCGCACCGGTCTTTACACCTCTCCCTATATCTACCGCTTTAATGAGCGGATGCAGATCGATGGCCAGCAGATTCCGGATGCGGAGCTGGCGGAGATCACCGCCTGGGTCAAGCCCCTTGCGGATTCCATGGAGGAAAGCCCCACAGAATTTGAGCTGGTCAGCTGCATCGCCTTTGAATACTTCAAGCGCAACAAGTGTGATATCGTTGTGCTGGAAGTGGGCATGGGCGGCGCCCTGGATTCCACTAATGTCATCAAAACCCCCGAGGTAGCGGTTATCACCAACATTGGCCTTGACCATACCGATGTTCTGGGCAGCACTGTGGAGGAGATCGCCGCCACCAAAGCAGGCATCTTCAAAGAAGGCGGCAGTGCTGTCATCTACCGGGGCAGCCCCAGCGTGGAAGCTGTATTTGAAAACATCTGCGCGCAGCGCAATGTCACTCTGAAAAAAGCCGATTTTGACAATCTGTGGCTGGTGTCCCACGGCCTCACCGGCCAGGTCTTTGACTGCGGCAAACGCAAAGCCCTGGAGCTGCCCCTTCTGGGTGATCATCAGCTCCACAACGCCGCGGTGGTGCTGTCCATCGCGGACACCCTGATTGAAAAGGGCTGGAATATTACTGAGGAGCACATCCGCCAGGGTATCCGGGATGTATCCTGGCCCGGACGCTTTGACATTATTCGCCAGGACCCCCTGTTCATCATTGACGGCGGCCACAATCCCCAGTGTATCGAGGCTCTGGTAAAAAACATCCAGGATTATCTGACCGACCGGAAGGTCATTGTCCTCACCGGCGTTCTGGCAGACAAGGATTACGCCGACATGTACAAGCCGGTAATGCCTCTGGTGGAGGAATTTGTGTGCATTACCCCGCCCAACCCCCGAAAGCTGGAGGCGGCGCTGCTGGCGCAGTACCTGACAGAGGCAGGAGCAACTGCCTGTGCCTGCCAGACTATGGAGGAGGGCGTGCTGACCGCCATGGAAAAGGCCGGCAAAGAGGGCGTTGTTCTGTGCTTCGGTTCTCTGTACTCCATCGGCGCCATTAAAGAAGCCCTGGACGATGTAACAAAGTAATCCCCTTTCTGCTGTTTGACAACGGCAGAATCTGAAGATATAATGAAGAAAAAACAGTAAGGAGAGATCCCTATGCATATTCACCACGATCATGTTGGCGGCGGTCATTCCCACAGCCACGAGCATACCCACAGCCATGAGCATACCCACGACGGCGTTGCCCACACCCATGAGCATTGCCACGCCCACGAACATGACCATGAGCATCCCCACACCCATGACCATCTCCACGGTGCAGAGCACACCCACGACCACTCCCACGACTGCGGCGGCAGCTGCGGCTCCTGCTGCGGTGGCTGCGAGCACACCCCCATGGAGGAACTGGTGGCGCTGATGAAGTACATGGTAGGCCACAACGCCGCCCACGCCAAGGAGCTTGCCGACCTGGCAGCGCAGCTGGAAAAGGCCGGCAGCCACACTGCTTACGAGCAGGTCATGGCCGCTGTATCCGACTTTGAAAAAGGCAACCTGCGTCTGAGCACTGTGCTGGCAAGCCTGGATGTAAAGTAAGGAGCCGTTATGTGTCTTTCAACTGTATATAAAAACACCATGGAGGAAAGCTCCGTTATTATGAAAAATGTCATGCGCATCGAATGCCGTGACGGAAAAGTGATCCTCACCGACCTGATGGACCGGTCCACAGAGATCGAGGGTCAGCTGGAACAGGCAAATCTGGTTGACGGCTTTGTCATTGTAAAGGTATAAATATCGCCCCGGGCAGCTGCCCGGGGCGCATTTTATTCCTCACCAGGAAAGGCGTATCGGGATCGGTACTTTGCAAACCGCTGGGCATACTTGGCGCTTTCCTGAAGCTGACCGGCTTTTAGTGCGTTCAGATATTCGTGGGCCTCCAGCTTCCCCTCTGCCACCTGCAGCACCTCCACCGCAATGTTGGAGCAATGGTCCGCGCTGCGCTCATAGGCCGTGAGCATGTCCTCCAGTATAAAGCCATACTCCACGCTGCAAACCCCATCCCGCAGCCGCCGCACATGGCGGGCCTTGATCTGCCGAACCAGCCCGTCGATGACCTGCTCCTGGGGTTCTACCTTCATAGCCTGTCCCCTGTCCTGATTCACATAGGCAGAAACTGTCCTGCGAAGCACATCCCTCACCGCCCGGCCCAGAACCTCCAATTCTTCCCGGGCCTGCTGAGAAAAAGCGATCTTTTTCCGGTGCATTTCCTGGGCGGCCTGGGCAATGTTCAGGGCATGGTCCCCAATGCGCTCCATATCACTGACCGCATACAGGATCGTATTAAGAATACGGTTGTCCTCCACCGCCAGTTTCTCCCCGGACAACTTTACAAGATAGGTGCCCAAAGCATCCTCATAGCGGTCGGTTTCCTGTTCCAATGCAGCCACCCGCTCCATGATCCCGGGGTCGAATTTACCGGTGAGCCCCATGGCAAGCTCCATAGCCTCCTTGCAGGTGTGAGCCATTTTTGCTGCAAGATCCTGGGCGCAATGGACCGCCACCGCCGGGGTTGCCAGCAAACGCTCGTCCAACAGAGCGGTCTTTTCCGGCTCCCTGTCTCCGGGGATCAACAGGCAAGCCAGTTTGACCAAAAAACTATTTAGTGGCAGCAAAACAGCCGTAGCCGCCAGATTGAAGCAGGTATGAATCACCGCAATATCCCATGCTGCTGCAGTATTTCCCAGAAATCTCCAGTCCACAACCAGTCCCAATCCATAAAATACCACCACAAAAAGCCCCACGCCTACTGTATTGAACAGCAGATGCAGCACCGCTGTACGGCGGGCATTCCGGTTTGCACCTATGGCCCCCAGCATCGCCGTAACGCAAGTACCGATATTCTGGCCCAGAATAATAGGAATGGCCGAACCGAGGGTAACCACGCCGGTTCTGCACAAGCCCTGCAATATTCCCACGGAAGCCGAGGAGGACTGGATCACCGCAGTCAGCACAGCGCCAAACAAAATGCCCAACAGGGGATTGGAAAAGGAGATCATCAAATTGGCGAACCAGGGCTCATTTTCCAGAAACTCCATAGAATTTCCCATAAGCTCCATACCTGTCATCAAGGTGGTAAAGCCCAACATAATTGTTCCCACGCCCTGCTTGCGCTGACTCTTCGTAAACATATACAGCACAATTCCCACAACGCCTACCAGCGGTGCCAGGGTGGAGGGCTTAAACAACTGGACCGCAAGGCTGTTGCCCTCCAATCCGCTGAGGGACAGGATCCACGCGGTAGCGGTGGTGCCGATGTTTGCGCCCATGATCACGCCAACAGCCTGCTTCAGCGTCATAATGCCGGAATTGACAAAACCCACCACCATAACTGTGGTAGCTGAGGAGGATTGGATCACTGCAGTAACGGCAGCCCCCAGCAAAAAGCCCTTCAGTACCGTGGCGCTCATTTTGGCAAGGATTGTCTGCAGCCTGCCCCCCGCCTGCTGCTCCAGAGCGCTGCCCATAATGTCCATACCAAACAGAAACAGGGCCAGGCCTCCCAGCAGAGAAATGATATTTAGAAGATATGTGGCCATAAAAACACCACTTTCCTTTATTGTACCTATACTTTATGTACCATTTAGGGAAATTATTATGGCCTCTACAAAAAAGAACTACCCGAAGAAGATACGCGTCTTGCTCTTCTTCGGGTAGTTTTATCTTATACTTCTACTTTTGCGCCACGGCGCTTTTTCAGCTTATACAGCTCCTCCACCGCCAGGCGGGTCTTTGCCACCACATCCCCGCAGTTCTGGGGGAAGCAGTAATAAAGGGCATCCTGGTTTCCAATGCAGATCATATCCCCGATCTCATACCAGTAATAGTCGGAGTATACGCTGTAGCATGCCAAGGGACCCTGACTGTAATCTAGCTTTCCGTCGCAGCCGGTAAGGCGGAAACCCTCACTGTCATGGATCAGCTTGCCGGTACCTACCATATAGATTGCCTTATAGTCCACCATCATGCCGATCGTTACATCTGCCTCCAGGCGGTATGTACCCTCCTCCAATTCCCGGCGGACCTGCTCACGCTGCCACTGATACCAATCCGGGATATGGGTAAAGGCTGGCTCTCCGTCCAGTGCCTTAAGAAAACCGTATTCCGTCAGCTCATACGCCTTTCCGCAATGGTGGCAGATCAGGGCAATGCCCTTGCCCTCCGTTTTTCCCTCGGCGCCGCAATGGGGGCAGCGGTAGAGAATCCGGTTCAGGCCGTCAGCCCGGAAGGGCTCGTCGATCTTTACCTTATTTTCCTGCTGCCACTTAAAATTGTCAAAGCCAAAGGCTTCATCCAAAAGTGCGTCCAGCTGGGCAACTGTCATTGCCTTGACTTCCTCCGCCGTAGCCATGACCCGAACATCCGCCCGTACATTTACCTTTCGCTTTTGCAGGCAATTATACAGCGGATCCCGGGAAAACGCACCCTGGGTGATCACCGTAACCACCGGTACACCCAGCTTTTTCAGCAGCACACCCATTTTCCGGGGCAGGGGCGTTGCCCTGCCGTCGAAGGAATAGCTTGCCTCGGGGTACATGAGAACGCTGCACTTTTTCTTTTTCAGCAGGTACTCCATATCCTTTACCAGGGATATATCCGTTACAAACTTTTGGGTAGGGATGCAGCCAATGAGCCGCATAAGAAGCTCCATACAAAAGCCCACGAAGCCGTCAGATGTACATACGATACCATAACGCCGGGGGTAGAAGATCCGGGACACGATCTTCAGGTCAATAAAGCTGGAGTGGTTCATGAGGATCAGGCAAGGCTCTTTCTTGCCCAGCTTCTCCATGCCATGGGTTTGGTAGGTAAACCGGGTGGGAAACAGATCAAAAATCGCCAGGACCCGGATCACAGTAGCCAAAAGCATATTGGGCCGGAGAGGTTTTCTGTGCTTAGGCCTTTTCCGGGCCAGCACCTTTTCATAGGAAAGCCTTTTTGTTGCGATCTTCATACTTTCTCCTTATTTTTACTTTTCTTCCTCTGCAGGCAGTTCTTCCAAGGTGGTCTCCGCTGCCTCCTGGGCAGCCCCACGGGCCGCCACCACATTAACAAAGAGGCGTTCCTTTTGGTGCTTACGGAAAGCCAGGATCACAAGGGCAGTAGCCGCAGCAAAACAGCTGACCGCCGCCAGCAGCTGGCTCACCCGGAAAGCGCCGATGTACAGGCTGTCCACCCGGAGCCCCTCGATAAAGGTTCTGCCCAAGCCGTACCAGGCAGCATAGCCCAGGGCGATCTGGCCGTCATACCGCCGCCTCTTCGAAAGAAAATGCAGTATCACAAAGCCTGCCGCGTTCCAAAGGGACTCATACAAGAAAGTGGGGTGGTAGTATTCAAAGGTCTGGGTGGTCGTATTGAAAAGACCCATCCGGAAGAAGCTGTCCGTGGCTGCGCCAAAGGCCTCTCTGTTAAAGAAGTTGCCCCAACGGCCAATACTCTGACCGATCAGAAAACCCAGGGCCACCAGATCCAACACTGCCCCCAGCCGGATTTTTTTAATCAGACAGAACACGATCACTCCCAGCAGTGCGCCGATAACGCCGCCGTAGATCGCCAGACCACCCTGCCAGATATACAGCACACTAATGGGATTTGCCGCAAATTCATGCCAGGAGAAAATGCAATAGTAAGCCCGGGCGCAGATAATGGCAACCGGCACAACACCAAGAACACCATCTAAAATATCGTCCTCTTTCAGGCCGAACTCTTTGCCCCGCTTCAGTCCGTAAAGCACCGCCAGAAGCAAGCCCAGGGCAATCACAACGCCGTAAAAGCGGATATCCATAGGGCCTATAGAAAAGCCTCTGGGAGGATTCACTTCCAGACCAAACAGAGAGATCACCGAATAATCACTGGGGTTCATACTTATACCTCCTTGGGGTAAATCACACTGAGGCTGCACCGCTCCGGTGTCACTACCCGTTGCAAAAACTCCTGAATCTGTTCTACCTCCACTTCCCGATATACCTCCGGGAAACGGAAATAATCAAATTTGGAAAAGTAGTAAGCGCAGATCCGGAAGGCTGTGGAATCAAAGCTGTCCAGATCCCGGATGCGACGCCCCAGGGCGCTGCGCTTCATCCGCAGAAAATCCTCCTGGCCCATGCCTTGGCGGACAATCCGCTGTGCCTCCTCCAGAATTGCGTCTCTTACAGCATCCGGGTCCTCACTGTCGCCGGAAGCTGTCAGCATAGCCATGCCGTCCACGGTCTCAAAGCCGCCGCCAAAGGAGGGATCGATAAGTCCCTCCTCGTATAGCCGCAAATACAGCGCCGAGGATTCTCCGAACAGCGCCTCCGCCGCAAGGTCGCCTACCGCTTCACAGAGGACAGCCTCCCGGCCCAATGCCGGTGATTCGCATTTGAAGCCCAGCTGGAACATAGGCATTGCCACTTCCATTTGTGCGCAGGTTTTCTCCCGGGGGCAGGTCATTTCCTCCTGCCAGGTCTGCACCCGCTCCACCACTGCGGTGTCGGCAGCAGGCAGCACTTCCCGGGCTATGTCGTACACCTGCTGTGGGTCCACATCCCCCACGACACATAAAAGCATATTACCGGGGCGGTAAAAGGCATTGTGGCAGGCAGTAAGCACCTCCGGCGTGATCCGGGCGATAGACTCCCGGCTTCCCAGAATGGGCACTGTGATAGGATGCTTGCGATACATGGCCTTCATCAGATTTTCAAAGACCCGGGTGTCCGGGTTGTCCTCATTCATACCGATCTCCTGACCAATGATCCCCTGCTCCTTTTGGACACTTTGCTCCGTGAAATAAGGGGTGGAAACAAATTCCAAAAGCAGTCGCAGGCTCTGGGGGAAGTTCTCCGTACAGGAGAAGTAATAGGCGGTCATATCGTAGCTTGTAAAGGCGTTTGGCACAGCCCCCAGAGCCGCAAACTCCGCCGTTACATCCCGGTCGGGCATGTCAAAGAGCTTATGCTCCAAATAGTGGGCAACACCGCCGGGGGCGAAATATGCTTTGCCATTCAGGGAAAATTCTGTGTGGATAGCGCCGTAGTCTGTTACAAAATAGGCCAGCTTTCTGCGAAAACCGGGACGGGGCACCACAGCAACCGGCAATCCGTTGGGAAGCATATCCCAGAACACGCTTTCGGAAAGCTCCGGATATACACGCTGTTCCATCACTGCACCCCCTTCAGAAAATACACTGTATCCAACCGCAGGGAGGCAGCCGCCTGGGCCACCTGCTCTTTGGTGACCTGCTCCACCTTCTGCATATATTCCTCCGGGGTCAGGTTCAGACCGCTGAGGGCAGATGTTGCGTAGTAGCTTTCAATAGCTCCCGGAGAATCATGGGTCCCCAACAAACTGGAAATCAGTGCCTGCTTGGCTGCAGTCATTTCCTCATCGGTGATCTGGCCCCGGCAAATGGCAGCCAGTTGCTCCAGGACCTCCTCGCGGACTACGGTTTCCTTATCGCAGTCGATACCGGCATGGACCGTTACGATGCCCTTGCTGCCGTGGTAGCCGGAGCCAATGTCGTAGCACAGGGACATTTTTTCCCGTACATTCAAAAACAGCTTGCTGGTCATGCCTGCGCCGAAAATCGTGTTGCACACCTGCATGGCGGCAAAGCCCTCCTGCCGCAGGGTGATGGGTGTAAAGAAGCCCATAGCCAGCTTTCCCTGGGCTACCTCCAGCTCCTCGGTATGCTCACCGCCACCGCAGGAGGTGAAGGCTGTCTGCTCCGGCAGATTTACATAACTTCTGCAAACCCTGTTAAATATGGGCTTAAGAAGCTCTGCCACAGTTTCCGGAGCGGCCTCTCCCACATAGAAAACCTCTACCCGGCTTTCCCGGAGAATCCTGCGGTAGTGGCTGTAGGCGTCCTCCGGTGTGATCTTCTTTACCTGGGACACTTCTCCCAGCCGGGGAATCCCAAAGGAATCCTCCCTGCACATTTTTCGCAGCAGTTGGGCAGAGGCATAGCTGCGCTTATCGTTTAACTGGGATTCGATGGTGGCAATGAGATTTTTCTTTTCGCTGCGGACAAAGTCTGCCCGGAACACGCCTTTTTCCAGCACCGGTTCCAGCAGCAGCTCTCCCAAAAAAGTTGCCATAGGCTCCAATATCTTGTCGCCGTCCAGGGCGTATTTATCCGCTATAAAGCCGCAGTAAAGACCAGTGGTCTGGTAATCCCCCACCCGGCGAACCAACGCGCCCACAGATGCGCCGTAAAGATCGTCCAGCCGCAGAGTAATATCCCGCAGGTCCGGCGCGGTTTCTGTTCCCCGCAGCAGCACCGCCGGGATCAGGGCATTGAGGGAAGCCTCCTGCCGGTCCATGGGACGAATAAACTGAATGCTTAGGCATCCCTGCTTGAAGCGTGTATCGTGAAAGCACCGGAGGGTGATCCCCGGCAGCATAGAAATGGTTTTAATCATGAAATACTCCTTATTATACAGCTTTTCTTATTATATACCGATTCGGGTCAAATAGCAATGCCCATATCCCTCCCCATTTTCAAGATAATATACGAAATATTTACACCTTGGTGGTTGTCATTTCCGCACTTTTACGATAAAATAGAGAAAATACCCAAGGAGATTATTATGGATTGGCTGGAAATCACCATTGATACCGCCTCCTCCGGCATTGAGGAGGTTGCCGCGGCGCTGACTGCCGGCGGCTTTGCGGATCTTATTATAGAAGACCAGGCGGAATACGAAGCTTTTTTGGAGGAAAACCGGGCCTACTGGGACTACATTGACGAATCCCTGCAAAAAACCTTGCAGGGGCTTTCCCGGATCAAGCTGTATCTGGAAGACGGCGATGAAGAAGGGCTTTTCCGGCTACGCACTCTTTTGAAAAACCTGAAAGCCCGCCACCCGGAGGACGCTCTGGGGACTCTGGAAATGAAGACCTCTCTTCTCCCGGAAACAAACTGGGAGGAAAGCTGGAAGGACAATTACCCGCCCCAGGAGGTAGGCGAAAAGCTGGTGGTCTTGCCCTGCTGGCTATCCCACAGCGATACCGGTAGCAGACTCCCTGTAATCCTGGATCCGGGTCTGACCTTTGGCACCGGCGCACACCCCTCCACCCAGATGGTCCTGGAGTGTATGGAAGCAATGATCACCCCGGACAGCTGCTGTCTGGACCTAGGCAGCGGCAGCGGTATTTTGTCGATCGCCGCCCTGCGCCTGGGAGCAAAGCAGGCCATTGGCGTGGACATCGATCCAAAAGCAGAGGATATTGCCCGGGAGAACGCCGCCTATAATGGCTTTGCCGCCCCGGAATTTACCGCCCTTACCGGCAATGTGCTCACCGACAAAGCCCTCATAGCAAGGCTGTCCGGTCAGCACTACCACATGGTGCTGGTGAACATCGTCGCCGATGTGATTATTGCCCTGGCGCCGGTGCTGCCGGACCTTCTGGACCCCTCCAGTATCCTGATCTGCTCCGGTATTCTGGATACCCGGCTGCCGGATGTGACGGCTGCGCTGGAACGGGCTGGGCTGACTGTGACCCATATCCGCGCCAAGGAAGAATGGCGCTGTGTAAGTGTAAAGAGGTAATTTTATGAACATTCCCTACCGCACCCGGTGCGCCCTGCAACGGGCTGCCGTGATACTTCTGGTGGCCGCCCTGGTAGGCGCTGCTATCTATGGTTGCTGGTTCTTATGGCTGGAACGCTTTGTGGTTTATACCAGGGACCAGGGAGCTATTCTGAATATGGAAATATCCCCGGATATCCCCTTGGGAGAAGTGGCTATCCCACCGGAAAAGCCCACTGTTTCCATCTATTATAACGAAGGCGACAACGCCATTAACACCAGCAAGGAGCTGACCCAGCTTATTGGCTACTATGCCGATGAGACTGCATTACAATCCATGGAGACTGTCCAGTCCCAGGTAAAGCTTCTGGCCTCCGGAACACCGGTGATGCTGGATGTAAAGGATGCCAAGGGCCGGTTCTTCTACTCCTCCGCCGTTAGTTCGGGGCGCAATTCCAGCATTGATACCGAGGCAATGGACAAGCTGATCCGTCAGCTGGATTCCAAGGGCATGTATCTGATTGCCCGGCTGCCGGCCCTGCGGGATTACTCCTTTGGATTAAGCAACACCTCCAACGGACTGTTCGTTGCCAGCGGCGCCTATTTGTGGGCAGACGATGACTACTGCTACTGGCTGGACCCCACCAAGCAGGGAACGGTTACCTACCTTGTAGAGATCGTAACTGAGCTGAAGAATATGGGCTTTGACGAGGTAGTATTCGATGAGTTCCGTTTCCCGGATACCCAGGATCTGAAATTTGACGGCGATCGGGCCCAGGCCCTGAACACAACCGCCGCCACACTGGTAACCACCTGCAGCACTGAAAGCTTTGCCGTGTCCTTTGTCAGCGGTTCTCAGGGACTCACGCCTCAGGACGGACGAAGCCGTCTGTATCTGGAAGGAGTGGTGGCCGCCCAGGCTGCCCAGGCCGCCCAGCAATCCGGCGTTGCCGATCCCACCATCCATCTGGTGTTCCTCACCGATGTCCATGACACCCGATTCAATGAATACAGCGTTCTACGCCCCATTGATTCTGCCGGGTAAAACATAAAGATCCCGAAATGCTTTTAGGCATTTCGGGATCTTTTTTATTATGACAAAAACAACTTATCACTGACCTCATCGGAGCCGCTGGCCTGGCTGAACAGGTTCAGCAGCTGCTCGACGGTGAGGTTTTTCTTTTCCTCGCCGGACACATCTACCACGATATGACCGTCGTACATCATAATCAGACGGTTTCCATAATTGATAGCATCCCGCATGTTGTGGGTAATCATCAGGGTTGTCAGGTTGCTCTTCTCCACGATACGCTGGGTGGTTTCCAGAACCTTTGCCGCGGTTTTGGGATCCAGCGCCGCTGTATGCTCATCCAAAAGCAGCAGCTTGGGTTTTTGAAGTGTTGCCATCAAAAGGGTCAGGGCCTGACGCTGTCCGCCGGACAGCAGGCCTACCTTTGCAGTCATCCGGTCCTCAAGGCCCAGCTCCAGGATCTTCAGCTGCTCCCGATAGGTTTCCCGCTCCTGCTTTGTAATGCCGGGCAGAAGGGTACGCATCTTGCCCCGACGGGCAGCCAACGCCAGATTTTCCTCGATCTGCATGGTTGCAGCTGTGCCCATCATAGGATCCTGGAACACTCTGCCGATATACTTGGCCCTCTTAAATTCGGGAAGCTTAGTCACATCCACACCGTCAATGTAAATATGGCCCTCATCCACAGGGTACACGCCTGCCACTGTGTTCAGCATGGTGCTCTTGCCGGCGCCGTTGCCACCGATAACCGTTACAAAATCGCCGGGCTGTAGTTCCAGATTCAGGCCGCTGAGAGCAACCTTTTCATTCACTGTGCCGGGATTGAAAACTTTCCGTACATTCTCGATTTTAAGCATGCTTGTGCTCCTTTCTGCCGCCCTTGAACAGCTTGCCTCTCAGATTGGGGACAGCCAGGAAGATCGCAACGATCACTGCGGAGATCAGCTTCAGGTAATTGGAATCAATGCTTAACAGGCTGATAACCGCCTGGATTACCACATAGTAGATAATAGCACCAAAACTTACCGCCAGCAGCTTCAGGGCAAAGTTGCGGAACAGCTTACCAAAGGCCACTTCGCCAATAATGATAGCAGCCAGACCGATAACGATGGCGCCACGGCCCATGTTGATATCCGCAAAGCTCTGATACTGGGCAAGCAATGCGCCGGAAAGGGCAACCAAGCCGTTGGACAGCATCAGACCCAGGACCTTGTTCCGGTCTGTGTTGATACCCTGAGCTCTTGCCATGTTACCGTTTGCGCCGGTGGCACGGATAGAGGCACCCAACTCAGTGCCAAAAAACCAGTACAGCGCCGCCACGATAACCACTGTAAACAGACCCACTGTAAACAGGGGGTGCTGCCAGAACCCACGGGTGCCCTTCTGCACATCCTGCAAATACCGCAGGGAAACCAGCAGGTCATAGTTGTTGACATTCAACGCCTGGTTGGCCTTCATACCCATGATGGCCAGGTTTACCGACCACAAGCCCAACTGAGTAAGGATGCCGGAAAGAATGGCGGGAATGCCCAGCTTTGTGTGGAAAAAGCTGGTGACCCAACCGGCAGCCATACCGGCCAAAAACGCTACCAGCATCGCAACCCAAACATTGTAGCCTCCGGCAATCAGCATAGCGCAAACCGCACCGCCGGTGCAGAAGGAGCCGTCTACCGTCAGATCAGACAATTCCAGCATTTTATATGTAATAAACAGGCCAATGGCCATGATACCCCAGATTAGACCCTGTGCCGCAGCACCGGGCAGGGCATTGAAAAAGCTTATTAAGCTCACCATAAATAAGAAGTCCTCCGGTATTTTCTGTAAACGTGAACAAAGAGGCGAGATGGACAGCCACCTCGCCCTTTTGTTATAATAGCATAATTATTCGCCGATTGCAACATAGCCTTCCGGAGGCGTCAGGCCCAGCTTCTGGCAGATGTCAGCATTGTACTTCTTGGTAGCCTGGGCATAAGCGATCTCCATGGTGGCAACATCTGCTTCGCCCTTCAGGATCTTTGCGGCCATCTTACCGGTGGTAACGCCCAGATCGTAGTAGCTGATGGACAGTGTAGCAACACCGCAGCCCTTGCAGATGCCTTCCTCGCCGGCAATAACAGGGATCTTCTCTGCCTCACAAATGCCGTTAACCACATCAGTAGCAGCAGCAACCGCGTTGTCAGTGGGGATGTAGATAACATCGGACTTGTCGGCAGCAGCCTGGGTGACGGACTGCAGGTCATTGGTGTCCGCAAAGGCAAACAGCTGGCAGGTATAGCCCAGCTCCTCCAGCTCAGCCTTGACGGTATCTACCTGATACTTGGAGTTGGGTTCGGCAGAGCAGTACAAAAGACCAACATTCTTAGCATTGGGGAACCATTCCTTCACCATAGCTGCCTGCTCATCCAGAGGTGCCAGGTCGGAGGTGCCGGAAACATTGCCGCCTACGGTGCCGTTGAAATTCTCAATATCCAGCGCAACGCCATACTCAGTGACGGATGTGCCCAGAACAGGAATATCACTGGTAGCCGCAACAGCAGCCTGCAGCGCAGGTGTTGCGTTGGCCATGATCAGATCTACTTCCTTTGTCACAAAGTCATTGACGATAGGAGAACAGGTAGCAGAATCGCCGCCACCCATCTTAACCTGGACATCAACATTTTCACCAAACTCCGCCTTCAGCGCGTCGGTGAAGCCCTTTGTTGCTGCATCCAAAGCCTCATGGGGGGTCAGCTGGCAAACACCCACCACAAACTTACCGTCTGCCTCTCCGGTGCCTGTCTGACTGCCGCTCTGACCACAAGCTGCCAGGCTCAGCAGCAACATAGCCGCCATCAAAATAGCCAAAATCTTTTTCATAGAAACCTCTCCTTTCCCATATAGGGGGGTATTTGATTGTTCCAATATATCACCCAATTCGCCCCATGTCAACAGAAAAATTCCGTTTTGGGTGGACATTTATACGCCGTACAAATACACGGGTTATTTACTTCATATTTTCCATCATAATGCACAAAACCGCCCGGAACGGATTCCGGGCGGTTTGCGATTTATTTGATTACTGGGCGTATTCCGCCTTGGTGTTGAAGATCACGTGCATAGCGTGGCACATGAGCATATGGTCGTAATAACGCTCCATTTCCAGCTCATAGCGGCCAAACTCGTCGAAGAACTTGTCGGCAGCCTCCTTTGCCTCCGCGTCCTTGCCCACGCACTTGATGGCCATGACCTTGGCCAGACCCTGGGTGTACTGGGCGTGTCTGTGCATCAGGCGCATAGCCACAGTCTGTACACGGTGAGGCATATTCTTATGCTGGGCAAACTTCTCCTCATACTCCTGGGACACAGGCACCATAGACAGCAGGGTCTGCTCCATCTCGGGCTTGAAGAAGTTACTCTTGACTCTGGCGGTATGCTTTGCCTCCATATAGGTCTGGGGCATCCGCTTGTCTACTTCCTCCAGATATGCCAGAACGGTCTCCCACTGGTCTCCGTAGGCATGGGTGAAGTAGTCCTTCTTCAGATCCTCGAAGTCCACAGAGCTGTCAAACAGCTTGGCAGCGTAGCAGTAGAAGCTGAAGCCATTGGGGAAGAAGCATCTCTGAGAGCAGTCCTGGATCAGGCCGTTGAAGTTGTTATCCCGGTAGGAAACCACATCCTCAAATACCCGCTTTGCCATGGACAGCACGCCGGGAGCATAGAACTGATGCTTCCAGAAGTGGTACTCATAAGCAAAGGAATTACAGGGCGCAAACTGACGCCACAGGTTGGCTCTGACGATATACTCCTCCATGGAATCCAGACGGGCAGACTTGTTCAGTACATAGGGCTTCAGCTCTTCCACCTTGGGATCCTTTTCCACAGAGTAAGTATAGCTGCGGGAAATGGCGCCCAGAAGCATGGTGAAACGATCAGGATTCTTGATATATTCACAGGTGGGCTCGTAGGCGGTGTCAGAGTAGACACAGAACACGATTCTGGTGGCAAGCTGGCGCTTGGTCAGCTCCTCGTCAATGTCGTTGAGCAGCATCACATACCAGTCGGAGGGACGCTTTGTGCGGCAAACATCGCATTCACAGTGGTTCTTCTGGTAGTCAGCCAGCCACACATGGAGATATGTCACATGGCTGTTGGCCTCGGCATAGTCACAGACTGTTTTGGAAACAATGGACCGGGCCTTGGCGTTGGACATGCAGAAGTTGGTGTTCAGGGCAATGCCCTTGAACAGTTCCCGCTTGCCGTTGATCAGAGCGATGTACTGACGGGCCTCCTCAGGAATGGGGTTAGTCTCATCCTTGACCCATCCATCTGTGGTGCTGATACCGAAGGCCTCCGCGTTCCAGCCGTGTCCGATGTCGTGGAACTGCAGACCACGCTTGGCGATCTCCACCTCGCAGGCCCGCTTCCACTGCAGAACCGTGTCGGCGCTGATGGGCTCCGGCTCCCGGTTGGCCTCGTTATAGGTATGGTTATAGTACCAGTCGTAGTATGCCTTGGGAATATCAAACTCCAGCATGTATGTGTTCATGCCGATCTTGGGGCAAAAATCGATGGTCTCCAGCATGGCCTGCTGGCTTTCTGCGCCCTCGTTACATTGACCGCGGTAACGGCAGTCTGCCATCTTGTGATAGCTGACAGGCTCGATTTCCTTAATGGGGATGAACTCGCCGTCTACACCGGGGAACAGCCAACGGCAGCCGTTGATGGTCAGGTAGCGATATACTGCCAGCAGCACGCTGCGGGCATTGCCACCAGCAATGATGCCGCCCTGGGCATCGGTGTCAATATGTAAAATATCATCCAGGGTCAGGTCATCAGCCTCGCTGGTGTCCAGGCCGAAGTCCCCCATAAGACCCAGACGGAAGCCTTCCTTGGCATCGGGCTGGTAGGAAATGACGATCTCACCGCAGCGGGGCATCATCATGCGCAGGTACTTCTTCAGTTCCTCTGCCGCAAAGTCGACTACAGGATTGGATGTGATCTTGTAAATCTTGTACATACGGAATTCTCCTTTTTACGGTTTCTACCCCAGATTATATCAGCAAAACACCCTTAAGGCAACCATCATTTTGAGATATTTCCTATTTGCCACTGATGTTTTACTGATAGGACAAATAAAATCTCCAAAGTCACTGTGCACAAAAAAGACGGCTACAGAAGTAACCGTCTTTCTTATATCTGCTGAGCAGCCAATGGGCAAGACCGCTTTCTTACCCTCTTGAAAAGACGGTCATGCCCACTCCGTAATCCTTTATCAGAATATCCTTTGTTTATATTTTACACAGGAGAGCAAGTTAAGCAAGGATTCACTGGTTTTTATACTATCGCTACCTGTAGGTTAATTGTACCATATTGGTGGCAGGGGTGCAAGATTAAATAGAATATGACTTACGCCATATGAAATAACCCTTGGGGATTATGAAATATTTTGTTGCGCAAAATGCGAAATAAACTTTGTTAAAACATATGCCGCGGGGCATATTTCATACACGCAGAGATGGACTCACCTTTCGAGACCAACAAGAAACCGGGTGACTCCGCAAAGAATCACCCGGTTCAACTTATTTATAACATAGGGTCTCTGATCTGCTTGTGTTAGGGTGCGGTGGTGTACTGAGACTGGGTCATGGCAAAGGGGGTCTTCAGGGCGTTGTTCACAGACTCCAGAATCAGATCCTTTTCCGCATCCGTCAGTACGCGGTCCTGGGAACCTTGGGTAGACTTAAAGAACGCCACAGGGATGGTATCCATCTTCACTTCCTGCAGCTGCTCAATACCGAAGATCTTGCAAAACCACACATAAGAGTTCATTACTCTGGCCAAGTCTGTAGCGTGGACATAGTCACGGTGGATATCCTTCTCCTCCAGATAGCTGGACAATGCATTTTCCATGGCTGTTGCGGTAGGGATGACAAATTCGAAGCGCTCGTCGGTGACAATATTCTTCTGTACAGCATCGACAACCTTGTTGTAGTAGATGGAGCGGTCATTATTGTACTTCTGGTACGCAGAGTAGTAAGGATTACTTCCCGGGTTGGGGTATGTGTCAAGCAGAGCGTTGTCTGTGGGAGGTACCCAGCCCATATGCCAGACAAATTTCGCATTGGGATTCAGGCAATGCTCACGGGCATATGTATAAATAGTCGTGATATTCAGGCCTGTGACCGTATCAGAATAGGTGGCCAGTTCGGAGGAAGTGCCCTGCATGATGATGATATCCCAGTAGTCAAGGCGCAGCGCATTCTCCATGGTAACATCGCTCATAATAGTGGGAACACTGTTGGGATCCTCGGTGCTGCTAAGATACAGCTTGTACGCAGGCTCGTTTTTGGTCAGATACCCCACATGCCGGGCCAGGGTGCAGCCGGAGTAATACAAAGTACCCACCTTAAAATTCTCATAGCCTTCGGCGGCGGCCACCCGAGCCAGCATATGGCCGCAGTCCACCGCCAGAGAGTGACCCAGGGTCAGAATCTTCAAGGTTTTGCCCTCTTCTCCGGGCTGGCTGGGTTCGGCAGCTCCGGTGGGTGCAGTAGTGGTATCGGGGGTGTTGGCAGCTTCGTTGCCGCATGCTGCCAGCACACACATACAAATAGACATACTCAGCAACATTGTAAACAGTCGTCTCATTTTGCATTTCCTTTCTTAATATTTGGATAATTCCATTATAGCATCGGGGAGAACAATGTAAACAATACGAAAAGATGTTCTTGCATATACCTAAAGATGTGCTATACTGATAAAGAGGTGGTTTTATGGAGCTGTTACAGCTGCGATATTTTTACGATTGTGCACGGTATGGAAGTATTGTAAAAACTGCGGAAAAATATATGGTCCCCCCATCCTCTGTCTCTGCGTCCATCAGACGCCTGGAAGGGGAGCTTGAGAACCCGCTTTTTGACAGAACTCCCAATCGCATCGTTCTCAACGAAAACGGCATACGGCTGAAAAGAACACTGGATAAGGTGTTTTCTGATCTTGACCAGGCGGTGGCGGACATTACCTGTCCTGTAGACGAGCATAAAATCAAGCTGCTGGTGCGTACCATGCGTGAAAAAATGACGGATCATATTATTGAATATCGTCAAATGCACCCCAATGTGGTCTTTGAATTCATTATGTCCTTCGATCATGTGGATTACAGGGATTACGATGTGATCATAGATATACAATCCGAAAAATACGCGGATTACAATTGGTTTGAACTGCAGCAGGAGCAGGTGCGTTTTTGCGTATCTACAGATCACCCCCTGGCCGGTAAAGAGCTGACCATGAAACAGTTAAAAGGGCAAAGCTTTGTAACTATGGGTGGAAATATTCACGCATATATCGAAAGGGCATGCCTGGATGCCGGTTTTACACCCAACGTGGTAGCGCAGGTCAATGACATTACCTGTTACAGGAAGCTGATGCGCTCCGGTGCAGCCATCGGTTACCGACGAGATCGTACCGACAACGCAAGCCTGGGCTTGTGCTATCTGAATGTAACGGATTTTAAGCTGATCCAGAAAATGGGCGTATATTGTAAGGAAGACGCAGCCACCCCGGTAAAAAACTTCGTGGAGTACTTAAGAACGAAGTGTATGTAATGCAGTGACCGCAGCACACAACGCTATTCCCCTTCATCTGCCACCGGCTGCAATAACAAACTAAGATTGGCGGCCGCATTATACCGCTCAATAAAATTAGTGCATACTATGAACTGTTGCGGTGCCCTGTGTGCGCCTTGCCGACGGAGCGGCGGCGTTGCACACCGACCGCGGCCACTCGCTCGGCTCGCTCCTCCCGCCCCCGGCGGCGCTCCCCTCGCTCCCTACCTCCTTCGCACGCTCAGTCGGTAAGCAAACGGACGATCAACCCCAGATCGTTGATCGGATTCCGATAGGAATAGTCAAAAAAAGACCACCCAAGGGCGTTGCACCATAGTGATAATTCGGTTTTGAACGACCCCTTTCCAGCAATACTGCATAAAAAATTTCCGAAATGCGTTAGCATTCCGGAAATTTTGTTATTTGTCTTACAGAAAAGTTGTCACTTCAAAACTGCACAGCACCTGAAAAAGGCGGAGGTTTGCGTCAGCCAAGGCAAAAAACGCAGAAATACTCTGTGTATTTCGAGTATTTTTAACACGGGATGGCACAAACAAACGCCTTTTTCGGGCGATTTATCACTGTGGCGCACCGCCCAAATAGGTGGTCTTCTTTTTGGGAGTTTTGAACTTAATGGCACGAATGAAATGTGCCTGAAAACCGAAGATTTTTTAATATTTACAAACAATATACTTATTCGTTGCGAAAGCAGATAATTTATTTCTGATTTCTTCGACAGTTCCGCCTTCAATAGTATTTTTATCAACTATAAAAACTTGATTATTCGTCTGATACAAAAACAAAAACCTTGATGTTTCGTAAACTTTTACGAACAACGAATATTCAATTTCTGCTTCACCGTTATATTCTTGGCTTTTAGTAAATGTCTTTAGTACATTATCACAAAAGATGTACTGATTTTCTACATTTTGCATTTTTGCTAATGATTTGTATTGTATCTTTGGAATAATAAAATACGAAAAGTATATCAGCAATAGTCCAAAAATTTCTACACCGAGTAACACAGCCAAAATTGTATCAAAACCAAAAGCAATGATTTCTAAAATTATGATTATAAAAAGAATTGCAAAAGCAGTAGACCAAAATATTAATCGCTTTCTAGGGTCAGATTTTTTATACATTGTTAAATGTGTTAATGCCTTTACTGAATCTAAATCGTATTTGCATTTTGCTTTAATTTCCATAAAATCACCGCCTTGGGTTTATTATAGCATAAAAGCGGCGAAGCCGCAATACTTCTTCACTATTCACTATTACCTCTTACTTTCCAAAAATTCCGTTAACAATTTTTTAGTGAAAAGTGAAAAAGTAAAATCCCGCCCACTTTCGTGAACGGGATTTTTGGGTAGTTTGAACTTAATGACACGAATTAAATGTGCCTGAAAACTTGATTATCTTTAGTCTTTCTTCTCATATCCCCAACATTCACCATCGAGGGATATTTTTTCACGATGCCCTTTAAGATTGTCACCTTTGGCATCCTCTTGGTAATGAACGCAGTCAACACATTTCTCCGAAACAACTTTTTTAAGTTTTTCTTCATATTCCCATCTGCGAAGAATGGATGCCTCTGCTTCTTTGACAAGTCGAATATAAGAAGGATTCCAATATTGTTTCTCGATTTTCAAATCCTCCTCAATATAGAAGGGTGCGACACAGCCTTCCTCAATCAAAAATTCCAGTTCAATAAAAGAATGATAATTTTCATTAAGGAATTCAATAAACTCGGTTATGTTATTTATCCCTTTGGGAAATTTACAATACTGAACATTGTCAATTAACGCAACATTGATTTTTTTCACAAAATTACTCCTTACTTTTTATTGTATTGATAGATGAAACGAGCATTCTACGAATCGAGCCACAATCGTGCAATAAAACCTTTGCTACATTTTCTTGTAAAAGTTCAGCTTTTAGCATAAGTTCAAGCCAATATTCTGTTTCATAGCATTCTTTAAGTGATATTTGTAATTTCGAAACAAAATCAGGTTTACTATGAGCGTAATTGGCTTCACGAATATTTGCGCCAATGCTTGTAGCCGACCTTTCAAGTTGATTAACAATAGAATAATGACCTTTTATAATGTCACAAAGTTTTAAAATCTTCACAGCAAAATCCATAGATGAAACTGCAAGTTTACTTTCAGGCATAGCAACCACCTCATTTCTATAAGTAATTATACCATAAATGCTATAACATTGCAAGTAAAGTGAAATCGTGCTGACGCACGGTGAAATCAAAGGCATTCGCCTTTGGCGAAATCGAAACCCTTGGTTTCGATGAAATTAAATCCGTCCCCTAAACCTGACAAAGTCGGATTTCACCGCAAAGCGATTTCACCCATCGAAGATGGATTTATCCCGTCCGAAAGGACGGATTTAGTTGAAAAAAGTCCTTGAGAAAAATCTCAAGGACTTTTTTCTGGCTCCCCTTGTTGGACTCGAACCAACGACCTGCGGATTAACAGTCCGTCGCTCTACCGACTGAGCTAAAGAGGAATATAAGTGATTTTTTATCGAGAAATCTAACTCGGTTCCCCCTCTGTCGCGGAAAAGCTGTTCTAGGCCGTTTAATTAACAGTCCGTCGCTCTACCGACTGAGCTAAAGAGGAATCTTTGTGTTGGCATTACCTATCTTCCCAGGCAGTCGCCCGCCAAGTATTGTCGGCG
>JAZSDS010000014.1:0-2820 GCA_045531275.1 Faecousia sp.
CATCTGATTGACAAAAATGGTCGCTGTGCTGGAAACCACAAATACCGCAATGGTAGGGGTGATAATGGGAATATCAATAAAGAGGAATTCCCGCATTGGTGTAACGCCGTCTATTTTGGCAGCATCCACAATGTCATTGGAAATATCACTCATTGCGCTGCCGTAGATCAGAGTCTGAACACCAAATCCGGTCCAGATAGAGAAGAAAAGGACTGTAATAAACTCCGTATTGGGATTGGAAAGCAGACCTTCTATCTCTTTTCCGAATACTTGCAGAACAACTGCGGGAATGGCGTTTTCCACGAAGTATTTGTAGATAATAACCAGGATGATGCTGGAGATAATGAAGGGCAAAAACAGAATTACCTTGAAAAATTTGCTCATAAAGAATTTTTTATACAGGTAATAGGAGAATAACAGAGCCAGCGTCAGACCCACAACAAGACCAATCAAATAAGCAAGAATGGAATTATTGAACGCCTTGAGGAGGTAATCCGCTTCCCGGAACTCCTGAAATACTGCTTTGAAATTCATCCAAAGCTGATCGAAGCCCACAAATTTCAAGCCATCGTCATACATATCGAAGGTCTGAAACGCCAAGGCAAAGGAGTTCAGGTTCACACCGATATAAAAAATTACGAATTGCAAAAGGGGAAGCGCCAGAATGGACCAATAAAAGATGGTCTTTCCTCTGTCTTTTCTCCCTTTATGCAAGCTTTTCTTTTGTATTTGTGCCATTGTCACAAACATCTCCCTGGAAAGTTTTTTAATTCAGGTATTCCGCATAACGGCTGTTCCAAGTTTCCTGGGTCATTGCGGAAGCAAAGAAGTAATCCGCTGCAGTAACGCCGGACTTGAAGGCCGTATAGTAGTTTGTGCTGGTTCTTCCGTTATAGGTAGCGCCCCAAAGCGGAGAGCCCTGGTTGAACATAAATTGGTTCTGATCGTTTACATAGATGGGGTTATTGGAATAGGGGTAAACCACATCGGCGATCATCTTTGTATTCATAATATCCTGCTGGAAATAATTGTCGATCAATGCCAGCTTGTCTTCCGGCATCGTGTAGTTTACGCACTTGGGCAGACCTGTGGTTACAGAGAATTCCACCAGGGATTCATCCGTATAGCAGAACTGCAGGAACTTCTTCGCCACATCCATAATTGCAGGATCGTCCTTAAACTTTGCATTGATAAATGCAACGGAGTTCAGAGTTTCCAGGACGGTGAGCTTCTTGCCGTTGCCTTCGGTCACGCTGCCCTTGTACTGAACGGGCAGGGGCATCCAGCCGAATCTTCTGTTTTCTGCCTGCTCCTTGTAGGTGTTGACAGAGCGCTTCAGCGCCTCGGTAGCCTCGTTGTACCAGTAGCTGCCTTCGATCATCATAGCGATGGGCTTCTCACCGGCCTTCAGATTGCTCAGGATAAACTTTTCCTGGGTATCCAGGTGGGAGGTGGATTTATCCAGCTTGGTATGGTAGCTGTCGTTGGACATAATCTTTTCCATCAGCTCCATAGCATAGTACTTACCAGCCTGCTGGGTCATCAGATATCCGTTCTCATCGGTGATGGTGACCTTCTTCTCAACAGGTGTGCCGCCTTCGATGGATTCGATAATGGTTGCCTGGGTGTTGGTTTTGCTGCTGTCGAAGGTAACATTGAGCATAAATTCGTCTTTGCCGGCGTAAGCCACCTGCAGACCTGCAAACAAGTCGTTTACATAGTTTTCAGCAGAGCCTACCCAGGTAAAGGGAACTACGCCGTCAGCCACCATCTGATCCATCAGGGTGTACAGTTCTTCATAAGAGGAGGGCAGACCATCGTCCTTGGTGCCCTTCACGCCGTCAGGGCCCACTGTCTTCTCTTCGGCAACGGATGTGAAGCTGCCGCTTGTGCTGAAGTAATAGCCATACTCGTCAAACAGGTCTACATCATAAACCAGGCCTGTGTAAACCTCGTAGTGGGGAACGCAATAATAGTTGCCGTTAACGGCAGTCAGAGATTCCTTGAACTCCGGTGCCAGCTTATCCTCAATGGAGCCGGTTTCTGCGCCATCGGAAATCTCAGACAGAGAGCCGGTCACGATATCGCTGATGTCCACGATCTGATTGGTGGCGATCAGCTCATTGAAGTTAACGCTTTCGGTAAACCAAATTGCATAGGGGGTAGTGGTTACGCCGTTCTTGCCGTCCAGCTTGTCATTGGTAATATCCACAACAACGCCCATTTTTCCCTCTTCGAAGGATACATTTGCATATTTTGCCTCGAATCTTTTTGCTGCATTCTTCGCCCACTCAGAGCCAATGCCGCCATCGTAGCACAAAACGGACAGATGTGTCTTTGAAGAATCCACCTCATTGCCGCCCTTGCCACAGCCTGCCAATAATGTCACGATCATAACCATCGCCATTATCAGAGCAAAAATTGATTTTCTGTTCATCGTTTTTTCCTCCTGTTTTGAAATATTTACATATTTAGCCAAACGGATATTTTGTTGTTCTCTTCAGTCCACCTTTTACCGCAGGACTGATAATCTGTCAGCAGCAAAATGCCGTTTTGTGTCTGGCATGCAATGCGGACAAGCTCATCTGCCTCCGGTTCAAGCACTTTGTATTCAGGCGTTTCAGAAACACATACCGGCAGTGTTATATCTGCGCTGGTTTTTGCGCTGTCTGCCGCCAAAACCAATTCACCGTAGGTGAAAGCAACTTTGTTATTTAGTTCGTGCTTTTTCAGAGTCCGTTTCCAGGTAAATACAATCTTGTCACCAGCCTGATAACGACCGGATGCATCGTAGTACGCAGCACCGGAAACAACACTGCC
>JAZSDS010000041.1:0-8611 GCA_045531275.1 Faecousia sp.
ATACCAGCGGTTGGGCAGACCTGCATCTGCAGAGGCGGTGGAATCATCAAAGTGCATCTTCTCCACCATGGTATCCAGCTGGGGGATCATATGCTGCATGATGGGGAAGTTTCTTCCCAGACCCACAGACAGCTGGAAGAACACCTTGCTGCCGTAGGCATGGATCTCATCCATCAGCTCGGACACGCCTTCGAAGGCCTCGGGGTGATCAGCCAGCCACGCTCTGTTGGCAATGCTGTAGATGAGGATCGCACCGGGGATGATCAGACCCACACCGTCCTTTGCGCGCTCCACCAGCAGGTCATGGGCAACATTCGTATAGCCATGAGGCTTCAGCGTCCATTCCATCACCGCCGTGGGCTCCATGGGGCACATGACGAAACGGTTCTTCAGCTCACATTTGCCGATCTTTGCCGGGGTAAATAAAATCTCATATTCCTTCTTCATTGTTGTTTCCTCCTATAAAAATCATAAAATTAATGCGTTATGTAGAAATCGCGAAGACAAAATGTCCTCGCGATTTCCCTTTGGGTCACCAAAAAACTATAAAAGGAGAGATGAAGTTAATCCTCGTAAGGCCACTTGAGCTCGTCGGTTGCGGGGCAGATATAGGTTCTGCCGTCCATGTAAGCATCGAACTCTGCCTTGGCGGCCTTCTGTGCCTCGGGGTCACAGATCAGGTCGAACGCACCGCCGGCCATGACCTTTGCTGCACGCAGCATACCCTTCATGCCGATGGAAGAACCGGAGCAGGCCGTTACCATCCAGGAATGACCGCCGGAGAGGGTGTTGGAGCAGCACTCCATGTTCATAACACCGGGGCAGATATGCATCACGTCGCCGTAGTCGGAAGAGGCAGCAGGGCCAAAGTCCAGCAACGGTGTCAGCTTATTGTTGATGGGAGGCGTCTTGCCCTCCACATAACCGGGCTGGGTGCGGTTCATCTCGTCGGCAAAGCGAAGCTCTTCCTCGGTGTACTCCACCTCGGGCAGCTCTTCTCTCAGCTTCTGCATGATGTTGCACAGCACCAGATTCTGCTTCTGGGGATACAGACCGCCGAGACGGACGATCTCAAGAGTAGTATCCGTCATGGTGGCAGCGCCCTCAGCGCACTTGACCACGCGGTTAAAGGCATCGACGATAGCCTCGCGGGACTTTGCACGGACATAGTACTGAGACTCGGCAAAGTCGGGCACGATGTTGGAAGCGAGACCGCCGTTGGTGATCATATAGTGAATACGCACATCGTCCGTTACGTGCTCGCGCAGGAACTCGGCACCCATGTTCATCAGCTGAACGGCGTCCAGCGCACTTCTGCCGTCCTCGGGGTTAGCAGCGGCATGGGCGGTCTTTCCGTGGAAACGGAACAGGGCTCCCTCTACGCCGTTGGCAGTGCCGGTAAAATTCACGCCGTTGTAGCCAGGATGCCAGGCAACGGTAAAGTCGCACTCATAGAAAGCGCCGTTCTTGGCCATGAAACCCTTGCCCATGACCTGCTCCTCAGCGGGACAGCCGTAGAAGATGACCGTACCCTCTTTGCCGGAGGCCTCCAGCTCTGCCTTCAGGCCGATGACAGCGCCGAGGCAGCCAACGCCCAGCAGGTTGTGGCCGCAGCCGTGACCATTGCCGCCGGGAACGACGGGATCCTGCTTAGAGGAGACCTTCTGGCTCAGGCCGGGCAGGCAGTCATACTCGCCGCAGAAACCGATCACAGGATGACCCTTGCCCCACACGGCACGGATGGCGGTGGGCATACCGTAAGCGCCCAGCTCCGTCTCAAAGCCCTCGGCCTCCAGATACTCGGCAGTCCACTGGGAGGCCAGCTTTTCTTTCCAGCCCATCTCGGGGTTGTCCCAAATCTTCTTGGCAAGGGCGCACAGACGCTCTGCATGCTGGTCGATTACCTTAGAACTCAATCTTTCGCTCATAATGATACCTCCAATTATTTATAAAGCAGTTAACCTTATCTGAAGATCGCAGGGGCCACCACGCCGGCCAGCAGGACGGAGGCGATACTCACGGTGGTGAAGCCGGCAACGATCAGCTGAGGCATGATGTTGTCCAGCATCTTTGCCTCCTCCTCGGGAGGCAGGTGCATGGTACCCACCACGGAGCGGGCAATGATCTCGGTAAGAGGATAACCAAACATGGCAGAGAGGGCCAGTGCGATGGACAGACGCCAGTTCACTTTCACCAGCTTGCCGAAGATGATGCCGCCCACGGAGAGGCCGACAGCACCCAGCACAAGGAAGAACACCACAGGCGCCAGCATACTCAGAAGGGATTCCACCGTCAGAGCCTGATAGCTGAGGGGGATGGTCATAAACATACCCAGCATAAGGAAGTTGAAGTAACCTGCCTTAGCCAGCGTCTGGCGCTCCAGGAAGCCGATCTCAGTGAAGATGATGCCGAGGATCAGCACCACGATGGCAGCGGGGATGGAACCGCCGGTCAGCTGGGAGACGATGGTACCGATGAAGCACACGATCATGAGACGTGCCACGATGACGATCGTATCGTTGCAGACCTTGGGCCAGGACTTGATGAGGCGGAAGTCGGGCCATGCCTTAGTGCTGGCCAGAGGATCCAGCAGGAAGGTCTTGTCATTGTAGATATTATTGCAGTACTTACGCAGCATGATGGTGGCAATGGGGATCGATGCAAACACCTGAGTGGAAACGACCAGGGAGGAGAAAGCACCGAACTCCGGTCTGCCGGCTGCTTCTGCTGCACTGATGACCATGGTGTTTGCCACCACGCCACCGGCGACGGGAGGCAGTGCGCACAAGGCGAACTCACGGCCGAACAGAGGAATACCCAATCCGCAGAACAGCAAAGCCATGACCACCATCGAACCGACGCAGATGACCACGGTGCGCCACTCGCGGAACAGACGGCGCAGCTCAATGGCTGTACCGAGGTTGGTTACCACCAGCATCATACCGAAGGCAGTGACCATCATCGGCATACCGGTGAGTTCCATGCCGCCCTTGGGAATAATACCCGTCAGGAAGCCTACCAGATAAATAACGCTCAGGGTCAGCGGCTCAAGTATAAGACCCTTTGTTTTATCGGCAATGATTTTGGCAATGGCGTATAACACGACAAATACCAAGATGTTAAATAAGGGACTGGACCACATAATGTTCTCCTTTCAATGTTAAAAAATGTGATTTCTCTTTGTAGGTTGTTGTATTATGCTTCACTCGATACATTGCGCTGCAGCTTGAAAAAATCCGCAGCACAGATCAAGCACCTCTCCTCACATCCTCCAATCCTTTTTGTACTGTTGTGTGATTAGTTCTACACTCTGTATAGCATATTTTATACACATGTATAATTTTAATCACTCCTTTTCTTATTGTCAAGTGGCGGAACTTGCAAAAAGAAAGACAGGATATTGTGCAAAATACACAGTATCCTGTCGGAGTGCAGTGATTTTATTTAAGTTAATCGGTACACACGTTCAGCATCGCAGCCACTTCGCTGTGGATCCGTTCGCGCAGTGCAAATCCACCGGAGAGGTTGCACCACTCCCGCCCCACGCCCATGATGATGGAATATACAGCAGCGGTGAGCACCGCAGGATCGGAAGAATTTCTAAACTGTCCGGAACGCTGTCCGGCGGCGATCACATTTTCAATGATATCTTTCGTCCGCCGTGTCGGGAGGAATGTTCCGGTCTTTTGTGTGGTGCTGACGGCGATAAGCCAGCCATGCAGGTCGCTGCCGAGCGCCTCTGTGGTTTTGATACTATCATCCATCAGCCACCAAAGCTGCTCCAAGCGGTCATCGGAAAACAAAGCGGTCAGTTTTTCCGGACTGCGGTCACGCTGATCCGAATGGATGGACTCCAACATAGCCATTTTGCTCTTGTAATGGTAATAAAAGGTACCGCGGGTAATGCCCAAAGAGGCACAGATATCCTCCACCGAGACATTGTTATAACCCCGCTCTTTGAACAGCCGCAGGCTCTCCTGTAAAATTCTTGTTTTCGTCTTACTCGCCATTCGATTCTCCCATCATATTTTTAGCACTGATTACGCGTTTTGTTGTACATGTGTCTATATTTTATCAAGTCAGTATCAAAAAAGCAACCCCTTTGCCCCGCTTTTGCTGCTGAGGGCCTTTTTTGCCCATTCGATGCGTATATTGATGGCGAAAGGATGGAATCGTATGAAGAGAATACATAGAAATGAGGCAGAAGGAGAAAAGCTGCGGCGTATTATATTTTTGCGGCGGGGTGTGATCGCGGGGATATTGACGGCGCTGGCGGCGGTGGGTATCTTCTGCGCGGTGCTCTTTTTTTCATTTCCACGGCGGTATCTGCCACGGAACGGCAGCTGCCTATTTACTTTGTGGAGACCACCGACAAGCGCTGCGCCATATCATTTGACGCTGTATGGGGAATGCTAAAGTGCGGTAAGCCAATTTCGGCCTACCGCACTTTTTTGTTGGTTTGAGTATAGCAGAGATAGGGGGGTGGGGCAAGGGATGAAAAGTCTACTGTTACGGGTAGAGAAATGATTCAGCAGCTTACAAAGAGCGGCAATCTATAATCTACACATTGGGGAAATTGCGTGCAAACCTTTAAAATTAGGATAAAATAGTATTTTGTATGTTGATTTTCTTTGTGTTTGATGGCATCATTATGTAGGAGATAATACGAGAGAAGAGGGGAGTGGCAGGCAGTGAACGAATTTGAAATCATTCGATATCCTCAGATAGAAGGGCTCAATGCCTTCTTTGGAACCGTGGATTACCGTACGCCCCACATCCATCCGGAGTGGGAACTGATTCTGCTACTGGAGAATCCTTTGTCTGTCAACTGCGCACAAAAAAGGTATCTGGTAGAGCCGGGAGAACTAATATTGTTCAGCCCAAACCAGTCTCATGAGTTTCACCGGGTAGGAGAAAGCTGTACCTTCCTGTGCCTGCAGCTTTCCTCTCAAAGTATCGTACAGATACTTCCTACCATCGAGCGTTTGACGGTGGAAGATATGTTTCCCCGTCGCTATCTGCCAGAGGAAGAATATGCTTTCCTCAAACGCTCCATGCTGGCACTTATGGGTATCTATCTCCGCCAGGAACCCTTCTATGAACTCTTCTGTATGGGACAGGCAAGTATTCTGCTTTATCAAATTCTATCGAAGATGCCCCATCATATCCTGTCTGCGGGAGAACTGAGCAACCGTGATAAAAGCAATGCTCGATTGAATCGACTTATTCGCTTTGTAGATGAGAATTATATGCACAAAATTCGCCTCTCTGACTTTGCTGAGATGGAGGGGTGCTCAGTGAGCTACCTGTCTCATTTTGTGAAGGATACCCTGAACCAAAGCTTTCAGGAGTACGTGAACATCGTCCGCTTTAACTGTGCCTGCAAGCTGATTGCATCCGGAGAAACTCGTATGCTGGATGTATGCATGGAGTCCGGATTCTCAGATTATCGCTATTTCTCTCGGGCCTTTCAACAGCAGTTTGGTATGACACCGGAGGAGTATCGCAAGCAGATGAAACGTCCGGCACAAGAGACGGCGGCGGTGAAGCATAGTCTTCATTCTTTGGAACGGTTCTATACTCGGGAGCAGAGCCTAAAGCTCTGGGAACAGTTTTCAGATCAATAGAACAGCGAGATAAAAATGCAGGAGCATACAATGCTCCTGCATTTTTTTGAATGTTGTCACTTCTACGGAGAAACTGACAAAAAGAACATCCTATTAAAAATAAAAAATAGCTAATTTGTCTAATGAAAAAGACTGAATTGTCAAAGACAGACGAGATGGGAAGGAGTAGACTAAACACAGATATCCCATATAAGGAGTGATGTGCATGAGCTTGTATGTCGGAATCGACCTAGGCACCTCTGCGGTCAAGCTGCTGCTGGTGGACGGCGATGGTGCCGTTAAGAACACCGTGACCAAAGAATATCCCTTATATTTTCCTCAAAACGGTTGGAGTGAGCAGGATCCGGAAGACTGGTGGCGTGCTTGCTTGATCGGGATCCCCGAACTGCTGCAGGGCAGCGATGCTGCTGATGTAAAGGGTATCGGCTGCGGCGGACAGATGCACGGCTTGGTGGCGCTGGATGAGGAGGACAAGGTTATCCGCCCTGCCATTCTGTGGAATGACGGCAGAACGGCGGATGAGGTGGACTACCTCAACGGCGAGGTGGGGAAGGAAACCCTGTCGGCCCTCACTGCCAACATCGCCTTTGCCGGCTTTACCGCACCTAAGTTACTGTGGATGGCGAAGAACGAACCGGAATTATTTGGCCGCATTGCTAAAATCATGCTACCAAAGGACTACATCAACTACAAGCTCACCGGCGTTCACTGCTGTGACTATTCCGATGCTTCCGGCATGTTGCTTTTGGATGTGGAACATAAGTGCTGGTCTAAGGAGATGCTGGATATCTGCGGCATTCGAGACGAGCAGATGCCCAAATTATTTGAGAGTTACGAAGTGGTTGGCACACTTCAGGGCGATGTGGCCCAGAGACTGGGTCTGCCTGCCGATGTTCAGGTTGTGGCCGGCGCAGGCGACAACGCCGCTGCCGCTGTAGGCACCGGCACCGTGGGCGCAGGCGCCTGCAACATCAGTTTGGGCACCTCCGGCACCATTTTTATTCCATCTGTCCGCTTTGGTGTTGATCCCAACAACTCCCTTCACGCTTTTGCCCATGCCGATGGTGCTTGGCACTTGATGGGCTGTATGCTCTCCGCTGCCAGCTGTAACAAATGGCTGTGCGAGGAGATCCTAAAAACCTCCGATTTTGCTGCCGAGCAGGTGGATATCACCGATGATAAGCTGGGCCGCAATCCTGTTTACTTCCTGCCTTATTTGATGGGTGAGCGCAGTCCTATCAACGATACTGACGCCCGCGGTATGTTTATCGGTCTGAGTATGGATACTTCCCGCTCTGATTTGGTGCAGGCGGTGCTGGAAGGAGTGGCTTTTGCCATTCGGGACAGCTTTGAAGTTGCCAAATCTTTGGGGATCGACATCAAGCGCAGCAAGCTGTGCGGCGGCGGTGCCAAGTCCCCCTTGTGGCGGAAAATCATTGCCAATGTGCTGGGAATTCGTCTGGACATTCCCCAGACAGAGGAAGGCCCCGGTTATGGCGGCGCCATGCTGGCTATGGTGGGCTGCGGCGCTTATGATAGTGTGCAGTCCGCTGTGGACACGTTAACTCACACCGACCACACCGTGGAGCCTGACCCGATGATCTCTGCTCGATATGAGGAGCAATATCGTAAGTTCCGGGCCATTTACCCTAAGGTAAAGAGCCTGTTTCCCATTATTCGATAAGGAGGGAACTTGATGAAGGTTCATTCTGTTTACGACCATGAGTTCCGCCCCTACGGCAGCGTGCTGGAAGGGTATGACAGCGCCGAACTGTGCAAGGCTATGTCTGCCATCGCCATGCCGGAGGATGGAACGGCCTATCAGCCCTCCATTCCTTCTCTGGAAATCTGTGGCATCTATGGCGCATTGCAAAACCACGCCTATGGCGGTATGCCTATTCAGTTGGGTATGTGCTGGGGCTACAACACTAAGCTGAACTGTCTGGAATATCATCGGGACAGTGAGATCAATGTGGGCACCCATGATTTTATTCTTCTGCTGGCAAAGCAGGAGGAAATTGTGGATGGTGTGCTGGACACCTCTGTGGTAAAGGCCTTCCGTGTGCCTGCCGGTGTGGTGGTAGAGGTTCATGCCACTGCACTCCACTATGCTCCCTGCCATACCAATGCTGATGCCGGCTTCCGTGTGGCAGTGGTTCTGCCCCGAGGCACGAACACCGAAAAACCTGTTATCGTTCCTCAGAACGAGGAGGATAAATGGCTGCTGGCCCGCAACAAGTGGCTGCTGGCCCATCCTGAATCGTCTGAAGCCGCGTCGGGAGCTTATGTGGGCCTGCGCGGAGAAAATATTAACATTGCAGATACTATTTAAGGAGGATCAAAGATATGCGCAACATTCCTGAAGTCAAGCTGGGCATCATTGCCGTCAGCCGCGACTGCTTCCCCGTTGAACTGTCTAACTCCCGCCGTCAGGCCATTGTGTCTGCATACGGTGAGGGTCTGTATGAGTGCCCTGTCACCGTGGAGAACGAAAAGGATATGCTCTCCGCCGTGGCCGATGTAACGGCTGCCGGCTGCAACGCGCTGGTGGTGTTCCTGGGCAACTTCGGCCCCGAGACCCCCGAGACACTTATTGCCAAGCATTTCGATGGCCCGTGCATGTTTGTGGCTGCCGCAGAGGGTGACGGCGATATGATCAACGGCCGCGGCGATGCCTACTGCGGCATGCTGAACTGCTCGTATAATCTGGGCATGCGCAAGCTCAAGGGCTACATCCCCGAGTATCCCGTGGGCACTGCCGCTGAGCTGGCGGAGAAGATCGTCGAGTTTGTGCCCATTGCCCGCGCCATTCTGGGTGTGAGCAACCTGAAGATCATCACCTTTGGCCCCCGTCCGCAGGATTTCTTCGCCTGCAACGCACCTATCAAGGGCTTGTACGAGCTGGGTGTGGAGATCGAGGAGAACTCCGAGCTGGATCTGCTGGTCAGCTATCATGAGCATGCCAATGACCCCCGCATCCCCGC
>JAZSDS010000058.1:0-14809 GCA_045531275.1 Faecousia sp.
GCTGAGGATTCCCCCGAGATCTCCGCCAAGAACGGCATCAACATCCATAGCGTGCTGGAAATGATCGTCAACGATGTTCCCGCCCCTAAGGGCGATCGCAACGCCCCCCTGCAGGCCCCGATCTTCGATAGTGTGTACGACAGCTACCGTGGTGTCATTGTCTACACCCGCATCAAGGAGGGCACTGTTCGCCCCGGTCAGGACATTAAAATGATGGCCACCGGCGCTAGCTACAAGGTGGTGGAAGTGGGCACCATGAGCCCCCACGGCCTGCAGCCCCGGGACGCGCTGGGTGCCGGCGAGGTAGGATATATCACTGCCTCCATCAAGCCCGTTGCCGATACCCAGGTAGGCGACACCATCACTACTGTGGAAAATCCCGCTTCTGCTCCCCTGCCCGGCTACCGGCCTGTGCAGCCCATGGTATTCTCCGGCGTGTATCCGGCTGACGGTGCCAAATACCAGGACCTGCGGGAAGCTCTGGAGAAGCTGAAGCTGAACGATGCCTCCTTCGCCTATGAGCTGGAAAGCTCCATCGCATTGGGCTTTGGCTTCCGCTGCGGATTTTTGGGTCTGCTGCATATGGAGATCATCCAGGAGCGTCTGGAGCGGGAATATAATCTGGATTTGATCACCACCGCCCCCAACGTCGTCTACCGGGTCACCAAGAACAACGGCGAGGTGCTGATGGTGGACAACCCCCTGGATTATCCCGATCCCATGGAGATCCAGCTGGCGGAGGAGCCCTATGTAAAGATCAGCCTGATTGCCCCCCAGGAATATGTAGGCAATATTATGGACCTTGCCACTTCCCGTCGGGGTGAATTTAAGGATATGGTCTATTTGGACGCCAACCGGGTAGAATTGCACTATGAAATGCCCCTGAATGAGATCATCTATGATTTCTTTGATGCGCTGAAATCCCGCACCCGTGGCTACGGCAGCCTGGACTATGAGCTTATTGGCTACCGTCCCAGCCGCCTTGTGAAGCTGGATATTCTCCTTAACGGCGAAGTGGTGGACGCACTGAGCTTCATCCTCTTTGCGGACAATGCCTACCCCAGAGCCAGAAAGATCTGTGAAAAGCTTAAGGAAAATATCCCAAGAGCCCAGTTTGAGATCCCGGTGCAGGCAGCTATCGGTGGCAAGATCATTGCCCGGGAGACCATTAAAGCGCTGCGTAAGGATGTGCTTGCCAAGTGCTACGGCGGCGACATTACCCGAAAGAAGAAGCTGCTGGAGAAACAGAAGGAGGGCAAGAAGCGGATGCGTACCTTCGGTACAGTGTCTGTGCCTTCCGAGGCCTTCATGGCAGTGCTGAAATTAGACGAAGATTGACCGGAGGTCATTATGCCTTTTCTCTCACGCAACAATAAAACACCCCTGGGCATTTATGTCCATGTGCCCTTTTGCCGCAGCAAGTGCCAGTATTGCGACTTTTACTCCGTCACCACAAAGGAAACCAGAGTTCTGGACGGCTATCTGGCTGCGGTCTGCGACCACATTAAGGAGGCAGGGGCCCTGGCGCCTGGCTATCTGGTGGATACGGTGTACTTCGGTGGCGGCACGCCCAGCTTTTTTGGACCCGATGGCATGGCCCAGATCCTGACCACCATCCGCAAGAGTTTCGATGTTGCCCGCTCGGCAGAGATCACCTTTGAAGCCAATCCGGATTCTGTGTCAGACAGACTGTTGCGCCGGCTGCGCAACGAGGGCTTTAACCGGGTCAGCCTGGGTGTACAGTGCGACGACGACGAAATTCTTAAGAAGATCGGCAGACCCCACAGTTATGCCCAGGCAGTCAGCGCAGTACAGCGGATCCGCAAAGCCGGTTTCCGGAACCTGTCGCTGGACTTGATGTACGGCTTGCCGGGACAGAGCCTTGAGGATTGGTGCGCCACTTTGGAAAATGTGCTGACCCTGGCCCCGGAGCACATCAGCTGCTACGGACTGAAGGTGGAGGAGGGCACGCCGCTGTACGAGTATCAGCAGTACTGCAATCTGGCAGACGACGATACCCAGGCGGACATGTACCTTTCCGCTATCCAAATCCTGCGGCAGCATGGCTACCGCCAGTATGAGATCTCCAATTTCTGCCGCAAGGGAAATGTTTCCCGGCACAATCTGAAATATTGGACCGGCGGGGAGTATCTGGGCTTTGGCCCGGATGCAAGCTCAGACTTTGCAGGCCGGCGCTTCGCCATTATCAGAGACCTGCGGGGCTATATTGAGGGCATCCGTGACGGCGGCCAGGTGCTGCGGGAGGTCCAGGAAGTACCCAACCGGGAGCGGGCGGGAGAGTATCTGATGATGCGGCTACGGACCTGCTCAGGACTGGACCCCAGAGAGTATGAAAGGCTGTTCCTGCTGCCCTTTGAACCTTTGGAGGCGGTAATGCTGCGTTTCAAGGACCAGTCCCTGGCCCAGAAAACCTTTGACGGACGCTGGCATCTGACCCCGGAGGGTTTCCTGCTGTCCAACACCATCATATCGGATTTGCTGCTGATCCAGGAAAAATGCAAGCCCCTGGGAAAAAGAAGATAAAATAAACCCGACCGCAAGATTTTCTTGCGGTCGGTGTCTGTTTTAGGGTTTATGCAGAGACAGTTTCGTCAGTAATGGTTGCCATGGCTTCCTCCTGGCTCATGCCGCCTGCAATGGCTTCTTTTCGGGCAGCATTTACTGCCTGAATGGTCTTTACCCGCTTGCCGTCCAGCTCATAGCCCTTCATAGCCCACAGTGTCAGGGCCCAGGCTGCCATGGGAACGATACAGAACAGGGCAATGACTACCCAGTTCATACCCTCCACATAGGCAGTGGTTTTGGTGGGCAGATCGTGAACGCCGATAAACAGCAGAGCGATGGAAACAACGGTAGCGGACAGGGAGGACACCAATTTGTCTACCAGGCTGAACAGTGTACCCATAATGCCGGGGATAAACTTGCCGGACCGGTAGGTCTCGTAGTCGGCACAGTCTGCCACCATGGGAATGGGCATATCGGCGGTGGCGTAGTAAGCGCCGTAGCCGATGCCGAAGAATACCACAAACAGAATGGTGTACAGGTTAATGTTAATTTGGAAGCCCTCACCAAACAGTTTTCCGGAATAAACGCTGAGATTCCATGCAGGGCTGCCCTGCTTCCAAAGCAGCAGCATAACCAGCACACCTACATAGCACAGAAGGGCTACCGCCACATAGGTCATCAGTGACTTCTTCTGGCCGTGCTTCTGGGAGGTGCGCACAGTCAGCAGGAAGAAGGGCACAGAGAACACATAGCCTACGATCATCATAGGCAGGTAGAGGTTGTCGTAGTTGCCCATCATGCAGGAGTAGAGCATAATGAGAACAGTCATGTTTGTGGCAATGCTCAGCGCCAGCTTACAGCCGCCGCCTGCCACCATAAGCCGCTGCAGAGGCTTGTTGTTCTTAATAATGCCAATGTACTCGGAAACCTTCACCTGTTCCTGCTTGCCGCCCAGACCAAAATACTTGGTCTGGTCTTTTTCCCAGATGCCGATGACTGCCAAAACAGTCAGCGCCACAGAGACTATAATACCGATGGGGGTCATAATGGCAAACCAGGTGGCGTTATAGTCCCCGGCAAGGCCGTCACCGGCGATGATGGGTCCGATGAACTGCATGGCACCCATGCCCGCCAGAGAGCCGATGGTGTTAAAAATGGTAAACAGGGGCCTCTGTTTGGGGTCGTTGGTCAAAACCGACTGGGCAGAGCGGGTCACAGAAGTCTGGAAAGTATAGCCGATAACCCACACTGCGTAGAGAATGATAAAGGTAGTGTACCGCAGCCACATCATGTTCGCGGGGATCAGAGGCGTGACCATATACAGTATGATGACGGACACCGCCATTACAATGTTGCCCAGCACCATAAAGGGACGGAATTTGCCGAACTTGCCATCGGTCTTATCCATAATGGCACCGATAATGGGGTCGGTGATGGCGTCGAAAACACGCATGCCCGTAACCATAAAGGAGGCAAACACCATGGCGAGACCCAGAACCTTATTGCCAAAGGTGGCAATGTAAGAAAGGATCAGAACGAAGTACACATTGGTGGCGCCGTTGTTCATGGGGAACAGGGCGAGCTGATAAAATTTTGCGCGGTTCATGCCGCTGGAGTTGTTCATAAAGGGCCTCCTCGTTGTAGTTGCTTTGTCGATATGTTTTGCCGTGCAAAACTCGATATATTGACTTGACGGTCAATTCGATATCGCTGCGCATCGATATAATATAGATCCTTCTCTCGCCGTGGGCATATCGAGTGCGTAGCACATATCGAAGGCTATGCCTATATCGAAGATCCCGCAAGGGATCTATATCATTGATCGGTCTAAAGACCGATCAAGTCCAGTTGCCGCCGCCGGCAATCTTTTTGTTCAGTTTGTAGGAGCTGATGGGGTTGGGGGTGAAACAGAAGATCGCTTTGTCCCGGACCTCGCCGGCGACTACCTCCACCATTGTTTCATCACGCAAAGGAATGCGGAAATTAAAGATTTTGTTGCCTTTCTTCTGCTCGCGCAGTTTGCCGTCCACGTACAGCGAAACAGTGTGGCAGTTGGAATAGACTTTCACAGTGGTGTATTTTTCGGGGCGATGCTTATACCGCTTTCCTGCAATGTGGACCATGGGCTCCGGATTCCAGTATGCCTTGTACAGATAGAAGCTGTCCTTCTTGATCTTCCGGTCGAAGGTTACAAGACCCTTGTGGTTCATACCCGGCTCGCCGCCCTGATTTCTGGCATCGGCGGCAAAGTCAAACATATTCCACACATGATTCGCCCACATAAAGGGACGCTTTTCAAAGCATTTAAGCATATACTCGTGGTAAATGGCCTGGTACTCCTCGGTGTGGTCGCCCCGGCGGGGATGGGAGGAGTGGAGATTGGGCATGCCTTCACAGCCGTATTCAGAAAAACCGAGACAGCGGTTGGGATACTTCCAGTGGAAGAAATCAATCCACAGGTCATTGAGGAAGAGACCCGGCACATACCAGCCCAGATACAGATTCCAGCTAACGATGTCGGAAAGGTGGGCCACTTTATTAAAGGGGCCGCACACAGCGTAGCATGCAAGGGAGGTGGGTCTGGAAGGATCCATTTCGTGAACAAGATCGTTAAGCTGACGGTGGTTGTCCAGCATGTCTTTTTTGTCCTTGGTGGAAATGGTGATCTCGTTGGACAGTCCCCAGGTTACGATGCTGGGGTGGTTGTAGTTTTGAACGATCAGCTCCTTCATCTGGCTGACGGTGTTCTCCCGGCCATTGGGCATATGCTCAGAGATATAGGGAATCTCTGCCCAGACGATCATGCCATGCTTGTCGCACAGGTCGTAAAAATACTGATCGTGCTGATAGTGGGCAAGACGGATGGTGTTGGCGCCGATCTCCCGGATAAGCTCCATATCCACGTCGTGATGGGTCCGGGTCAAGGCGTTGCCCAGCCCCTTCCGGTCCTGGTGGCGGGACACGCCATGGAGAGGATAAGCCCGTCCGTTAAGAAAGAAGCCCTCCTTGGGGTCCATGCCGAAGTAGCGAACGCCAAAGTGGGTGTTGATCCGGTCCACTTCCTTGCCATTTTCTATCAAGGTGGCTTGGCAGGTATATAGGTAAGGATCCTCCAGACCGTCCCAAAGGTGAACGTTGGGGATGGTGAGGGAAATATCTGTACCCTGACCGGAGGCAACCTCTGTTCCTGCCGCGTCCAGAAGCCGGATCTGTACCTGCCCGTCGGTGGCGTTATGCCAGGTGCGGACGCGGATGATGCCATCTTCGTCGGCTACCTCCGGAGTAACAGCAAGGCCGCATCCTCCGTAGTAGTCAAGATCAAAGTGGCTTTTGTTCACGGTGATCAGCTTTACATCCCGGTAAATGCCGCCGTAAAAGGTAAAGTCTGCCTTCTGGGGATATACCCGGTCGTTAACGGAGTTGTCCACCTCTACCCGGAGACTGTTTTCCTGGGCCAACACATCGGTTATATCAGCCCGGAAGGTGGAGTAGCCGCCGTCGTGGGTCATAACCTCTTTTTCGTTCAGCACTACCCTGGCAGAAGCGTTGACGCCCTGGAATTCCAGATAGATCCGCTGATTCTCCCGGTCAAATTCCGGTGCAGGGAATTGCTTAGTATAGGTGCAGGTACCACGCCAATAATCGTTCCCGCCGTCCTGACCGTCCTGTGCGTTCCAGGTGTGGGGGAGGTCTAACGCTTGCACAGAGCCATCGTGATAGGTAAAGGACCAGCCTTGGTTGAGTAGCTGTTCAGTTCTCATATTATAAAAATCTCCCTATAATTTGCATAAAAAGATCCATGATTTCTTCTTCTTTTCGTACATTATAGCAAACACTTTTTTATATTACAAGAGAGTTTTCGCAGGAAAGTCTTTACTTTTCCAATGGGAAAACAACATACGGCAGAAATTTGAATATTCACAAAAATGTCTATTATTTTCCTTGGGGATGTGCTATAATGTATAAAATTGTACCCTGTCAACGAAGGAGATTTTTTCATGGGATTGATTACGAAGCTGTTTGGCACACGCTCCAGCCGTGAAATAAAGAAAATCCAGCCTCTGGTGGATAAGATCCTGGCGCTGGAGGAGGAATATAGGGCCCTGCCGGAGGAGACTCTGCGGGGAAAGACAGCGGAATTTAAGGCACGCCTCGCCCAGGGCGAGACCCTGGACGAGCTGCTGCCCGAAGCCTTTGCCGCTATTCGTGAGGCGGCAGACCGGGTGCTGGGTATGCGCCCCTATCCGGTGCAGCTTATGGGCGGTATTATTCTGCATCAGGGCCGCATCGCCGAAATGAAGACCGGTGAAGGTAAGACTCTGGTGGCAATTCTTCCCTGCTACCTGAATGCCCTCACCGGCGAGGGTGTCCATGTGGTCACTGTCAACGATTATCTTGCCAAGCGCGACTCCGAGTGGATGGGAAAGGTCCACCGGTATATGGGTCTGTCTGTGGGTCTGGTGATCCCCGGTATAAACAGCGCCCAGCGCCGGGAGGCTTATGCCGCGGATATTACCTACTGCACCAACAACGAGCTGGGCTTTGATTACCTGCGGGACAATATGGCCATTTACAAGGCAGAGCTTGTTCAGCGGGGGCACGCCTTTGCCATCGTGGATGAGGTGGACTCTATCCTCATCGATGAAGCCAGAACACCCCTGATTATTTCCGGCAAGGGTGAGGACTCCTCCAAGCTGTACGAAATGGCGGACTATTTTGTGTCTACTTTGCGGAAAAAGGTATTTGCAAAGACTGACGAAAAGGAAGTCCAGGACGATTACGACTGCGACTACTTTGTGGATGAAAAATCCCGTACCGTGTCCCTGACCGCCTCCGGCATTGCCAAGGCAGAAAAGCATTTCGGCGTTGAAAATCTGGCGGATACGGAAAATACTACCCTGTCCCATCACCTGAACCAGGCAATGAAGGCCCAGGGCCTGATGAAACGGGATACCGACTATATCGTCAAGGACGGACAGATCATCATTGTAGACGAGTTTACCGGACGACTGATGTACGGCAGACGCTACAACGAAGGTCTGCATCAGGCTATTGAGGCCAAGGAGCGGGTAACGGTGGCCGGTGAGAGCAAGACTCTGGCAACTATTACCTTCCAGAACTTCTTCCGCCTGTACCATAAGCTTTCCGGCATGACCGGTACGGCGCTGACGGAAGAGGACGAATTTGCCTCCATTTATATGCTGGATGTGGTGGAGATCCCCACCAACCGTCCTGTTGCCCGTATTGACCAGCCGGATGTGGTGTACAAGACGGAGGCGGGTAAATTCCGGGCAATCATCCGGCAGGTGAAAGAATGTTATGAAAAGGGACAGCCTGTACTGGTGGGTACGGTGTCCATTGAGAAAAGTGAGCTGCTGAGCAAGCTGCTGAAGCGGGAGAAGATCCCCCATAATGTGCTCAACGCCAAATTCCATGAGCAGGAGGCCCAGATCATTGCCCAAGCGGGCAAACCCGGAGCCGTGACCATTGCCACCAACATGGCAGGCCGTGGTACAGATATCGTGCTGGGCGGCAACGCAGAATTTATGGCAATGAGCGAGCTGCGCAAGCAGGAGCTGCCGGAGGAGCTGCTGGCAGAGGCCAACGCTTATTCCGAAACAAACGACCCCCAGATCCTGGAGATCCGGGCAAAGTATGAGGAACTTCTGGCAAAATATAAAGCCCAGATTGCTGACGAGGCCCGTCAGGTCAGAGAAGCAGGCGGCCTGTTTATTAGCGGCACGGAACGCGACGTATCCCGGCGTATCGACAACCAGCTTCGGGGCCGTTCCGGACGGCAGGGAGATCCGGGCGAAAGCCGGTTCTACTTGAGCCTCCAGGACGATCTGATGCGACTGTTCTCCTCTGACCGGATCATGGGCATGATGGATACCCTGGGACTGGATGAGGATACCCCCATTGACGCCAAGATTCTTTCCGGTGCAGTGGAGAACGCCCAAAAAACTGTGGAAAGCCGCAATTTCCGGGCCAGAAAAAATGTTCTGGAATATGACAATGTGATGAACACCCAGCGTGAGGTCATCTACGCCCAGCGCCAAAAGGTGTTGGACGGCGAGGAGCTGCGGGAAAACATGCTCAGTATGCTTCGTTCTGTGGTGGAGGGCGGCGTGGCAGATGCCCTCAGCGAAAGCGGCGGTGTTGTGGACGCAGACGGATTCCGCCGGGTGCTGGCAAAGTTCCAGGGGATTTATTTCCCCAGAGGTGCCCTGACTGAACAGGAGGGTGTTTCCGCCCAGGAGCTTACAGAAACTGTTTATGATCTGGCAGTGAAGACCTATGAAGCCAAGGAAAAGGCTTACACAGCCCCTGTTATGCGGGAACTGGAGCGTGTGGTCATGCTCCGGGTGGTGGATGAATACTGGATGGACAACATCGATGCCATGGACGACCTGAAGCAGGGTATCGGTCTGCGGGCCTACGGCCAGCATGACCCGGTCATAGCCTACAAGGAAGAGGGCTATGAGATGTTCCAGGGCATGATCAACGCCATCCGTGAGGAGACGATCAGCCGGATGTTCCGGGTAGAGCTGAAGCCTGCCCAGGAGGTTAAGCGGGAAAAGGTGGCAAAGGAGACCTCTGCCGGCGGACCGGACAAGTCTGTGAAGCAGCAGCCGGTGCGGAAGGCAACCAAGGTAGGCCCCAACGACCCCTGCCCCTGCGGAAGCGGAAAGAAGTATAAAAAATGCTGCCGGGATAAGGATATTGCTGCAGGACTGGAGAACTAATGGCTATCAATACCATCAGAATCGGCGATCTGGAATATCTCACCGCTGAGAATATCGCCGCGGCCCACTGCTTCACCACCCGGATCGGGGGTGTGAGCAGGGGGCAGCTGGCATCTATGAATATTGGCACACACCGGGGAGATGAACCGGAAAATGTAGTTTCCAATTTCCGGATTTTGGGGGAGGCTGTGGGATTTTCCCCCGAACAGCTTGTGCTTACCAAGCAGACCCATACGGACATTGTCCGCAAGGTAGGCCCAGAGGAGCATGGCGCGGGACTGTTTGCCCCGGAGCTTGCCGAGTGTGACGCCCTGATCACAAATGCCCCGGGTACGGGCCTTGTGGTCTTTACCGCGGACTGTACACCCATTCTCCTCCATGATCCCATGACGGGAGCGGTAGGCGCTGCCCATGCGGGCTGGCGGGGCACTGCTGCAGGCATTGCCCGGAAAACCGTGGAGGCAATGGTGTCCGCCTACGGCTGCAAGCCGGAAAATATTTGCGCCGCCATTGGGCCCAATATTGCCCAGTGCTGCTTCCAGACGGACCTGGATGTGCCTCAGGCTATCCGGCAGACCTACGGCGAAGCTGCGGAGCAGTTTATCCGTTCGGACGGAGAGAAATATTATGTAAACCTAAAAGAGATCAATGCTCTGGCGCTGAAAAACGCCGGGGTAAAGAATATTGAGATCTCCGGACTGTGCACAGCCTGTGAGCCGGATCGGTTCTGGTCCCACCGCCGGGTGGGAAAAAACCGGGGCTCTCAGGGCGCAATTATCGTTTGTAAGGAGGCAGGTCAATGAAGCGGATATTTGCAATGCTGTTATGCGGAGCTATTGGCGTGGGCCTGCTCGGCGGCTGTGGCAGTGATAACAAGCCCTATACTCCCACCGGTGACGGACTGACCTGGGAGGAGGATTATACCGGCCCTGTTGTGACCAAGCCCCAGGACGGTGATGACCAGGCGCTGACCCTGACCTATTATCCGGACCGCTCTATGAACCCCTACCTGTGCACCGATTTTACCAACCGGGCGCTGTTCAGCCTGCTGTACCAAAGTCTGTTTATTGTGGACAGAGACTACAATATTGAGCCTATGCTCTGTAAAAAGTACAGCGTGTCCGAGGATATGAAGACCTATACCTTTTATATTGAAGGCGCCACCTTCTCTGACGGCGCGTCTCTGACTGCCCAGGATGTGGCGGCCAGCCTCCAGGCGGCAAAGGCCAGCCAGATCTATAGCGGCAGAATGAACCATGTAGAGGAGATCGCAGTGGCGGCAGACGGGGGCGTTGCCGTGAAGCTGACCACGGCCTATGAAAACTTGCCGTTGCTCCTGGATATTCCCATCCTCAAGAAGGAGCAGGTAAAGCTGGATCAGCCTCTGGGAACCGGACCCTATATGTTTGAAACAGTGGAAGGGTCTCCCCGGCTGCGCCGCCGGACGGACTGGTGGTGCAAGGCAGATATGACAGTTACGGCCCAGACCATTGCCCTGGTCCGGGCGGAATCTGCCACCCAGATCCGGGATACCTTTGAATTTGAAAATCTCAGCCTGGTTTGCGCTGACCCCGGCTCAGACCGGTACGCGGACTACCGTTGCGATTACGAGCTTTGGGATTGTGAAAACAATATTTTCCTGTATTTGGGCTGCAATATGGTCAGCTCCGTGTTCTCCCTGCCGGAGATCCGGTCTGCCCTGACCCACGCCATCGACAGAGATACTCTGGCGGAAAGCTATTACCGCGGCTTTGCCAGAAGCGCCGCGCTGCCCGCATCCCCTTTGTCCCCCTATTACAATAAAACCCTAGCGGAACGCTATGGCTACGATGGGGGCGAGGCCCTTAAAAAGGCTGTAGCAGCAGCCCAGCTGCCGGAAGAAACTGTGGTAACAGTTCTGGTCAACAGCGATGACAGTCTGCGTCTGCGGGTAGCCCGGGAGGTCGGCAAAGCGCTGAAAAACAGCGGCCTTACAGTGCAGATGAAGGAAGTAGACAGCGAGGGCTATCTCTACGCTCTGCGTATGCGGGAATATGATATATATGTTGGGCAGACAAAGCTGTCCAACAATATGGATCTTTCCGCCTTCTTTTCCAGTAATGGCGCATTGAGCTATGGTGCCATTGATGATGTGGGCTTGTACACACTGTGTATGGAGTCCCTTGCCAACCACGGCAACTACTATACCCTGCACCAGAACATAATGGAAGACGGCAGACTTTGTCCCATTCTGTTCCGCAGCTATGCCATCTACGCTACCCGTGGCCTTTTGACAGGACTGACCCCCGCCCGGGACAGTGTGTTCTACTACTCCCTGGGCAAAACCATGGAGAAAGCGTTAATCAAATAATTGCAACAAAGCAAGCATCCGTGGATGCTTGTTTTGTTGTATCTTCCAATCAGCATAGCCATATATTGCAATGGCGATACAATTAATGACCCAACGAAGTGTCCGAGGAATTTCTATATTGGACGTATCTCCTTTTTGTGATATACCTTGAATATACCACCCAAAAGGGACCTTCTGGAAGTCCTACCTGGAAGGCAAAAAAACGGTGCGTGGAGGAAAAGAGGGTGAATGGAAAATAGTTGGGGGTTGCAATGTTATGTTAAGTTTGGTATAATACATTTATTCCGAGACAACAGGAAAGGATGACTGTAATGAAACGACTGATTGCCCTGATGCTCGCGCTGTGTTTTGTTCTGTGCGCCTGTGGCGGTGACGCAGAAGATACCCAGCCCACCACAGAGACCACCCAGGCAACTACGGAGGCTACCACAGAGGCTACTACCGAAGCGACAGAACCTCCTGTGCTGTACAGGAATCCCCTGAACGGCGCACCTCTGGAGACACCCTACACCGGTCGTCCTACAGCGGTTGTCATCAATAACCTTAAGGCAGCGCTGCCCCATCACGGCGTGTCCAACGCGGATATGCTATATGAGATCGAGACAGAGGGCGGTATTACACGCTGTCTGGCAGTTTTCACCAATCTGGAAGGCGTGGGATCTATCGGACCTGTCCGCAGCGCCCGTACCTTCTTTAATAATATTGCTGTGGGCTATAATGCACCCATTGTTCACTGCGGCGGCAGCGTGAGAGGCCGCAACGCCGGCTATGGTGACTCCGGCGACAAGATCGAGGGCTGGGAGCATATCGATCAGGTATATAACGGCAGATATTTCTTCCGGGATAAAGACCGTTATAATTACAAGGGTTATGCCTGGGAGCACACGCTGTTTACCACCGGCGAAGACCTGCTGAAGGCGCTGACGGACAAGGGCTATGCGTCCACAGAGGAACAGGATTTCGGCTTGCTGTTTGACGAGGAAGTGAAGCTGAACGGTGAAGTTGCCAACAAAGTGGTGATCAGCTTCCGAGGTGATAAGACCAGCTCCTTTACCTACAGTGCCGATACCGGTCTGTACGCTATGGAGCAGTACGGCAATGTGTATATCGACGCCAATTCCGGTGAGCAGATGACCTTTAAGAATGTAATGGTGCTCTACACATCCCAGTGGAACCGGCACGACGGCGAGTATAATCGCTCTTACTATGAGCTTACCGGTGAGGGTGAAGGCTATCTGGCAGTGAACGGCGAGATCACAAAGATCAAGTGGTCCCGTGAGGACCTGCGTACCCCCTTTGTTTACACCCTGGAGGATGGCACACCTATGACCCTGGGCGTTGGCACCACCTATGTTGCGGTTGCCTCCGATACCAGCACGCCTGTGGATTACGAATAATAAGATAAAAGCCCGGCTGTTCCGTTTAGAATAGCCGGGCCTTTTTGCGGTTTTACAGCATTTTCCTAGCTTTTTTTCTAAGTATCTGTTATACTGGAAGAAAACATACCGGAGGGCGTTTTTATGGATAGGGAACTCTATAGCGCGTATGTCCGAATTCTGGAGCAGGAGCTGGTACCGGCAATGGGCTGCACAGAGCCTATTGCGGTGGCCTATGCAGCGGCGGTGGCGGCAAAAGAACTGAAACAGCTGCCGGGAACTGTAAGAATCATTGTCAGCAGTAACATTATCAAAAATGTAAAAAGCGTCATCGTACCCAATACCGGGGGTCTTCACGGCCTGGAGGCAGCGGCTGCCGCAGGCGTGATCGCCGGAGACCCGGAGAAGAAGCTACTGGTGATCTCTCAGGTTACCCGACAGCAGCAGGTGCAGATCGCGGAATATCTGAAAAGCGCGAAATTTACAGTGGAGGAATCCCAGTCCGGGGCGCTGTTTGATATTCAGATTGAACTGGAGGCCGGCGATCATAAGGTTGTGTGCCACATAGCCGGCGAGCATACCAATATTGTAAGGATCGAGGAGGATGGCAATACCGTCTTTGATCGGGCCATCGAATCGGAGGAAGCGGGAGACGGCGGAGATAAGCAGCTTCTTTCTGTGGAGAAAATCGTGGAATTTGCAGACCGGGTGGATATCCGGGATATAAAGGAGATTCTGGACCGGCAGATCCGGTGCAATATGGATATTGCCGAGGAAGGCCTTGCCCACAATTATGGCGCCCGGATCGGCCAGGTGCTTTTGAAAGCCCGGGGCGACGATGTGGTCACCAGAGCAAAGGCCTATGCCGCAGCGGCTTCCGATGCCCGTATGGGCGGTTGCGAAAAGCCGGTGGTCATCAATTCCGGCTCAGGCAATCAGGGCATTACAGCATCTGTCCCTGTGGTGATTTACGCCCGGGAGTTGGGGGTAGATCAAGAGCAGCTCTACCGGGCACTGGTGGTGGCGAACCTGATCACACTGCACCTGAAAAGCGGCATCGGCCCCCTGAGCGCCTATTGCGGCGCCATCAGCGCCGGCTGCGGTGCGGCGGCAGGTGTTACATATCTCTACGGCGGAAAGTTCCGGGAAATTGCCCATACCGTTGTCAATGCCATCGCCATTAACTCCGGCGTGATCTGTGACGGCGCAAAGGCAAGCTGCGCCGCAAAGATCGCCTCTGCTGTGGAGGCAGGTTTGCTGGGTATGGAGATGTTCCGCCAGGGCAGTCAGTTCCTGGGTGGCGACGGCATCGTCAGCAAGGGTGTGGAAAATACCATCGATAATGTCAGCCGCCTTGCCAGTGAAGGCATGCGGAAAACCGATGCGGAGATCATTAAGATCATGCTGTCATAAAAAAGCGGGGACACAGTCCTGTGTCCCCGCAGACTTATTTAATTAGTTTTCAATTTCAGCAATGGTGTCATCGCCAATCGGTACGTTGATGTCCAGATCGCCTTCGACGACTTCGTCACTGTAATCATCTTCGACTTCGTTGTCTTCGGTGAATTCATCTTCGGAAATTGCAGTCAAACTGTTGTTCAACTCCTTTGCGATTTCGTTAATCTCTTCAACAGTAAACTCAATACCTTTATCTGCAAATGCTTTCTGTGCAGCTTCCGGGGTTTCCAGAGACAGCAGATACTTAACAAAGCCCTCTTCCTTCAGTACAGTTTCCAGCGCAACATAATTTGTATTCATCATAGTAGAATCCTCCGTGTTTTTATCAATTATAGTTACCAACCAAATTCCTT
>JAZSDS010000096.1:0-7264 GCA_045531275.1 Faecousia sp.
CCCCTATTGCCCCTCTGGGACAATGCACTGCTTCGCAGTGCAAGAAAAGCGGATTGCCACGGGGCTAAGGCCCCTTGCAATGACAGCGTATTTTCGTCGGAGCGCATTTTGCAACGCGCCTAATTTTTTTCGGCACAAAAAATTCATTTGGGTATTGACAAACCAAAATTTGGAATATATTATATAAAAGCGGTTAGCAGAGGCTAATCATATTTCCCCGGCAGCAATTAGCATATGCTAACTGCTTGGGAATATAGTATTATGAAATGTCCACCAGGTGATGTATATGAATTTGACCACAGCCCAGGAAGGAAAAGAATATATCATTCAGCGGATCGAGACCGACGATGATGAGCTCAATGCATTTCTGTTTTCCCTCGGTTGCTACAGCGGTGAACCCGTCACGGTGGTGTCCCGCCGGAGGGGCGGCTGCACGGTGGCGATCAAGGACGGCAGATACAATATTGACAATCAGTTGGCGGAGGCAATCGTTGTGGCGCTGTAAAAAATAGCGCGGCAGGTTCGCTGATTGCCTTTTGGCCTAAAGTTAGCATAGACTAACTGCTTTACAGGTTACATTTTTTCAGAAAACAGTATAGGAGGAAAAATAATGAGAATTGCGTTTGCGGGCAATCCCAACAGCGGCAAAACCACCATGTACAATGCCCTCACCGGTCGTAACGAAAAGGTGGGCAACTGGGCAGGTGTGACCGTTGACAGAAAAGAGGCCCCTATTAAAAAGATGTATGCAGGGGATGCAGAGCTGATCGCGGTGGATCTGCCCGGCGCCTACTCCATGTCTCCCTTTACATCGGAGGAGAGTATTACCAGCGCCTATATCAAAAACGAGGCCCCCGATGTGATCGTCAACATTGTGGATGCTACAAATCTCAGCCGCAGCCTGTTCTTTACCACACAGCTGCTGGAACTGGGGATCCCTGTGGTGGTGGCTCTGAACAAGACAGATGTGAATGAAAAGAAGAGGACCCAGATCAACGCAGCGTTGCTGTCAGAAAAGCTGGGATGCCCTGTGGTGGAGACAGTTTCCACCCACGCCGATGGGCTTGAAGAGCTGGTCAAAGCGGCAGCAGCACGGGACGGGACCCGGCAGATCCCGCCCTATAGCGAGAACAGCATGGATATGTCCAACAAAAAGAATGTTGAAGCCGCTGATCGCCGGCGCTTCGACTTTGTAAATAAGGTGGTGGCCCAGGTAGAGACTCGCAAGGTCCGTACCAGAGATAAAAATTTCCAGGACAAGATTGACGCGGTCCTGACCCATCCCCTGGTCGGTCTGCCTATTTTTGCTGTGGTCATGTTCCTGGTGTTCCAGATCAGTCAGGCGTGGCTGGGTGTGTGGATCGCCGAAGGCTATGAATTTGCAAACGGCACCACTGTCCCCGGATTGGTCACCCTGATCGATATGTTTAAGGAATGGGTCGCAGGTCTCTTGGAAGGAGCAAATCCATTTCTGGCGGCGTTGCTCACTGAGGGCATCATCGGCGGCGTCAGCGCTGTGGTGGGCTTTTTGCCCCTGGTGATGGTCATGTATTTCCTTATCTCCCTGCTGGAGGACTGTGGCTACATGGCCCGGGCTACTGTAGTTTTGGACCCTATTTTCAAGAAGGTGGGGCTCTCCGGAAAGTCTGTGATCCCCTTTGTGGTAGGCACCGGCTGCGCCATCCCCGGCGTTATGGCAGCCCGCACTATCCGGAATGAGCGGGAGCGCAATGCTACCGCAATGTTGACGCCTTTCATGCCCTGCGGCGCAAAGCTGCCTGTCATCGCCCTGTTTGCCGGCGCGTTCTTTGAGGATGCCTCCTGGGTGGGCACGCTGATGTACTTTGTGGGCATTGCCTTTATTCTGCTGGGGGCGCTGCTGGTTAATAAAATTGCAGGACATAAGAACCGCAAATCCTTTTTCATTATTGAACTGCCTGAGTACAAGACACCCAGCCTAAAGCGGGCGTTTAAGGATATGTGCTCCCGTGGCTGGGCATACATTGTCAAGGCCGGTACCATCATTCTGCTTTGCAATGCTGTTGTGTTTATCATGCAGTCCTTTAACTGGAATTTGCAGCTGGTGGAGGAGGGAATGGAAAATACCTCTATCCTTGCTACCGTTGCCAACCCCATTGCTGTGGCGCTGGTACCCATCGTTGGCATCAGCGCATGGCAGCTGGCAGCCGGCGCAGTTACCGGCTTCATCGCCAAGGAAAATGTTGTGGGCACACTGGCGGTATGTTACGGCTTTGTGGTTAACGACGACCTTGAAATGGTGGGCTCCGGCAACGAGGTCGCCGCTGCTATGGTAGGAATGACGAAGGTTGCTGCCCTGGCTTACTTGATGTTCAATCTGTTCACACCCCCCTGCTTTGCGGCTATGGGCGCTATGAATTCGGAGATCAGCCAAAAGAAGTGGTTCTGGGGCGGTATCGCCCTGCAGCTGAGCACCGGCTACACCGTAGGCTATCTGGTGTTCCAGATCGGCACGCTGATCACCACCGGTTCTCTTGGAGCTGGCTTCCTGGGCGGTCTGATCGCTGTTGCGGTGTTTGCTGCTGTTCTGGTGTATCTGTGCCTTGGGGCAGACAAAAAGGTAAAGGCGGAATATGCCCTCAGCGGCAGAAGGTGAAGCTATGAATTTGGTTGATATTATCATCATTGCAGTGGTGGTAGCCATCATTGGCCTTGCCGGCTGGTATGTTCATAAGGCTAAAAAGAGCGGCAAGAAGTGCATCGGCTGCCCCGATAGCGGTGCCTGCAGCGGATGCTGCGGCTGTCAACAGGCTCAAAAGTAGAATTAGGCGGCGCATGAAGCGCCGCTTAATTTTATTCCGGGACTTGTGAAACCGGCAAAAATGGTGTAGAATATATAAAAATAGGGAAGGAGGGGCAGATATGGCGTTTGATCCGGAAGAATTTAAGAAAAGAAGAGCCCAACGGCAGCAGCAGCGGCAACAGCGGCAAGCCCAGCAGCGGCGTACAGTAATTAAGCTGATCGCAGCCGGCGTGGCGGTGGTGTTGTGCACGATTCTGATATTTGCCCTATCCCGGAAAGCCCCAGCAAACCAAACGGAACAAACTACGCCCCAGGATACAGTCCAGCAGGACCAGACTGAGGGTACAGCCCAGACAACGCCCCCTACCACAGTGATCCATCTGGCGGCGGCGGGAGACCTGAATATTACAGAAGCCGTTGTAAATTCCGGCGGCAGTGAGTTTGATTATACCAACACCTTTCTGGATGTGGCCCATCTGCTGGCAAATGCAGACATTACGGCCCTGAATCTTGAGGGAAACCTCTTTGGAGCCCCCTACGGCACAGACCGCTCCGCGCCACAGACTATGGCCCAGGCCTTGGCTGATGCCGGGGTAGATCTGGTGCAGCTTGCCAATTCTTATTCCATTTACAAGGGTATGGACGGCTTGGCTGCCACCATTAACGGCGTCCGCACAGCGGGAATGGAGCCTTTGGGTGTATATGCCAATACCCGGGAGGCAAAGGCGGGGAAGGGCTACATCATCCGCAATGTCCAAGGTATCAAAATCGCCTTCGTGGCATTTACCAAGGGCATGGACTCCATGGCGCTGCCTGCCGGCAGCGAAGGCTGTGTGAACCTTCTGTACACCGACTATGCCACCACCTACCAGAACGAGGATACCCAGGGCATTACGGCGGTTTTGGACGCGGTAGCCAAGGAGAAACCGGATATTACTGTGGCGATGCTCCACTGGGGCAGCGAATATAATGACACTGTCAGCGAAAGCCAGAACAGAATCTGCAGTCTGCTTCAGAGCAAGGGTGTGGATGCCATTATTGGAACCCATTCCCACTATGTCCAGAAAATGGTGTACGATCAGGAGGCAGGCACCTTTGTGGCTTATTCCCTGGGAGATTTTCTGGGGGATGCCCAGCGGGCCGGGTCGGAGTATTCCGTGATTCTGGATCTGGAGATCACCAAGGATAATCATAGCGGGGATACCCGGATCACCGGCTACAGCTATACCCCAATCTTTACAGTGAAGGAAAAGGACAAGCCCCTGCGGGTGGTACGGATCCAGGAAACCGTTGCTGCCTATGAGGGCGGCTATATTGACAAAGTTTCCCAGCAGACCTATGAGGCAATGCAATATGCCCTGACCCGGATAGAGAACCGCATAACAGACGAATAAAGATCTGCTCCCTGTGCCGAAAGGCGCAGGGAGCAGTTTTATTTGGGTATGGTAATAGTCAAAACGATCTGGCTGTCAGTTTCCCGACGCTCGGAAACAGCCGGGATTCCACAGCGCTGGATCCGGGACAGGGTCTGGCTCACATTTTTCAGAAACGCCCCCACATCTGCCCGTTCCTGCCGCTGTTCCGGTTCAGCCAAAAGGGAGTCTATGTACTGCTCTGTCCGGGAAACGCTCATGCCCAGACGGGATATAGTCTCCAAGGCCCGGAGCTTGTCCGGTTCTGTGGGCAGCTGCAGCAGCGCCCGGGCGTGTCGTTCCGTAAGGCGATATTGCCGCAGCTTTTCCAAAACCTGTGGAGAGTGACGCAGCAGCCGCAGCTTGTTGGCTACCGCGCTTTGGCTTTTACCCAGCATTCTGGCAATTTGTTCCTGACTCATAGACCACTGGTCCATTACATAGCTGATGCCCTTTGCCTCTTCGATAAAATCCAGGTCCTGCCGCTGCAGGTTTTCCACAAGAGCGGTCATACCCGACTCCCGGTCATCCATATTCATAAGGATACAGGGGACCTCCGACAGCCCTGCCAGGATCCCTGCCCGGAGCCGCCGCTCCCCGGCGATCAGCTCATAGCTTGTGCCGATCCGTCGGACAGACAAAGGCTGCAGGATGCCGTGCTGACGGATGCTTTCCGCCAGTTCCGCAAGCTCCTCTTCACGGAAGATCTTTCGAGGCTGGGCCGGATTGGCACGGATGGCTTTGGCGGGCAGAAATACTACCCGTCCTGTTTCCATATAGGTTTTTAATTTTTGCAGCTGCATTGCCCTTCCTCCTTGGTGCGTTGTGCCAATCATTTTACCTTGTAAAGTCACAGAAAAACCACGAATCAGGCAGTTTGGCCTATAAAACTGCTCGACAATATCCATGTTCTCCTGCGTTGCAAAGAGGCGTTCTGTGTGGTACAATGGGGAAAATACGCCAAGGAGCGGTTGTTATGGAAGTAAGAAAGCTATATTATGAGGATCCTCACCAAAAAGCATTTGCAGCTACAGTCACAGACTGCCGGGAAACGGAGAAAGGCTGGCTGGTGACCCTGGATGCTACAGCGTTCTACCCGGAAGGCGGCGGCCAGGCCTGCGACCTGGGAACTCTGGGGGAGGCCCGGGTGCTGGATGTACAGGAGTCCGGACAGACCGTTGTCCATTTGTGCGACAGGGCGATCCCTGTGGGGGAAAAAGTCACAGGCACTATCGATTGGCAGCGCCGGTTTGACCTGATGCAGCAGCATACCGGCGAGCACATCGTCTCGGGTATTATCCACAGAATGTACGGCTGCCACAATGTGGGCTTTCACATAGGCGCAGAGGTTATTACCATCGATTTTGACGCATATATTCCTGGGGATGCCCTGCCGAAGATCGAGGAGCAGGCAAACCGGGCTGTCTATGAAAATCTGCCTGTAAACTGCTGGTATCCGGAGGAAGGGGAGCTTCCTAAAGTAAACTACCGCACAAAAAAGGCGCTTGCCTGGCCGGTGCGGATCGTGGATATCCCAGGCTATGACACCTGCGCCTGCTGCGGTGTGCATACGGCCTTTACCGGGCAGGTGGGCATTATTAAGCTCCTTAGCTGCGTGAAATTTCATCAGGGCGTGCGGATAGAAATGGTATGCGGACAGCGGGCCCTGGAGTTCCTTAGCCAGGTTCTTGAACAAAACAGGCAGGTATCTCAGGCCTTTTCCGCCAAGCTCCTGGAAACCGGCGAGGCTGCCCGGAAAATGAACGAGATGCTGGCGGCGGAAAAGTACCGGGCGGCCGGGCTGGAGCGGCAGCTCTTTGATACCATTGCCCAAAGTTTTACAGGCCAGGGGGATGCGCTGTATTTTACAGAGAATCTGGAGCCTGCCGCTGTCCGGGAGCTTGCGGACCGGATGGCCCAAAGCTGTGGCGGTACTGCCGGGGTGTTTTCCGGAACGGATGCAGAGGGTTACAGTATGTGCCTGGTAAATAAGACCTTGGACATCAAGCAGCTGGGTCAGGAGCTTAATAAGGCCCTGAACGGCAGGGGCGGTGGCAAGGCCGGTTTCTTCCAGGGAAGCGTAAAAGCTGCAAAAAGGCAGATTCTTTCCTTTTTTAACCAGGGAAAATAGATGTTTTTTGTACTGAATGTCAATAATTTTTTACTGAAAAACGTAGAATTTGGTAAAAGATATACTTTACAACAAAAAACTGTTATAGTATAATTTATCTGTATGGACTTTATAACATTCCCGCAGAATGTTATCAAAACTGCTGTTAGAGAACAGCAAGAAGTAAATGGAGGAATCAACTATGTCCGTTAAAGTAGCAATCAATGGTTTTGGTCGCATCGGCCGTCTGGCTTTCCGTCAGATGTTCGGCGCTGAGGGTTACGAAGTGGTCGCTATCAACGACCTGACCTCTCCCAAGATGCTGGCTCACCTGCTGAAGTATGACTCCACCCAGGGCGCTTACGCTGCTCCCTTCGGTGCACATACTGTTGAGGCTGGCGAAGACAACATCGTTGTGGATGGCAAGAAGATCACCATCTACGCTAAGGCAAACGCTGCCGAGCTGCCCTGGGGCGAGCTGGGCGTAGACGTTGTGCTGGAGTGCACCGGCTTCTACACCTCTAAGGAAAAGGCACAGGCTCACATCACTGCCGGTGCTAAGAAGGTCGTTATCTCCGCTCCTGCCGGCAACGACCTGCCCACCATTGTTTACAACGTTAACCACGAGACCCTGACCAAGGAAGACAACATCATTTCCGCAGCTTCCTGCACCACCAACTGCCTGGCTCCCATGGCTAAGGCTCTGAATGATCTGGCTTCCATCGAGTCCGGCATCATGTGCACCATCCACGCCTACACCGGCGACCAGATGATCCTGGACGGTCCCCAGAGAAAGGGTGACCTGCGCCGCAGCCGTGCAGGTGCTATCAACATCGTTCCCAACTCCACCGGTGCTGCTAAGGCTATCGGCCTGGTTATCCCCGAGCTGAACGGCAAGCTGATCGGCGCTGCACAGCGTATCCCCACTCCCACCGGTTCCACCACCATCCTGAACGCTGT